>NZ_CAMXYY010000030.1 GCF_947253395.1 uncultured Olegusella sp.
TATTTGGGGCGCACCCCCGTTTTATGCTTGCCGACTTCGAAACTCGAACCATCTTCTGAGGAGGCCCCATCGTTTTACACAGATGGTTCGTCTCTCGAGCCAGCGGAAAATGTGACCTGCGGTTTTATGCTTGCTGACTTCGAAACTCGAACCATCTTCTGAGGAGGCCCCATCACTTCGCTACGAAAGCTAAATCCGTAAAAAACAATTTATTAAGCTAAGCGTAAGAACTACGAAAGCTACATCCATAAAATACAATTTATTAAGCTAAGCGTCAGAAGGGAACTGCCATGATTATCACCACAACGCCCAGCATTGAAGGACACCCTATCAAGGAGTATAAAGGTCTTGTTTTTGGGGAGGTCATTGCAGGCATCAATTTTGCACGCGATTTTGCTGCAGGCATCCGCAATCTTATTGGAGGCCGCGTTGCAGGTTATGAAGAAGAACTCATTGAAGCACGTGAAACCGCTCTTGCCGAGCTGAGCGAGCGCGCCCTTGCAATGGGTGCCACTGCTGTTGTTGGCGTGCGCTATGACTATGAAGCTCTCGGTGAGGGCGGCACTATGCTCATGGTAACCGTCTCGGGTACAGCAGTAGTAACCGAATAGCTTTAGTTGTGTGCCGCGGCGCTTTGATGTGGCAAGCATGCGAAGCAACGAGGCCGAGTTTATAACTCAAGGCCTCTATGCAGGCTGAATCCATCCGCGGCTGCGCTCAACTGCACGATGCCAGCCATCGACCAGCCATTGCACGTGTGCTGCATCCATCGCCGGATCAAAGCGATGGCCCAGGCTCCATCGTTGCTTGATGTCATCAAGACCATCCCACACGCCTGTGGCAAGCCCCGCTAAACAAGCAGCACCCAGTGCCGTTGTCTCAAGGATGCGTGGACGCAGGGCCTGCTTGCCCAAAATATCAGACTGGAACTGCATGAGAAATGCATCACGAGTAGCCCCTCCATCAACACGGAGTGCGGTCAGCGGCGAGCCTGTGTCAGCCTCCATCGCATGCACTAAGTCAGCAACCTGATACGCAATAGCCTCATCAGCTGCACGAATGATATGGTCGGCGGTTGTACCACGCGTAATGCCAACTATTGTGCCGCGCGCATACATATCCCACCATGGCGCCCCAAGACCAGTGAAGGCTGGCACCAAATATACGCCGCCCGTGTCAGGCACGTTTGCAGCACGTTTGCCTGTATCGGAGCTATGGCGAATAAGGCCAAGGCCATCGCGCAGCCATTGGATCAACGACCCACCCACAAATACCGATCCTTCAAGCGCATAGCTTGTCTTGCCATCAATCTGGCAGGCAATAGTAGAAAGCAGACCATTTTCGCTGGTTATGACCTTGCCACCTGTATTCATCAACAAAAAACAGCCGGTACCATAGGTGCATTTTGCATCACCTACATCAAAACAAGCTTGACCAAAGAGCGCCGCCTGCTGGTCGCCAGCCATACCTGCAACGGGAATGCGCTGACCCATAAAATCGGTGTAACCGTAAATTTCACTGTTGGAACGTACCTCGGGCAGTAGCGCGCGCGGAATATCAAGAGCACGCAAAATTGCATCGTCCCAGTCAAGGCGGTGGATGTCATAAAGCATCGTACGGCTTGCATTACTCACATCGCTTACGTGTACCGAGCCGCCCGTAAGTTTCCACACGAGCCAAGAATCAATAGTGCCAAAGGCAAGCTCACCACGCTCGGCGCGCGCCTGAGCACCAGAAACATGGTCTAAAATCCAGCGGATTTTGGTTGCAGAAAAATAGGCGTCAGGAAGCAGACCTGTTGTGGCACGAATATGCTCTTTCATGCCTGGTTGGCGCACTAATTCATCAACAATCCCCGCCGTGCGACGACACTGCCAGACAATAGCGTCATAGATGGGTTCTCCAGTCGCGCGATCCCAAATAACGGTTGTCTCACGCTGATTGGTGATACCAACTGCAGCAATACAGGAGGGGTCAATACCCGACACCGCAACGGCTTCGTTCATCGTGCCAATCTGACTTGCCCAGATTTCACGTGGGTCATGCTCAACCCAGCCTTCTTCAGGAAAAAACTGCGTGAACTCACGCTGCGCCATACCAACTACCTGCTGGTTTTGGTCAAAAACAATACTCCTACTAGAGGTTGTTCCCTGATCAAGAGCAATAACGTAGCGCAAATCAGACATGACAGTCCCCTCGTGATAGGTGCGTAGTCAAATATGTATGGCGTATTTCCATTATAGAAAATACGCCATACACTCGATCGTAGCTCCCATGCGAACGGTAGAGCCTAACTACTGTAAGCTAAATTTTTGAGTATAAAAAACTCTATTTTTGATCACGTCTGCGACGACGGTCTACAACACCAATTACGATGAGCACCACGCCAACAGCGCAAATTGTAGCACTCATTTGAATAAGCCCCCATACAGCATCGCCTGTCTGAGGTAGCTTTATGCCAAAGATGCTAAGGCGTTTACTAGGTTTTTTAGGCTGCTCTACGCCTTCGTAGGAATGGGTATAGACAATACTTTCGGGTTTCTCCCCTTTTTCGTCTTTAATCTCGACCCAGCCTACTCGTAGGCCTGCATCTCCATCATTTTCGATAGCAACACGAATACGATATACACCATTATCGACACTCAAAATGCCCTTGCCCTCAAAAGGCTCAGTTGTACAACGCATCTGGTAGCTATATACCCCTGTCTTTGGAAAGATTAGGATGTCAGAGCCAGTCTGTGTGTCATCTACTGTCAAGGTAAATGTTTTGCTTTGATTGCCAGACAGTTCAAAGACGCAAGAGGAGCCTGGACAATTGATAGGTAACGGCGCATTCTCCTCCGCAATCAACTCATAGCTGAAAGCTAGGTCCAAATCTTTAGGCACGTTTCCTTTTGTCGTAACACTTTGACGTATTGTTAACGCCTCAATTGAACCATCGGCATATGCCTTTGTCGCGGGGGAAAATATCGCCAACATCGTCAGGCATAGGACAAATAGCTGCATAGTAAAAACAGAGCTTAACGTTTTTTTCTTTACTCTGATTTTCATGACAGTTCATCCTCTCTTGTCTGACGGATCTTTTTGTCTCGCTTACGTGTGGGAGCGCCTACGACCCACGCAAGTAGCAGAAATACCAAAAGTCCCAAGCCAATTTTTGCCCAGAGGGCAAGTCCTTTACCAACTGTTCCGCTCAAACTACGCTCTACGCTTTTTTCGATGTAAGAATTATCAAACGTTCTGTCCACAATCTTTGCGATAACAACATGACGATCATTAGTACCCGATCCGCAGGTAGACAACACAAGTATGTGATCATCACTACTTAGCGCTCCCTCAGTCCAGTATTTGGCTGCTTTCTTGAGATAGGCAAGAAACTCTTCTGTAGCTGGAGAAACTCCTACCGTAGTGCTATAAACCACCTTGTCGTAAGCATCCACAAGCAAATAGGCGCATACTTCTACACCATGATTTTTGCCGCCAAAATAGATGTTTCCAAAGCGATATTTGTTAAAGTATGTAGCGCCTCCATACTTATCTAGGTCCCCAAACATAAGAGAGTTTTCCATGTGGTGCCCAAAGATAATTGTGCTTGGTGCAGAGAAATCCCGTTTACAGCGAAAGTCCAAGAAAAGGGAGCCTGATAGGGCAAACTTTCCCATAGGATTGACATTAAGATACTCGCTATTGTTTGTACCTTGAACAAGAGGATAATCAATGCCTGTCCCATATAAGGTCAACCACCCCAACACATCCGGATTTGCGGTAACCAACTCATCAAAACTTGGATCATCGTTTGTTTTGGGACGATATGACTCGTATTGCTCGCTATCTGCCTGTGTTACCACTCGGTTGTTGTCTAGTACTGCATATGCTGTAAAACAAAGTACCAGCATCAAAACAGAGAGTACTACCCCATCGACCAACCAACTTGTAAGTCGAATGACACCGCGCGCCAGCCGACGGGGTAGCTGTTGATTCATTTACTGCTCAAGCTTCCTCTTTGCAGCACCGTAGAGCACTACGCCAGCAATTGCCATGCCGCCCATCAAAATGAAGGGAAGATTGTTGAGCACAAGACCAGTAGGAGTCACGTCGTTGTATGTATTGGTCATCGAACCTTTATTTTCATTTTCACCAATAAGCAAATTAGCTTGTTCTGTAGAATTCTGACCATTCGCAACCGCGCTATATGACTGGTTATAACCATCTACTGCAGTTTCAGAAATAGTGTAGGTGGTGCCCTCAAGTATGCCCTGGAAGGTCACATCAGAAGCATCGTGTGCCTTAAAGGTAAAGGTACGCGTGGTACCACTTGCTGCCTGGGGGGTCACCTCGGCACCATTGGCAACTGCTGTGGTAATGTCATTGAGTACGGTAGCAGCATCTTTCCCGTTAGGCAGAACATCAGGTGCGGTAAATGTGATGGTGAAGTCAAACATCTTGGTCTTATCGCCCTGATTGCCTTCAACCTTCTTATCAATTTTTAGGTCTACATTCTTAGCAGTATCATCATCGGTCTTCTTGGTGTATTTATTCACAAAAGGAATTGCGCCACCACTTTCCTTATTGTCATTCGTTACGCTTGTTGCTTCACCTTTCACGACCACTACAGACTCATATGTTAGGCCATTGTTACCATTGCCTATTGAAACAATGAGCGTATATACCTGAGAGTCATAATCAACCGTGCCTATACCGTTATAAGTATTTGGCGTCTCTTTAATCGTCCAAGCATATATACCTGCATGAGGAAAGGCAGCTTCGCCAGTCATGCCATTTTTACTAAAAACAATACTGGTAGAGCCATTATTATTTTCGGTATTTGTAGCGTTAGTAAGTGTGATGTCATTAATGGTGACATCGGGACCATCCATATATGTCTGTTCATTACCGTTGCCAGTACTCAATGCAACTGGCGTAGCTTCAAACTTAAATGTGGCGGTTACTGTGGTGCCAGGATTAGAATTAAGTGTTTTTTCGACATTAGGAATAGCAGTAACTGCATGAGCGCTCACAGGGGTAAGCGACAAAGCAAGTAAGGCAGCAAGCGCGATACCTACAATCTTTCTCTGTTTCTTCATTTTTTTCCTTTCCATATAGCGCGATATCGCGCGTCCTACCCATCTATGTAAGCGGTCCTCAAAAATTTCTTCTTCGAATGACCGTCATTACCTCGCCTTCAGTACCCGAGTCAATCTCGACCAGACCGTATAGCCTGCTATCTTTTGACTCAGGACGATTGTCACCCATCAAAAAGACCTGTCCTTTATCTACCGTCACTGGGTAGCTAATACCTTTTGAAAATGGCAAGGTTTCGAAGTAGATCCTTTTTTCACTCTGACGATAGCCGTTAATCACCAAGCCATCTTCCGAAAAATCCACCACATCACCCGCTACCGCAATAACCCGTCGCAGCTCTGTTTGCTGCCCATCATGTACCACCACTACATCTCCTGCTCTATAGTCTTTCTGCAGGCGATAAAACACAACTAAATCGCCTTCACGTAGTGCTGGAGCCATACTTTCATCAGGAGCCTGCACGATACCAAAGAAAAATAGAAGCACCATGGCAACAAAACCCACAACAAATGCCAACTTAAGAGCCAGTAAAATCAATTCAACAACTAAAGATGGATTACTTTTTTCTTGTTTAACCATATCTGTGATGAGCTGACTAGTGGGGTCATGAGCTGCAATACGCTGGGGCATCACTCCTCCCGTTTCAGACCGCGATGACGCGTAATAACAACGGATAATATCGAGATTGCTCCTCCAAATGCGATGACCTGTGGCAAAACTGAATTGCCAGTTAGGCTTGTTAAGCCCGTCAGAGGTACATCCATTTTTTCGTTTTTAAATGATACTGTTGTATCACCCAGAAGGGAAAATGTGGCTGTTGTGCCCGTGCCATCCTGTATAGATCCGTTATCAATAGCGTAGGTGGTATTGTAACCATCTCCCGAAGTTTCCGTGATAACTATATTATCGTTGGGCTGCAAAACTACGCCAGCCGGCAGTACTTCTTTGATGCTTTTAGACTCGCCATCTGCAAGGCTAATCTGCGCAGCGTCAAGGATAGTAGTAGAGTCTCGTGTGATAGACAGATGGAAGTTAAACTTTTTCGTCTTATCTCCAAGCGTTCCTGTCACTTGTTTTTTGAGTGTGAGCGTAGGAATCTCACGATTGGTAATGGAAACCGGTGAATCAGGAGCACTCTGACGAATCTGAAAAGTATTAGTTGCAGTATTATATATATTGAATTCAGTTAGATAATCAGCTGCACTCTTACCTGCTGGGTATCCCACTTCCTCTACTGTATAAGTATCTTCAAGGCGAATATTGGTCATAACCTTACGCTCTCCAGCCTTGAGCTGATAAGTTTTGTCATATCCTCGATCACTAGTTATGCGAACGGCAAATACTTGGTCATCATTGTTTGTAACTTCATCGCCATTCTTATCGTAAAGATGCTTTTCAACGATTAATAGAGTGGGATCCACCTTCGGAACAGGGAATGGTTTCTCCTGTTCATTGCCTGTCGCATCAGTATATTTCACTGTTGCATTACCATTAGTCGAATAATTTCCATCCTCACCTTGGGCATTAAGTATGCCGTCATCAATCTCTACTCGATAATGTATCTCGGCATACCTGATATCTGACCCGGTAGCGATAGGCCTAGTCAACGTTCCAATATTCCAGCTAATCTTTCTCGTTGCAGCATCGTAGGTTGCTTCTCCTTGCGACGCTTGAATATCACTTACGCTTCCAATGGGAATAACAAAGCCTGTACCCATCGGATCAGAGACCGAAGCGTCTTTAACGGCGCTATTTATCTTTCCTGCAATCGCTTGGAATATCTCCTGTAATTGATCAGGGGTTGCGGCATACGCCTTATCGGGCGATGCTATATCTCTAAGGATGTTATTACCTGTTGCACCGGCTTCCAATGCAATAGTCCACATAACATAGCCATCATCCTTAGCAAAACCTGCTTCTGCAATAGTGCTATTGCCATGATTGTAATAATTCAGGCCCCACATAGTCGCGCCCCACATAGGGGTATACATACTAGTGCCGTCTCCCACCCTATTTGGGTAAAGAAACGCATTTTCAGGAACTGCAGTACTTGTCTCATAGTGATCACCAACTCGCTGCAGATAGTTTTGAGGCCTATCAATTCTGTAGCTAAATGTCGGCACACCGTCAGAAAGCAGCACGATATGCTTATAGTCTGCGGAAGAATTATCTAACAGCTCTTCTGCTTGCTTAATACCTGCCTGCGTAAAAGTACCACCACCAGGATACAGGCTATTAATGGCAGATGTAAGGCTAGCGGCATTATTCGTAAGCCTCTGATCAACTGAAACGCTAGACGCATAAGATACAACAGCGATACGCGTATATGCACTAGGAAGCAAAGTATTAACAAAATCGCGAGCAGCTTCCTTTGCACTCGACATGCGACCGCCGTCTTGCATACTGCCAGATCGGTCAATAACCAAAACAATATCACTTGTCTTAGAATCGTCTTTACCTTCAATACGAAGGGTTACGTCCCAAGTATTAACCATCCCAGCAACTGGCTCAGCTGATTTGAAGAGCATGACATCGCCAGGATTTTCTGGATGATCTACACCAATTACTGGGCCACTCGAAGTTGTCCCTTCTCTTGCTAGAGCAGATTTATAGCGAGAGAACATTCTAGGTATAATCGCAAGAGGATTTCCAAAATCGGTTTCCGGTAAAATATTCTCCTCGATAGCAACCTGAGCTGCTTTCTCTGGCGCAGCAAGATGATCAGGGTTTTCCCCTATGGCATCCTCATTTGAAGTATTGTTCTGTGAAAGGGAAGCCGTATCATCACTGATACTCCCCCCCCCCTTCCGCGCGGAAGTGTTGGCATCAAACTTAGACGCTATCGCAAAGGTTGAAAGTTGACCAGTCTCGACAATAAGCTTATTTGCATTCGCTTCTTTAGTGGGGATTTTTTCAGTCTTATAACTACCATCGCTATTTTTGCTTACACGCCAAACAAATGCAGCATCATTTTTTAATCCCATTTGGGAGAAAGTAAGGGTAACAGGACTGCTAGGCTGAATTTCTTGTCCCTGAGCCTCAAGTAATGATACTTCAATTATTTTGAGACTACTTATATCTATCTCGTTGGTACCGATGCTATTTGCAATCGCTGTAAGCGATTCTTGTCCATCAAGATTACGTGCCTTAACGGTAGTGCCCTCAGGCAATATATCTCTCGATCCCTCTATGGCAATACTTATACCATCATCCAGCAGTGCGCTTAGGGTTACCTTAGTATCATCTTGTTTGGCCCAAGCTAATGTATCTGCAGAGTGTAGCGACCCGATAACCAAGCAAGCAAAGATAAGGGAAAGGGCACCCACGATTTGTACGATTCTGGTCTTTTTCACTTCGAGCACCGCCTGAAAATTCAATATACAGCCTCTTTTTTTCGCACAAGCTTACCACAACACACTTACACAAATCTCCTTATTACATGAAATACTTTAAAGCAATGAAAAAAGTATGGCCGTTTTATTAAAAAAATGGCTATATTTTCTTCTATAATTTTTTAATTTTTATCAAAATATGAAATTACTACTGACTACTTAACATTGCCTTAAGTTGACTGCGCTTTGTTACGCTTAATTTATTGAATACAATTGATAAAACACGTTTGACTGTACCTAATGAAACACCCATATAAGATGCAATGTCTGCATTCTTCCAGCCGCGTGATGCTAGTGTGGCAATAGACCACTCAACGGAACTAAGTCCAAATTCAGGCACGTTTACCATATACATTTTCATGAGTTTTTTTCTTACGGTGTAATAACGTGAAGATGCATCAACTATTTGGTGATATTCATCAGGGTATGTATCACGCATACATACCTCTACCAGACCAGATAACATACGATGATATATCGACGGAATCGAAATTAATCTATCAGGTAGTATCAGCTCAACTGTGCGTTCAAATTCACGACGAGCATCATCTACTTTATGTAAGCAAATGTACTCAATCGCAGCAAGCATATGTAAGTATGCCTCAGCAATAGGATATTTTTGTTCCGCCAAAGCAAGAAACGAGTCTATAATACCTAATACATATTCATAGCGCTGTTCGACATGCGCTGCGTAAGCCGCACAATAGCCTGAATACATCTGAAGTGGTATTGGCAAGCTACATAGTGCACGAAGCGGTTGAAAACTACGAGCTCCTAGTAAATCAAGGTGTGTAGTAATTTGTGCAGACTGCGCCACAAATGCATACATTTTGCCAAAATACGTGGAAACATCGTAGCTGCCATTTGCCTTATACTGCGCAGCACCACGCTCAATATCGAGAAAGACAGTATGTGACTCTGCTATTTTGTTGTCAAAAAGTAAAGAAAAAGCATGAAAATATTGGGCACAAAGCCTTACTGATGGGTCAGAGGATTGTGTAAGCATTTGAAGCTCTAGCTTTGTCGGCTTCTCAAAGCCGCGTAAAAAATTAAGTTCTGACTCTGCAATACAATGACATTCGTGATGTCCTTCAAGCAAATATTGCTCAACGATTTCCTCGCAATGCCCTGGTTCAAATGCAGCACCCAGTAAAGGAAATAAACATGTCGTATCCATGATATTTCTCTAGCACTACAACGACCGCGTAGCAACAACATCAACCCCCGTGTCACAAACATTGGCAAGCACCACATCGCCCATGCGAACCGGTGAAGTCACGCGCAGATTGCGCAGAGCAGCAACAATATCTGCCATGCGCTCTTTGGGAACTTCAGCAGCAGTTTTGACGGGCAAGGTGGGATGAGCAGCGCCAGCAATCGCTACGGTTGTAGTCACAATGCGTACGGGATGCTGCAGCTCCTGAGGACCATAAACTGCTCCGCGCTTGCAACCATTGCCTGTAACGGCATAGCCGTTTTGCTCGTCTACCTGCAGATGGCAACCCTGGGGACAACAGGTACAAATGACTTCTGTCATAACTACTCCCCCATTTCTTGAGCCGCAAGTCGAAGCGTAACGCCAGCATACGCAGCAAGGTCAGCAGCGCGAAGTTTAACGTGTTCCATCTCACCAGGAGCCATACGCTGACGACGGAAGGTTTTAATTTCACTATCGCCTGCAGACAGACATATTTGACTGCGACCCATTGGCTTGCGTACGCGAAAAGATACGCTTGTCGTCTGTCCTTCCCTCACACGGATACGCTGCGGCAAAACATATGAGATGCCTTCACCTGGCGTCAGTTCGACCACAGACATGTTCTCGGTACTATCCGCCCGACTCTGTACATAAGCTGCCGCACCAGCACCAGCAAGCTCTGATTCTTGACTGACAAAGTCAACAAGATCATGCACCTGTACGACGTTTCCACAGGCAAAAATACCTGGCACCTGGGTTTGCATGTCCTCAAAGACGACAGCGCCACGTGTGCGCGGATCGAGTGGAATATTCGCCTGGCGCGTAAGCTCATTTTCAGGAAGCAGACCGACGGACAGCAAAACTGTATCTACATCGAAGGTCTGCTCGGTACCTGCTATGGGTTTGTTGTCGGGACCAACCTTCGCGACCACCACTTGTTCAACACGGTTGTGGCCACGAATATCCACGATGGTATGTGCAAGCAGCAGTGGAATACCAAAATCGTCCAAGCACTGCACAATATTGCGGGACAGACCACCTGAATAAGGCATCAGCTCGACGACCGCTGCGACCTCTGCGCCTTCGAGCGTCATGCGACGCGCCATAATAAGACCAATATCTCCTGACCCCAAAATGATGGCGCGCTTGCCAACTAGATAGCCTTCCATATTGATATAGCGCTGGGCAGCTCCTGCAGTATACACGCCTGCAGGACGCGTACCAGGAATACCGATGGCGCCACGAGTACGCTCACGACAACCCATCGCCAGGACAATTGTCTGAGTAGTAAGGACGCGGTAGCCCTCAGCCTGAGAGATCAGATGAACATGATGGAGGGGCTTTTCTTTTGTGTCCGTAGCGGTCGTGGACGCAGGCTCCACTGAAAGAACCATGGTGTCGAGCACAACTTCAACACCTGTTGTGGCCACCATATCTTCGTACCGCTCAGCATATTCAGGACCAGTCAGCTGGTCACCAAAACGATGGAGACCAAAGCCGTTATGAATACATTGATTGAGAATGCCGCCCAACTCGCGATCCCGCTCGACAATAAGCACGCGGCGCAGTCCTGCTTGCCAGGCAGCATGTGCAGCCGCAAGACCAGCAGGCCCGCCGCCCACAACGATGAGTTCATAGGGAGTGTGGTGCTGTGTACTTGATAGTGCCTGCATAGCTCTCACTCCCCTCCCTTTGCCAAGGAGTCCAAAACATACGAGCCGTCCTCATCCTGTAGGACCTCCAAGGGACTCATGCCCAGCTCTCGGCAGATGAGTTCAAGGATGCGTGGTCCACAGAAGCCTCCCTGACAACGACCCATGCCCGTACCAGCACGACGTTTGACACCGTCAATCGTGGTAGCTGGGATTTCTTCGTGAAGCGCATGGATGATTTCTGCCTCGGTTACCGTTTCGCAGCGGCAAATAATACGACCATACGCAGAGTCTTGAGCAACGAGTCGCGCGCGCTCGTCAGAGCTCTGTTGAGCAAAACGAATGTGAGCACGGCCATCCTGATAGTCTTGCTTTCTTGCTCCGCGAATATCGCGATGAACAAGCCAGTCACTTGCAACTTCGGCCACCGCAGGCGCACAGCTGAGACCAGGACTTTTCATGCCTGCAAGGTCAAACCAACCAGGAACATCAGGAGCTTCCCCAATGATGAAGTCGCCAGAATCAACATTGGCACGAATGCCTGCAAAGTTGCGAATATTATCTCGAAGATTGAGTTTTGGAATGGAAAGCAAAGCCTGCTGCGCAACAAAGTCCTGACCTGCTGCCGTACAAGCGGTGTTGTCTGCTTGGTCATCAGGCAGAACTTCAGCATCAGGGCCAACAATTACATTACCGTGTACGGTAGGTGCTACCAGCACACCTTTGCCGCGCTCATTAGGACATTGGAACACAACATGACGGACAATGCCTGCTGAGCTATGATCAAGCAGGTGGTACTGGCCACGCGTTGGCGTAATGCGAAAGCGAGGAGCAGCAATAAGGTCGTGGACCTGACCAGCTGCAACACCAGCGGCGTTAATCACACTGCGCGCGCTGATAACACCTTGGGGCACACTCAGCTCAAACGTATCCGCCGATGTACGTTTGACGGCGGTTACCTGAGCGCGAAGGCGCAGTTCAACACCATTGCGCACGGCAACTTCTGCCATGGCAAGCGCAAACTCCCACGGATTGACAATGGCAGCGGAAGGTGCCCAAAGAGCCCCGACAACAGCATCAGATAGCTCAGGTTCTAGCTCATGTGCACGTGCGGCATCCACGAGTTCAATATCTGGCACGCCATTGGTACAACCGCGCTGGTAGAGCGTCTCAAGGGTGGAGAGATCTGCTTCATTAAATGCAACAACAAGACTGCCGCATTGCTCATAACCAACGTCAAGTCGCTTGCAGATATCACGCGCAAGCCTGACGCCGCGCACATTTAGCTTGCCCATCCAGGTGTCAGAGGCAGGATCATAGCCTGCATGAAGAATAGCGCTATTAGCTTTTGTTGTGCCTGCTGCGACGTCGTTTTTTGCTTCCAAAATTACAACGCTTTGGTTGTAGTGCGACAACTCATAGGCGCATGCGGCACCAATAACACCGCAGCCAATGATAGCGACATCGTACATGGCTCCCCCTCACAAGCGCTATGCAAAAGCACGATATAGTGCAGCACTATAATCTGCCATGCAAGCCATACCACTTCTCCACGTTTACTTAGAGCCGTCTTAATAGTGCTCCAATCAGTCGTTTTCTTTGTATACTTAATACTACGAGTGAATACACCTTTTCCGAAGTAGGTATCCCGCCAATGGCTGTTCAATTTCTCGGATTGTGACGCCACATCTATACGAAAATCAAAGCAGTCTCACTCTAGGTATGAATGAGCCCTCTCTTAAGCTTTCATAATTCTCTTCTTTTTTCCACAGAATGATCTATTCTGTACACATCTATTCAATCTGAGTGGAAGGTCCCTCTCATGATTGTTCCCTTCTATATTCTCTATGAGGCCAACGAGCGTCTCAGAGCTACTGTATAAATGCACAGTAACCTGCATATGTCTGTCATATCTCAACTTGATGTCACTACTGCATCGGGAAGCGAATTTACCGTACAAAGCAATTGGTAGAGATATATAAACTTTTTAAATCTATCCTACAGGGAGGTGTTATTATGCGTTGGCCTAAACTTTTTGCTCCATTTGCAATTGCTTTAGCAATTCATTGCTATGCGCTTGCCACAAACGAGTTTGGCGGCACTTCACTCATCTATAGGACGCTTACGCTTATCTCGTGGAACGGACCTGTATCACTCCTACAGATTAGCGAGCTATTACAGCGTTTAATTTGTGTCTACTTTTCCTTTGTAGTATGGGAAGTGCTCAAAGACGAAAATGGTTGGCATCGCATAATAGCCGCCGTGGTACTACCGTACATCTACGCCTTAATTTGCGTAATACCCGCTGCATACATCGCATTGCCCAGTGTTCCTGTGGTGGTACGGTATATCGCTATTGTTGCAGGAATAGCGCTGCTACTGCTTCTTGCCTTAACTTATAATCGCGAGGTCACTAACACTGAATTAGCTGTGTAGACACACGCTCTTTCACTTGTAACTAAGACATCCTGACCACCCGCCTAGCGGGTGGTTTTTTCTCACGCTGCTCACACATACGCATTGATGATTAGTTCACCAAACAGAAAGTAAGAAAAAGCCCGTCTCTTTTTGAACTGCACCCCAAAACTTGGACGACCTAAATAAGAACTACGCTGCAAGGGACTGGTTTCGAAATTCCTCCGGAGTCAGTCCCTTCAGTTTAACCTGCCTGCGCCTCGTGTTCCAAAGGATGACGTACGCATCGAGATCCATCTTGAACGACTCGAAGTCGGGACACTTCCCGCCCCTGAAGAACTCGTCCTTGAGATGCCCGAAGACCTGCTCGGTCGCGCCGTTGTCAATGCAGTTGCCCTTGCGGGACATGCTCTGCACGATGCCGGCCCCCTCGAGCCTCCTCGTCCATCCCGCGTGCTGGTACTGCCTCTGTGAAGCTAAGAACTTGTTATTTAGCGCTATGCATTTGAATGGTTCATAGAGAACTTGCCACATGGTGCGTTGGGACTGCGGTGGTTTTTCTTACATTTAAATGTTGAAGATTGCGCCAATGCCATCAAGTACGTGCGACATCGTTTTTTCGTCAAGCGATCCGCCAAGTTTCTTCGCCAATCTTTTGTGTAAATCAACAGCGCGTAAAGCCTCAAGACAAACCCAGCCCGTCGCTACATTACCTTCTGCAATGGGAATGTGAAGTGGATGCATACTAGGCGTGGAGCTAATGGGGCATACCACCGTAAGGCTTGATAACACGTTGTTAAAGTACCCATCAGAGACAACCAGCGCTGGACGTCTCTTCTGGGGGTCGTGGCCGAGTGTCGGATCGAAGTTGAGCTCAATGAGGTCCCCTTGTTCGAAGAAGCTCATGCAATGACCTCATTACCTACATCGTTGGCAGCCCACTCTTCGCCGATTTTCTTACCCTTCCACCCTTCGGTGAATTCACATAGATCCATGACGCGACTGCGTGCGTACTTTTTAGGCAGGTTCTCACAACGTAAAACTATGGCAGATTTCGATGAGTCGTACTCTATAAGCAATGCATCACCGATCTTTGCTCCAAGCGTATTGCATAGTTCACGAGGTATACGCACTCCTTGGCTATTCCCCCATTTTGTGAGTCTGACTCTTGGCATGCCTACAACTCCCTAGAATGTATATCCTTGTATATACATTCTAGGGAGTCAAATGCACCTGTCAAGACGCCATGCGAATGGCAATCGCTTCTGTAAAGCGTTTAGCACCCAAAATCCCGCATACAAATTCGCTTCTGTAAAGCGTTCAACACAAAAACCCCGCCTCAAAAAGAGACGGGGTTAAACTCTACTTGGTAGGACTAAAGCCTTCTTGTAAGACCCAAGCTCTGTTCTACTTAGAGCTTGATCTCGATATCGACACCTGCGGGAAGGTCGAGGCGCATAAGTGAATCAACGGTAGATGCGCCAGGATCCACGATATCAATCAGACGCTTGTGGGTAAGCATCTCAAACTGCTCGCGGCTATCCTTGTCCTTATGTGGTGAACGAATGACAGTGTAGAGATTGCGCTCGGTGGGCAGGGGAATAGGGCCTGCAACCTTTGCGCCGGTCTTCTGAGCGGTCTCGACAATAAGCTTGGCGGACTGGTCGACGACCTCGTGATCGTAGCCCTTGAGGCGGATCCTAATCTTCTGGCTTGACACTTTTGGTACCTCCATCGGTGAGCTTTATGCTCGGTCGTTGACTTTAAGAAGCGGTGCCGCCGTTCTTGGCGATGATTTCGTCCTTTGTGCTCTTGGGGACAGGCTCGTAACTATCAAACTGCATGGTATAGCTTGCACGACCCTGAGTCTGAGAGCGCAGGTCGGTAGCATAGCCAAACATCTCACCTAGAGGCACCTTGGCGCGAATGACCTTGACGTTGCTGCGATCTTCCATACCTTCAATCTTGCCACGGCGAGAAGAGAGATTGCCCATGACATCACCCATGTACTGCTCGGGGGTCTCGACATCAACACGCTCAACGGGCTCAAGCAAAACGGGGTCGGACTGCTGCAAGGCCTTCTTAATAGCCATAGAGCCGGCAATCTTGAAGGCTGCCTCAGAGGAGTCAACCTCATGGTAGGAGCCATCAACGAGGGTAACCTTGATATCCTGAACGGGATAGCCAGCGATTACGCCGCTCTCCAGAGCTTCCCGGATACCCTTGTCAACAGAGGGAATGTATTCCTTGGGGATAGAGCCGCCAACAGTTGCGTCGATGAACTCGTAGCCTTTGCCCTCCTCATTGGGCTCCATGTCGATGATGGCATCACCGTACTGACCACGTCCACCAGACTGGCGAACAAACTTACCCTGAACATGCTTGACCTCGTGACCAGCGGTCTCACGGTAGGCAACTTGGGGCTTACCCACGTTGCAGTCAACCTTAAACTCGCGGCGGAGACGGTCAACGATAATCTCGAGATGCAGCTCACCCATACCAGCAATGATGGTCTGACCAGTCTCATGGTCGGTATGCACCTGGAAGGTCGGGTCTTCCTCAGCCAGCTTTTGCAGGCCAACGCCCATCTTCTCTTGCTCGGCTTTGCTCTTGGGCTCAACGGCAACGTCGATAACGGGCTTTGCAAACTCGATGGACTCAAGCACGATGGGGTGCTTCTCATCACAAAGAGTGTCGCCTGTCGTGGTGTTTTTGAAACCAACGCACGCAACAATGTCGCCAGCGGAGCACTCTTCGCGGTCAACACGATCGTTTGCATTCATCTCAAGAATACGACCCAAGCGCTCACGACCGCCCTTGTTGACGTTGTAGACATAGCTACCAGCATCGGCGCGGCCAGAATAGACGCGGAAGTAGGTCAGCTTACCCACATAAGGGTCTGTCTCTTATACACATCTGACGCTGCCGACGAAACCTTATGGGTG
>NZ_CAMXYY010000031.1 GCF_947253395.1 uncultured Olegusella sp.
GATATGCCCTCATCAGACATCTCAAGCGCTCTCACTATACGCTTTACATTACGAGGATGAATAAGTTTGGCACTTTCGGGATCCCGATTTTCTAGCACATAGTAGAGGGCCTCAGCACCCTTTTGCTTGGCTAACTGCTCATACGCCGCACGAGAAGCTCCCCCTGTAGTGCCTGCAGGAAAGTCCATCTCATCAATAACAGCATTAAGATACAAGCCAGTACCACCACAAAGTACGGGAGTTTTATGAGCGGCAAGAAGAGTATCGATTTCCTTGCGCGCAACTTTTTGAAAAAGACGAGCTGAATATGCTTCACCGATTTCTGCTACATCAACCATCAGCAAGGGGCAGCGTCGTTCTGATAGAGCTGTCTTAGCCGTGCCTATATCCATCCCTTTGTAAATCTGCATAGCATCGATGGAAATGACAGCCGAAGCCAAGGTAAGAGCAACATTCTCGGCAAGAGAACTCTTACCAGAAGCTGTAGGACCAACAATCGCAATAAGGGGATCGCGCTGAGTCATCGGGCTGCACCTACCATGCTGCCACGCAAATACCAGGTACGAGCCTCCTCCACGCGCACATCGCAGAGCTTGCCAATAAATTCTTCAGGCATCCGTCCTTCAGGTAAATCAAACAGCACCGTCTGATTGTGTGGGCTATGACCCGTTAAAACCTGTGCATTACGTTTTGATGTGCCTTCTACTAAAGACTCTACCATACGTCCTTGATAAGGAGCGTTTGCCTCATGAGCACGTTGTTCAATGCGTTTGGCTAGGCGGTCAAAGCGATCCTGAATTTCTTCATGAGTTGTCTTGATTTCCATACGGGCAGCAGGTGTGCCGGGACGAGGTGAATAGATAAAGGTATACGCAGTATCAAAACCTGCTTCATCTACCAATGAAAGTGTTTCAAGAAAATCTTCTTCGGTCTCTCCGGGAAATCCAACAATGATATCGGTAGAAAGCGTAATATCCGGTATGGCAACGCGCAAACGACGAGTCAAATCAAGATACTCATCTCTGGTATAACTACGGTTCATAGCCTTGAGAATGCGCGTCGATCCAGACTGTACTGCCAAGTGTAGCTGCGGCATTACAGCAGCAGTCTCTGCCATAGCAGCAATAGTTTCATCGCTCAAATCTTTGGGGTTAGAAGAAGTAAAGCGAATACGCTCAATACCAGTCTTGCCTACTTCACGTAACAGCTCAGCAAAACGAGGTTTTCCATAGAGGTCACGACCATAGCTGTTGACATTTTGGCCTAACAAACAGATTTCACGTACGCCATCAGCAACGAGATGCTGGCACTCATCAACAATACGCTCTAGGATGCGACTTTTTTCACGTCCACGCACATACGGCACGATGCAGTACGTGCAGAAGTTATTGCAGCCACTCATGATGGGCACCCATGCATGAAAACTATTGGCACGCCTACTGGGAAGCTCGGTGGAAAAGCCTCGTCCTGCTTCTTGAATATCTACCTCAGGAACATTTGAATCACGTTGAAGAGCATGTTCAATAAGCCCTGGAAGCTCAGCTATAGCACTGGTGCCAAAGACAACATCTACGCCAGGGATATGCAGCCGAATATCTTCGCCATCACGTTGTGCAACACAACCACCTATAGCCACAATCCTTCGACCTGAAGGAGGTTTGGGAGCACTCACCATAGAAGATGCTTGACCATAAAGGCGCTGGTCAGCGTTTTCGCGTACAGCGCAGGTCATATAAACCACGATGTCAGCTTCTTCAGGCGTAGCCACGGCGATGCATCCACAACTGTCCAAAAGACCAGCCACTCGCTCGCTGTCATGGAGATTCATTTGGCAACCAAAAGTTTTTACGAAATAGGTACGACCTGTCAAAGCGTGATTATCTAACGTCATAAATCAACCCCATAATCGTCAGCATGCATGACTACAGGAATGGACTGTGAATTGCCACCAAGAGTTATGGGATGTACATATATGGCAATACGCACCGCTGTTCGCGATTGACCGCCAATTTCGATATCGGCAAAGGTGGGAGCACAACTAATATCTGTGCCCGTAGGAATGAGAAAGCCTCGAGCAATGGCAACAGCTTTTATAGCTTGATTGACAGCACCGGCACCAACTGCCTGCATTTGGCAAGGAACGCCATCTTTAACCATGCCTGCGATAGCACCTGCTACCGATGCGGGTGAAGACTTACTTGAGACCTTCAAAAATTCCATTTGTTGCTCCTGCAATTAAACTGCTGTATTTAAGTATCCAATGAGTATGTCTATTAGTGCTACCTGCGGTATTTTATCCTATGATGAATCAAATCTATAAGGCAAGCAAAAAGTATTTAATCCCCACCCGCCAATTCAAAACTCACGGTAACCCTACCTTTTCCTGCATGTATTCGAGGTGCAGAAGCCAACTCTAGATAGTAGCGTTGTGCCAAAAAAGAAAAATCACGTTCCATGAGACGAGAAAATTCCTCAGCATCTTGCGGAGTAATGCGTAATCCGCGTTGATCCTTTTTAAGGTCTATCTGTTTGTTGGCACTAGAAGCAAAACGAGAATGACTAAGACGAGCATAGACGCTACGAAGTGGTTTGATAGCACCAGAAAGTATGCGATGAGCGGTACGTTCAGAAATACTCAATCCAAGCTCAGCTGCCACCCTTGCAAGTTCGCTTGCATCTGCTGCCTCATGGATGCGTTCAAGTAGCTGTAGTTCATCGAGGCTTTCAAGGAATAAAAGTTTGGTAGCTTCTAGCTGGGGGCGAGCTCGTTTGCGGGCAGTGGCAACAATATCTGCGGCAGAACCAAGAAATACTTCACAGGCTCCCCTCTCTTCGAGGGCAAATTCAGCACAGGCACGAATGATATTGTGAGGTCCCCGAAGTATGGTTTGTTCATCCTCATCGCTGTCGATGACAGGCCACGTGGATTGATCGGCTTTTTCAGCAATTTTATTGATATTAGTAACCACCTGTATCGAGCTTCCCTTGCCAGGAGCAGAGCAAATGACACGGGCTGAATCTGCATTGGTACGTACTGAATATAAAGCCATACCACGACCGTGTACACCCCAGCGATCCATATGCATCGTTTCGAGCTTTGAAGTAACACGAGCATCAAAAATGCGTTCTTGTAACTCAAAAGGAATACCTGTGCCGTCGTCCAACATGGTAATGGTGCGCCGATCACCTTCGCGAGACGTGGCGACATAAATGTGATTTGCTCCCGCATCGCGTGCATTACGCAAAAGTTCCACTATGACATCCTCAACATTGCGAATGTCATGAGCAGCCTGCCTACGCTCTGCTTCATCAACGCGCAGACGAACAAAGCCCTGGCCGAGACTTTCTTCGACTCTCAGACCCTTACCTGCGACCTGAGCTACAAATTCTGCAAGATCAGGGAAACTTTCTACCATAAAAGAAGGCCTACTTGGCTACGTCTACTGCACGAGACTCACGAATAACAACCACTCTAACCTGTCCAGGATATTCCATCTCGTTTTCAATTTGCTGGGCAATATCGTGAGCGAGGACTACCGACTCGACATCACTAATCTGTTCGGGCTTAACCATGACATGCAGCTCACGACCAGCCTGCATGGCATACGTGCGCTCAACACCTTCATGGGAGTTGGAAATTTCTTCAAGACGCTCGAGACGTTTGATGTAGCTTTCAGCAGATTCACGACGAGCACCAGGACGAGCAGCAGAAATGGCATCTGCAGCTTGCACCAAGACGTCCAAGACCGTCTGAGGTTCTACATCGGCATGGTGGGCTTCAATAGCGTGAACTATATCAGCACGCTCACCATAACGTCGGCAAAGATCCGCGCCAATAACAGCGTGGGGACCCTCCACCTCATGGTCAATTGCCTTGCCAATATCATGGAGCAGGCCAGCGCGTTTGGCGGGGGTAGGATCCATACCAAGCTCATCTGCCATGATGCCACAGAGAGATGCCACCTGCACAGAGTGCATGAGTACATTTTGTCCAAAGGAGGTGCGGTATTTGAGGGCACCTAAGACTTTGATAATCTCGGGGTGCAGATCATGAATGCCAGTATCAAATGCAGCAGTTTCTCCTGCCTCTTGGACACGCTCGGCAACGAGCTTCTCTGCCTTGTTGTACATCTCTTCAATACGTGCAGGGTGAATACGACCATCTGCAATAAGATTTTCAAGAGCGACACGTGCCGTCTCACGACGTACAGGATTAAAACTTGAAAGCACCACCGTCTCAGGCGTATCGTCAATAACTAATGAGACACCAGAAATCTGCTCAAAAGCGCGGATATTGCGACCTTCGCGACCAATGATACGACCTTTAAGGTCGTCAGAAGGGATGTGAACACTGGTAACGGTAATCTCACCGGCTTGGTCAGCTGCACAACGCTGAATTGCCGTGGTAACAATCTCACGAGCGGTTTTATCAGCTTGGGCTTTGATGCGCTGCTCAGAATCGCGTAGAATTTGAGCTTCTTCGCGCACGGTATCTGCACGCACACGGTCAAGTAACTCCTGGCGAGCATCTTCCCACGTCAGAGAAGAAATACGTTCAAGTTCGCTGCTTTGCTTTTGCACCAAAGCATCAACTTGACGGCCGCGACTTTCTATCTGACCCTGAAGACTGGCAAGCTGATGTTCCTTACGATCAAGAGAATCAGAACGTTTATCAAGCAACTCTTCGCGCTGAAGTACACGCTGCTCCATCTGGTTAATTTCACCTTTGCGCTGCTTCTCCTCAACATCATACTTTTGGCGGAGTTGAAGAATTTCTTCACGAGTTTCTACTTGAGCTGCACGTTTAGCATTTTGTGCATCACGAACAGCATCTTCGGCAATACGCTTAGCCTCAGTCTCAGCTTCACTAATACGTGCCTCAGCAGCTTTAGCTTTAGAATTGGCAGAATTATTGATAACTACATAGGTAATTCCTATGCCTAAAAGTAGGCACACAAGACCTACTGCAAAAAATAATGGACCCATACGTACTCCTCAGGTGGTAAATCATAATATTCAAAAATAAGGGACCCTCATAGGCTCATGAAAAGACCCGCCACCTGACGAAACTCAACCCCGCAATGAAAAGACATCAATAATAAACAAAACTATTCAATGTCGCATCAAAAACGCGACGAGATCACTCTGGTGACCCTTCAACTGTATGCGCTAGCAGACAAACTGTCAAATTAAAGCTTGCAGAAATATTTAGATAAAAAATAACATAGGTGCAGATAAAAGCCTATTTATCCTCTTCAGTTGCTTCTTTAAGAACCTGCTTAACGGCAGGAATTGCATCTCTCATGGTAAACCCTCTACTCATAAGAAAACGCACGAGCTTTTGAAAATCATTTTTGCCACTTAAGCTACGTTTGCTCGCAAGTTCATAGGCGCGTTCAGTCTGGTTTTCTAAATCAATAAACTCTTCGGGCCAACCCTCTATTTCATTGAGATCGATGCCCTTTAAGGCAAGTTCTTTTTCGATGCGTTTGGGACCCCAACCAACATTAATTTTTGAGCGGATATATATAGCGGCATAGCGCTGATCGTCGAGAGCTCTCCCCTTTTTGGCATGTTTTATCAACTCTTCGATAGTTTGCCGAGTATAACCATCTTCTTGCAATTTGCGACTTACTTCCAAACATGAATAATCACGTCGATTAAGCAGATTTGCCAATCTCTGCGTTGCGCAACGCTGAGTGATTTCACCTAGCTGATACAAAAGCTCCGCACGAGAAGTAGGGTAAATCTCATCATGATCTAAGGACTTTTTGAGTGAGCGCGCCACAGCAACAGGTACCAGTATTTTTTCTTCACCCAAGGAGTCTTCGATGTAAAAAACGCTACCCCTTTTTCGACCGAATGAGGGGTAGTGATTTTTATCTGGAAGCTCAACTCGTATTTCAAAATCTGACATACATAAAACTACTTTACAGGATCGTCAATGTCAGTAGTAAGATTTTCGGGCATAGTGGGCATCCCTACGCGCTCGTCACCCAAAATAAGACCACAAGCAACACGCACCTGATTTTCAATCTCATCGCGTAATTCGGGATTGCTCGCCAGGAATTCTTTGGCAGCCTCATGGCCTTGTCCAAGACGTTCTTCGCCGTAGGTATACCAAGAGCCAGATTTGTTGACAATCTTATAGTCAACACCCATATCAAGGACAGAGCCTTCCTTGGAAATACCCGTGCCATACATTATGTCAAATTCTGCTTGACGGAAAGGAGGCGCAACTTTGTTTTTTACTACCTTGACACGCACGCGATTGCCAATGATATCACCATCTTTTTTGATGGAGTCCACCCGGCGAATATCCATGCGCACCGAAGAGAAAAACTTGAGAGCACGCCCGCCAGGGGTAGTCTCTGGGTTACCGAACATCACACCAATTTTTTCACGAAGTTGATTGATAAAGATGCAGGTAGTCTGGGACTTAGACAGAGAACCTGCAAGCTTGCGCAAGGCTTGACTCATCAAGCGTGCCTGCAGACCAACAGTAGTGTCGCCAATCTCACCTTCAATCTCTGCTTTAGGTACAAGAGCAGCGACGGAGTCAACAACAACCACATCAATTGCACCAGAACGTACAAGCATGTCGCAAATCTCAAGCGCTTGCTCACCTGTATCAGGCTGAGAAATGAGTACTTCATCAATGTCAACACCGAGGCGCGCTGCATAACCTGGGTCCAATGCATGCTCAGCATCGATAAAAGCTACAACCCCACCCATCGCCTGAGCTTCAGCCAAAATTTGCAAAGAAAGAGTGGTTTTACCAGAAGATTCGGGGCCATAAATCTCGACAATACGACCGCGAGGTACACCGCCAATACCCAATGCAGCATCCAAAGCAAGACTTCCTGTAGGAATAGCCTCTACTTCAAGATCGGGACCATCATCACCGTAACGCATAATGGCACCATTGCCAAAGCGCTTCTGAATTTCTGCGGTGGTACTCTCTATCATCTTGTCGCGTTCAGTGCCATACGTTTTGCTATGGACCTCACGAGCAGCGGCCTTTGACTTTGCCATGCCAACCCTTCCCTTTTATTTTTGACCATATGCAGTCTAAACGAACAACCGTTCGGTGTCAACGCACTCCCCCAGTCTACCTGAGCTTGCAAATAAAAAAGAGGGCAGCTAAAAACCAGTATTTGGGCAGTCTGCAACTATCAGACTGCCATTATTACTAGCTGCAACTTGCTCAAATCTGCCATATTGTTTCTCATTGTTTTATGAGGAAATCTATCAAGTAAACAAAAAATTTTTCAAATAGATAGGCAGTTTCGTTTACCATTCATGGACCGCTTCTAAAAGAAGTTGGAGAGCTTGGAGGACTGCTTGCCTGCGCACCATCATACGATCACCATCAAAGTGGCAACAAAGGCTACGTAGCGTTTTGGAAGAACTCAGACCAAACCAAACGGTTCCAACAGGTTTACCAGGCTCTGCACCACCAGGACCAGCTATGCCTGTTACTGATACAGCAACATCACAGGAAAGAGTCTTAACTGCCCCATCTGCCATTTGTTGGGCGCACTCTGCAGATACAGCACCTAATTCTGGCGTCTCAAAAATATCTTTTGAAACACCTAGTATGGCTTGTTTAACGGTAATGGCATAACTCACAATGCCTCCCTTAAGTATTGCAGAGGCACCAGGGATATCGGCAATGGTTGCAACAACAAGGCCTGCTGTACAAGATTCAGCAGTGCCTAGTTGCAACCCTTTTGCCGTCGCATCGTGAACAAGTTGAGAAGCAGTCTGTGTTATAGCTCGTTGTAGCTCCTCACCGTTAGACATTTTTTACTCCTCATCAAGTAAATAACGCCAACCCTTGATGAAGTAGTCAATGCCAGACCAAGCGGTCAGCAAAACAGCAGCAAGCATGACAATTTGGAAGAATCCCATAAGCACATTGAAAAACATGCCTGCAGATAGCGTACGTACGACAAGCAAACCAGAAATTGCAATCATAGTGATGGCGGTTTTCCACTTACCAAGCTCGCTAGCGGCAATAACAACGCCTTTGGATGCAATAACCATACGCAAACCAGATACCAAAAATTCTCGAGCAATGATAACAAGTAGCACCCAACTACTAACCATATGCTGCTCAAGCAAGAAAGAAAGTGCAACTAAAACCACGAGTTTATCTGCAATCGGGTCAAGGAATTTACCAAAAGTGGTAATCTCTCCCCTGCTGCGTGCAAGATAGCCATCAAGCTTATCAGTAAGGGAAATCGCTATATAAAAAAGCGCTACAAGCAATGCGGGGAAAGAAAATGTAGTACCGCTCGAGGCAGGGACAGCCTCTGCAACAAAGAGCCACACAGGAATAAACAAAACACGAATACAGGTAACAATGTTTGCAGCAGTCCAAACAGAGCTGCTGCGTAAACCTGTCTTGGCACGGGAATCTTTGGTAGCACTTGCCTTGGGCTTGGCAGCGGACGTGGCACGACGTTTGCTTGCAGGTCTGCGATTGGCAGGTTTGCGGGGATGATGAGTCCGATCAGAAACCGCTGCAGCGCTTGTTTGAGTACCTTTTTCACGAACGATTGCAGATTTTGGCTTTGGCTTTGGTTTTATAGCAGCCGCTTCTGGACCGTGCTCAATTGCTTTTTGTTCATCCATTTTACTTAGCGCTCCCATCTGACTACTTACAGATAGTTCCATACAGCTCATAACAGACACAATCTACCAGCTCACAGCTAACAATATCACCAACAGAGGCTTCTCCTTGGGCAATATGTACCGCTCCATCGGAATCTGGTGCCTGAAACCACGTATGACCAATCAGCTCAAGTCCATCTTCACCTTCTTCAATGCCATCAATAATGACATCAACCTGTTCACCAAGGTGTTTTGCGGTGGCAGCAAAGCCCATCTCGTCGGCTAAATCCTGCAAACGCTGAGCACGTTCAAGTTTGATATCTTCAGGTATCTGGTCAGCCATACGTGCACCACGGGTACCATCTTCGGGTGAATACGCAAAAACCGATGTGTAATCAAAGCCCTCCTCAGCCAAAAAATCAAGGAGTTCATCGGCCTCTTCGTCTGTCTCACCAGGAAAGCCTGCCATTCCTGTCGTGCGCAGTACCATACCTGGAATTTCTTGACGCAAATGTGCAAAGAGTTCACTGAGTTGTTCTCTGCTTCCAGACCGACCCATAGCTTTGAGGACACGTTCATTACAATGCTGGATGGGAATATCGATATAAGGCAAAATTTCTGGAGTATCACGAATGGTAGAAATCAGCTCTTCGGTCATTCCTTCAGGTTGCAGGTAAAGTACACGAATCCAACCCTTGTAAGGTCGCATAACTTCAGCGGCCTGACGCATGAGAGCTGCGAGTGTGGAGGGCTGCTTAAAATCAGAGCCCCAGATGCCCGTGTCTTGGCCAATGAGAACAATTTCACGAACACCACCTTTTGCCAGCTCACTAATTTCAGTCAGAATTTCTGAAGCAGGACGAGAAACATAGCGACCGCGAATAGAGGGGATCGCACAAAAAGCGCAGAAGCGATCACAGCCGTCAGAAATTTTTACATAAGCACTTGCACCCGAAATGGTGCGCAGCATATGTCCCGCAAGATGAGGAACCTCACTATCCTTCATGCCTAGAACATCATGCACCACGCTAAGAATATTGTCTTCCTCATCAGTGCGCACAAAAGCGGCAACCTCGGGAAGTTCAGTAGGAAGCGCTGCGCCGTAGCGTGAAGGAACGCAGCCGCACATGATAAGAGGACAGTTTCGCACTCCCTGTGAGACCGCCTCTGCTAAATCAAGAGTGGTTTCAACTGACTCAGTCGTCGCTGATGCCAAAAAAGAGCAGGTATTAATTAAAGCCACGTCTGCATCAGCACTCTCTTGAGTTTCTTTAAGACCACCCGCCAAGAGCAAAGAACGCATACGATCACTATCGACTTCATTTTTTGCACAGCCGAGCGTAACTATCAAAAACTTTTTTTCTTCTGCATCGTTTCTGGGCAGTATTGCTTCGGCAGTTTGGACTTTGTCCACAGTTACACCTATCTCAAATCGTTATTGTTGGTCAGTATCTGACGTAGATTGCTCATCAAAACTCATACCGCCTTGGCTCGTAGAATTGCCATCTTTGCTGGAACTATTTTTGCCGCCATCCTTAGTGGCATTCTCATCATTTGCAGCAGGCCCATCGATAGTAATCGAACCAACACCAGAAGCTTTTTGATCAAAGCTTTGAACCTTGCCATTACGCGTAACCGTAACAGCCGTAGGATCAGAAACCTCCACCTGCATCGCTTTGGTGACATTGTATGTGGCAGACCAAGGACCAGTAAGAGTATCTGCTTCTTTACTTTCACCATCTACCGTTACTTCAACCCAGCTCACACCACCATCTGCAATAGCTACTGTAACCTCAACTTTAGTTTCACTCTTTTGTGTCTTTGCTACCTCAGGAACATTGAGGTCAGATCCCGTGTCGGTATTTGACTGAGTAGCCTGAGTAGCAGGATCGTTCTCATCAGTTTTTTTAGTCTTGGTTGTAGAGACAGCAACGGTATTGCTACGGCCATTTGAGGCCATATTTGAAGTACAAGATGTCACTGACGAAATAATGAGCATAAACAAAATAACTGCCAACACCAAAAGAATAATAACAATCAGCTTTATATTGTCAGAAAAAATGCTCGATATCATACCAAGCAGACCTTGGGGCTGCTGAGGTCGTCTGTTACGCCTATTTGGATTTTGAGAAGAAGTTCTCCTCTGCTGTCTGCGAACATTAGGCCGCTGAGCGTCGACTATACGACGCGCGCCGGCACGTCCCGCTCCAGCAGATGCCATCTGGTATGGATTGGCTTGATCGTTATAACGCAGATCATCAACATAGTCACTGGGCTCAACCCTACGTCGAGTAACATAATCGCGTTCAGGACGTGGAAGCGCGGTGGGAGCTGCATGATTTTCTGTCTGAATCGGGACACGAGGACGATAAGCTGACCGCTGGCGCTGCGGGCGCGCTACAGCAAGTCGATTGTCGCGACTAGAGTCACCATAGCCATCAACTCGCAGTTGATCTCTGCCACGTGCGCGCTGAGCTTGGGCACGTGCTGCACGGCGAGGTTCTGCGGTATCTGGAGCGAGCATGGTATAGCGCTTTTCTCCGTCTTGCAAACGTCCACGAACATCCCGACTTTGATTGTCGTAGGTGCCATAACCGCCACTATAGGGTTGTTCATAGCTGCGAGAATGTACGGGAGAAACAGTTGAAAATCCAGCGAGGTCACCTGCATATCCACCAGAGGTTGGCAATAGTCCACGGGCACCAGAATTTTCATGCTCGGTACGACTCCGACGTGTCTCTACGGGCATACGCGCGCCATCACCCAAACCACGTCTTCGTGATTGATGATCGCCTCCCGACTGATAATCAGCTAAATCAGAGGCAAACTGACGCGTCAAACGCTGAGCATCGAGACCAAGGTAGTTTGCATAGGAAGCAAGCATGCCTTGGGCATAGCCACTTTTGGGCATATCATCCCAACAGCCTTCTTCAAAAGCAATAATAACCTGCTCTTTAAGTCGAAGAACACGAGAGGCTTGTGCAGTGCTGATGCCCAGCTCGCGTCTACGACGATACAAAATTTCGCTAAAGCGAGGTCTAGCCATCTCTTACACCTCCCGGAATTTTTGCTCTGCTTCCTTCAATTGCTCTAGTCCATCTTCATCAAGAAGAACTTCACGGGGCTTGGAACCATCAGGAGGACCTACTATACCTTTGGCAGCAAGCATATCCATGATACGTCCTGCTCTAGCGTATCCCACCTTGAGTCGGCGCTGAAGTCCACTGGTCGAACCTAGCTGAGATTCCACGACAATTTGTGCGGCTTGCCATACCAAAGGATCATCTTCATCGTCACCTGTTGAAGCACCATTACTAGGCTGACCAGGAATCACCTGAGTAAGAATTTCCTCATGGTAATCGGGCTCACCCTGATCACACCAATGCGCAACAACAGATTCGATCTCTGCATCAGCAACATAGCAGCCAAGAATACGCCGTGTACGATGGCCTCGGAACTTAAAAAGCATGTCACCATTACCTAACAGGCGATCGGCACCCGTCTGATCAAGAATGACACGCGAGTCCATGCTCGAGGCAACTGAAAGCGCAATACGCGTCTCAATATTGGACTTAATAAGACCTGTTACCACATCAGCTGAAGGGCGCTGGGTAGCAAGTACAAGATGAATGCCCGCTGCACGCGCAAGTTGAGCAATGCGAACAATAGATGCTTCAACGTCTTTGCCAGCAACCATCATGAGGTCAGAAAGCTCATCGATAATGATAACCATAAAGGGCATAGGCTCAGGTGGATTATCCATCTCGGAGAGCTTACCTGTGGTACACATCTCGTTATAAATGGTGATATTTCGAGCACCTGCGCGTTCAAATACCTTGAGTCTCCGCTCCATCTCGGATACTGCCCACTGAAGTGCACTCGCGGCTTGACGCGGCTCGGTTACCACGGGTACGTAGAGGTGTGGAAGACCGTTATAGCCCGAGAACTCAACACGCTTCGGGTCAACCAAAATGAGCCGAACCTGCTTGGGCGTATCGCGCATCAAGATAGACATAATAAGACTGTTAATCATCACAGACTTACCCGAACCAGTAGAACCTGCTACCAATAAGTGTGGCATCTTGGCCAAGTCTGCAATAACTGCTTTGCCACCTGCATCGCGACCAACCGCAAATTCCAGTGGGCCGCCCTTGGCATAAGGTAAAACATCCCCGATGCAGACACTTTCGCGTTTCTTGTTGGGAATTTCGATACCAACTCGCGAAGTGCCAGGAATGGGTGCAAAAATACGCACAGATTCAGCTGCTAAGGTGAGTGCAATATCATCCTCAAGATTAACAATTTTATTTACTCGCTCGCCCTCCCCCATTTCTACTTGAAATGTGGTAACAAGAGGACCAGAAACATAGTCAACAACTTTGCTGCTAAGACCAAATTCGGACAAAGTTGACTGAAGTCTACGCATAGTTGAAGTTAGCTCAGCATCGGTTGATGCACTTTGGGCACTATGAGGATTAGAGGAAAGCATCTCAAAGGGTGGAAGTTTAAACTCCTGGGTGGAATCCCCGGGACGTGCATGAATAGATTGTGCCTGAGTGTGTACGTTTACCGCAGAAGTCGTGGACGTTTTGAACTGCTTACGCTGAGCTTTGGGAGTCTGAAGGCTCTCAGTAGTTGTAGCTGATGCGTCTTCATCATAGGGCAGTTCGTCCTGCTCAACAAACTGCGCACGTAAAAACTCAGGGATAGAAGGAGTTTTGTCTTTTTTGGACTTGGAATCAGACTTTTTAGAACGCGTCAAACGCTGGGTGAGTTGAGTTTGTTTTGTTGTCTCCTCTGCATCATCTTCAGCAACATTTACGAGTTCGGGACTTGCAATCGATTTTTTATTACGACGCAACACCGTAGTTTTGCGCGCACCAATAAAACTTGTTGCTGGAGTTGTAGGATCGGGCTCGGAAGCATCTACCCATTCATCTTGGCCAGCCCAATCTTGCTCGATTACAGGCGAGGCGGCAGCACGCGCGTTTCGACGCTCAATGCGCTTCTGTGCGCGTTCTGCTTTGCGCTGCCGAAGCTCTTCAAAATGACGCTCACGAGCTTCTTGCAAACTACTACCCGCATCCGAAGCTTTTGCCTTGATATGCGCAATGGCACCTGAGATAGAAAAGCCACAGACGACAAGACCAACAAGAATAATGCCACTGAGCAATACCACACCTACGCCAAAGCCCACACTCTTCAGCAAGCCCCAAGCAATTGCCCCACCTACATAGCCACCACGGTTAAACAAAACTTCTTTTGACAAGACAAGGTCAGGATCTGCTTCGCCTCCAGGAAAGCTCAGTGACATAAGACTCAAAATAGCCAGCAGCATCAACGAAAGGCCTAGGGCAACATGACCCGAGAGGGGTCCATGTCCATCAGCAAAGAATGTAAGAGCAAACAAAGCAATACTGAGGGGACATAAAAGTGCACCCCTACCAAAGAGCCAACTTAAGAACTCTCCTGCCTTTTGGGTTACTGGGGCAGGTGTGGTCAGCAGCAAAGCTACAGCCATGGCTGCTGCAAGTGCAAGGAGCAAAACACCAATAATGTCATTTGCCTCAGCGCTACGGGGTGTAGGAGCTTGCTTTGCCGCACGCCTCATACCCTGACGTTGACGTCCTTGTCTGCCCCGCAACTCTGCTGCGTTTGATCTGCGTCTTGAGGGCATTAGACCTCCATTACCACCGGAATCACCATAGGTCTTGTATGGGTACGCGACCAAATGAAGTTAGAAAGACTACCACGAACTGTACGGCGAATCTGGTCAACACTTGCGCCCTTCGATTGTGCCTGACGCTCAACCGTCTGACGCACGTTGGCTGTGGCATCACTCATGAGAGCCTCATCGGCCGCATATGCAACACCACGAGCAGAAAACTCAATATCGTTTGCCTTGTGGCTCCTCTTTCCTACCGTCACAACCACAGTAATGATACCGTCCTCGCTGAGCTTTTGCCTGTCACGGAAAAGAATGGGGTCAACATTTGAAATGCTGAGGCCATCAACATATATCAAACCGGATTCGACACCTTTACCCCAACGTAGCTTGCCATCAACAACCTCAAGCGCATCGCCATTATTGGCAATAAAGATATGATCTTTGGGCATACCCATCGCCATGGCAAGTTTTGCGTGCGCTGCAAGATGCACTGCTTCACCGTGGACGGGAGCAAAGTAGTGTGGCTTGCAAAGCGCAAGCATAAGTTTGAGTTCTTCTTGGCGTGCATGCCCCGAGACATGTACCGTTGCGTTAGTCTTGTCATAGATGGTGCAACCTATTTTGGTAAGGGCGTTGATAATACCCTGCACGCTTTTCTCGTTACCAGGAACAGGCGTTGCAGAAATAATCACGGTGTCATTCGCTGTAATTTGTAGTGACTTATGATCACCTGTTGCCATGCGACCAAGGGCGCTCATAGGCTCGCCTTGACTACCAGTACACATCACAACAACTTTGTCGTCAGGAGTCTCTCCAATTTCAAATGCATCAATGAGATTTTTTTTGTCTACATGTAAATAACCAAGTTCTCGAGCAACCCTCGTATTGGTCACCATGGACCGCCCTGTCACCACAACTTTGCGACCAACAGAGGTGGCGGCATCACAAACCTGCTGGATTCTATGGATGTGGCTGGAGAAGCTCGCCACAAATACCCTGCCAGGAGCATTCTTAATGATATGGCGCAGGGTCGGACCAACCGTTGCTTCACTTGCTGTAAAGCCTGGTTGAGTGGCGTTAGTAGAATCTGATAGCAACAAATCGATGCCCATAGTGGCAAAGCGAGAGATAGCTTGGAAATTGGTTCTCACGCCATCAATGGGTGTCTGATCGAGTTTAAAATCACAGGTGTGCAACACTGAGCCTGCTGGCGTACGGATATATACACCAAGAGCACCTGGGATAGAGTGTGTTACCGAGAAGAAATCGATAGAGAAGTTGCCCAGATTGATGTGAGTACCATTTTGAACCTCGCGAAAACGAGGAGCATTAATTTTGTGCTCTGCAAGCTTGCCTTCGATGATGCCCAAGGTCATCTTGCTGGAATAAATTGGCACTTTGTGGTTGAGATCAGCCAAAAGATATGGCAAAGCGCCCGTATGATCCTCGTGACCATGGGTAATAAGTATGCCGCGAAGCTTGTGCTCGTTTTCGAGCACATAGCTATAGTCTGGCAAAATCAAATCAATTCCAGGCTGGTTGTCTTCGGGAAACATTAAACCAGCATCGAGCAAAATCATGTCGTCGCCATACTCAAAGGCAGTCATGTTCTTGCCAATACCGTCCAAGCCTCCCAAAGGAATAATCCTTAAGGGAGTTTGTTTTTTAGCCATATGTGTTCGTATTCCTTTCATATGTACCCAATAAAAATATATGCAGCTGCTTTAGCAGCTAAACTTTCTTGTTTATTAGTCATTGTAAGACTAGCAAGACTTTGATGCTTGCGCCGCTTGCACTCTCATACCAACCACTCGCCGAGACTACACAAAAGTCGTAGTTTTATGGGCTCTTTTTGGGTATGAAAGAAGTAACAACGTAGTCGAGAGTGTTACTTAGAACGGAGGTGGTTCCGATGTACAGAGCAATGGAAGAGGCTTCTGAGCAGGATGAAATGGTGGCTTCCCATTTCGTTTCCCAGAACCACTCCTCCGATGTAACCTCTGCCTTTTAGTACGCGCTAGATAGCGTACAGTTTGAGAGTAGTTACTCTTTAGCAGAGAAGCCAGCATTGTAGGAGTTGGTTCTTATCCTCCAGAAGCTTCTAGTTGGGCAGACGACCGAGATATCACTTCTCATCTCGTCTGGCGTAGAAGCTTGTTATGCAGGCTGGTTTGTCACTAGTCCAGATCGCGGGATTCTTAGAGACCCGAGCAGAAAGGTACCTGACAAAAATAGCCCTCTAGAAACACAAGGTCAGAGCTTCGGCTCTGACCTTTTAATATGAGAGAAGCATTGTCAAGTGGCATGACGTAGCAGGTCCTAAAGT
>NZ_CAMXYY010000032.1 GCF_947253395.1 uncultured Olegusella sp.
AATAACGGTCTCGTGGGCTCGGAGATGTGTATAAGAGACAGATTTACGCCTGATGACATCATCGTCGGCATGATGAACTCCCTCGAAAGTTTTCCCGACTCCCTGTAAGGCCACGTCATCTCTGCCCAAACCTAGTCACGGCCAAAAATCTGACCTACTCTCAAATGGGGTCAGATGAATGTCGCCTGGATGTTCAAAGGTGTCGTTTCCTTCAGCAAAAACGACAAGCATAAAAAAAGAGGTACCAGACTTTTAGCCTGGTACCTACAGCCGTATCTATACAAGCAGCGCTTAGAGATCAAGCTTCATAAGGCGAGACATCGCAACGATGTAAATCTCCAAGGCCTTCTTGAATTGCTCCTCAGAAAAACCTTCATCAGCAGAGTGCTCAGCACCAATCCAGTCGGGCATCGAGAAGGCGGGGTCATTGGGACCAAAGGCGCAGGCACACTTGAAGTGACGCGCATAGGTACCTCCACCGATAACATAAGCCTCAGAATCGCGACCGGTGTACTCGTTGTACGTGTCTACGCAGGTTTGAATCGCGGGATTATCAGGCTTGATATAGAAAGTCGGCATATCAAGATCCACCGTGAGATTAGCATCGTAATCAGCAAGAATCTTCTCGATAGCAGCGCTAATTTCATCTGAGCTGATAGAGGTGGGATAACGAGAGTCGATGGTTTGCTCAAAAATACCATCCTTGATGCAGATGGTGCCGCCGATGCAGGTCAGAGGACCAAACATCTCATCACGGGAAGCAAAGCCCATAGAAGAGCCGTCGGTGGTGCAAAGTACCTTGTGATCAAGCTCGAGGAAGCGACGCTCTGCTTCGCTACCAATACCGTTGTCCAACAGATAATCAACAAGAACGAGAATTGCATTTACGGAACCCTCGGGCATTGAGGCGTGAGCACCAATACCGGTAGCTACGATGCGAACGGTACCATCACCCAAGTCCTCAAGCTCAATACGCTCAGCAGCGGTAAGTTTGGAGGCATCGGCACGTACGATTGCGATTGCCTGACCAGGAACGGCATTACCCGCAGTGCCACCCTCAAAGCTAACAATCTGGTCGGCAATTGCCTTGTTGGAACGAATGGTGGCAGAATAACCACCCTTCTCACCACAGATTACCGGGAAGTCTGCGTCGGGAGTAAAGAGGAACGCGGGCTGCTCGAAGTTCTCGATATACCACTCCACGTCACGCATATCGGTCTCTTCATTGTTGCCGATAATGCAACGGATGGTATAAGGCAGGGGCTCGCCAGTTTTATCTGCCTGCTCTTTGAAGAACTTGGCTGCATACATGCCCATAACCAGAGGGCCCTTGTCGTCAAGAACACCGCGGCCAATCATATAGCCATCCTTGCGGGTGACTTCAAAGGGCGGGAAAGTCCAACCAGTGCCTTCGGGCACAATGTCGGTATGACCAATAAGAGCGAGCTGCTTTTTGGAAGCACCAGGGATATCTGCATATGCGATATGGCCGTCACAATTGTGAGTATCAAAACCCATACGTTCTGCAATATCGCATGCGGCGCACAAAGCCTCGTAGGGCTTGGGGCCATACGGCATGCCCTCGGTAGCATGCTCCATATCCTCAACGGAACGAATACTGACAAGGGTAGCAACATCGGCAACGATGTTTTCCCACTCGCGCTCAATATAAGCGCGTGCGTCCTGCTTGACCTGCTCGTCTGCCATAACAGTCCTTTCTGCCGAAGTTCATTTGATTGCATAACCATTGCTAGTTTAGCGTTTAATATCATCAGAGAGAAACAAAGCGGCAAATCGCTGAGAGGCTCGGTAGACGGCAAAAGTTTGCAGGAAGAGCCATTGGGTATACACAATTTTTGCAGAAAGTCATGCACAAAAGATACATGAGACTAACTTGCATGGATTAGTAGTATATGTCTGCACTTGAACTGCAGCATAAGCCATAGACTCCTTTAGAATGCCAAAGATGGCAACGTATTCCGCACAGGACGGTAAATAAATGACAGTAGATACACGACTTTGGCCGGCAGAATTTGCAGCTGCAATTTTTGATTTTGATGGAACAATTGCCGAAACGCACTCTATCTGGCATGAGGTTGATCAGATATTTTTGGGTTCACGCGGCATTGAGGCTGATCTTGAGTACCAAAAAATGCTCTCAATGATGGGTTTTCAAGCAGGCGCACGCTATACCATCGAGCGTTTTGGCCTGCGTGAAACTGTCGATGAAATATGTGATGAGTGGAACCGATTGGGTAAAGCGCTCTATCACAACCGCGCTCGTTTACGCCCAGGCGCTCAAGCCTATATCGAAGCCTTAAGAAAGCAGGGCATCCCCTGTGCATTGGCAACGGTAAACGATGCTGAGGTATTAGAATCATGTCGTCATATTGATGTACGTAGCCTTTTTGACCAACAGGTTTATGGGAAGGATGTAGCCCATCCCAAGGATCATCCTGATATTTACCTTGAGGCAGCTCGTCGGCTTGGCGTTGCCCCCGCCAACTGTATTGTGTTCGAGGACCTTGCTGAGGGCATTCGTTCTGCTCATAGTATTGGAATGTTAACCTGCGCTGTTGCCAGTAATGACCCTATGCAAGACGAGCAGGTCGTAACACGGCTCGCGGATATTTTTTTGCGCGACTGGCAAGATATCTGTCTGACATAAGAAACTTTATTCCACAGGTAAATACATAAATTATATGTGCTCACACCGGTCCTATTTTCATACTAATAGTGAGAAAACACTCCTCCAGTGTGAGCTGAAGGAGTGTTTTGCAAAAGAGAACACAATGTGGATGCAATAAATATATGGAACAACCCTAGTTATTCTTACGCTTGCGATCTAGCGCTACCAAAACAAGGACTGTGCCCGTCACACCCATAACAGATGTGAAAGCTATGCTGGCAGAATCGCCTGTCTGGGGCATACGAAGTCTCGATACCTTCTTGGAGTTACGATGCTTGGTAGTTGCACCAGGTTTAGCAGGCGTATCAGGCTTGGTGGTTTCAGCAGCAACAACAGTAAACTTCGCGCTTGCTTTGCCATCATTAGAAACAATGTACACCTGAGTACAAGCCCAAGCATCGATGGGGAGTGTATCAAAATAGCTGCGACAAGCGCTATAACCTTGCCAGCCGTTTTGAAAAACGTATGCCCCTTTTCAGTCGTTATCATACTTATCCTTTTTAAACACTTTCCCATGCCAACATGCCATATAAGCAATACTTTTTTATATCATCTATCGCATGCTTTTTTCTCAAAGCTAAAAGGGTGGAACGTTAATAGTGACGGCAAGCGGTCTCATAAACCGGTGAGACCACTTATATCAGCTTTTTGTCACCAGCTAACGCCACAAATGGTTCAAGTGTCGAGTGCGCCAATCGCAGATGGTTCGAGTTTCGGACTAGAAATAACAGATGGTTCGAGTTTCGAAGTGGGCAAGCATAAAAGCGCAGGTCAGATTTTCCTCTCGTCCGACAAACGAACCATCTGTTGGTAAGCAGTTCGAAGGATGAACCATCTTCAGGCGAGCAGATCGAAGCTTGAGCCATCTGAACTACAAGAAAGTCTTAAAAGTCGAGTTCCATCAGACGAGCAATGCTCATGATATAAATTTTGAGCGCACGCTTAAGACTGGCCTCAGGAATTGCCTCATTGGGACCATGCTCGGGACCTGCCCACTCGGGTATAGAATCGGTTGGATCCCAAGGACCAAAGGCAGCTCCACGAGCAAAGTGGCGCGCATAGGTACCACCGCCAATGGTAAAGGCCTTGCCCTCACGCCCGCTATACTCCTCATAGGTATCCAACAAACAGCGAATCTCGGGCAGCTCAGGGCTCACATAAAAGGGTGTAACATTGCGTCCCTCAGCGTAACTGCAGCCATATTGAGCTCCAAAGCTGCTGAGCGTCTCGCTAATACGTTCGCCCGTCGTACTAGTTGGGAAGCGTGAATCAACCGTCTGTATAAAGCGGCCATTTTCCGTACGCACTGTGCCACCAATGAGCGTCAGCGGCCCGAACTTATCATCCTTACTAGCGACACCCACCGAAGAGCCATCAGTTGTCGCAAGCAGTATGCGCTCCATCTCGAGAAAGACGCGCTCCTTAGCAGAGCATAACTTGTGCTCTAGCAAGTAATCAACAAGCAAAGCAATTGCATTGACAGTGCCTGCAGGCATAGAAGCATGGCCACCCTTGCCATGAGCAGTAATGAGTGCCTGGCTATCTCCCGCAGCCTCAATATCGATACTATTGGCTTCAGGCAGCTCAGCTGCTGCGCACTTGATCACAGCAGTCGCGCGACCAGGAATTGCATTGCCAACAGTACCACCATCGAGTTCAACGATGACATCACCTGCGATCTTGCCCGAGCAAAAAGTTCCTGAATACAGGCCCTTCTCACCACAAATCAGCGGAAACTCCGCATCGGGCGAAAATACGAATTCAGGCATGGGGTAACGCTCCAGATACCAGTCAAGGTCTTTCATACTGGTTTCTTCATTGTTGCCCACGATACAGCGTAGGGTATACGGAAGCTTCTTGCCACTACGTTGCGCCTCACGCACAAAATAGTGAGCAGCATAAAGCGATAACACACAGGGGCCTTTATCGTCCAAAACACCACGACCAACGAGGCAGCCTTCCTTACGCGAAACATCAAAGGGCGGAAAGGTCCAACCTAAGCCTTCGGGCACAACATCAGTATGAGCAATGGTTGCGATTTGCTTGTCCGACTCACCAGCAAGGTCTGCATAGCCCAAATAACCCTCGCACTCATGTGCGTCCAGACCCAAACGATCGGCAATCCTTAGGCCGACTACGAGTGCCTCATGGGAGGCAGGACCCCAAGGCATGCCAGGCTTTGCAGCAGCGCAATCCTCGACAGAACGGATACGGACGAGCCTGCGAATATCAGCAACAACGTCTTCCCAGACCTCATCGACAAAGGCATCAACGTTCTGCTTGAATTGTTCATCAATCATTTCGGTCTCCCGACCTCCATACTCATATTTTTGCGCAGAGCAAAAACGACACAACAGGAGCCGATAACCCAGACCTAAGACCTATCGCAACGAATACTCGCGCACCAAGCTCGTTTACGTTTGAATGCCTCTTTGGCTTAGATGCTTGCCATCTCGGAGGAGACGCAAGAATACCAGTAAGAATAATTGGGCGGGCAATACTTCTTTGCCGCACTTAGTGAGATGGTGTAGCCATAGCCACTCGCAAGGCCAGCCACGTGAGCATTGATAGCTTCTTCCCAACTACCCCAGCTGCAACTGCCCCAGCCCCAAGCATTATGTGACTTAAAGCAACGAGCGCCTTTGCTAGACTCGATGCACGAAATTGCTGGCGACCAGCGTGGATCAACGCCATAGCGCAGAGCAGCTTCAGCGAAAGTTTTCCCCTGACCAGCAAGCGGCGAACCTGCAAGGTAGGCATCAATGCGTGCTGCCCAAGAGTCAACAGAGTCAGATGAAGAAGAACCGTTGTTTTTCTTATTGCCATCATTAGTGTCTACAGCAGACGTGTCGTGATCAACTTTTGCAGGAGTTGTGCCATCTTGTTTGGCACTAGAACTTACCTTAACTTCGTTACCATTAACGGTCTTAAAAGTCTTATGCTCGGATTCAGCCTTTTTTGCCTCGGCAAGAGCTGCCGCGCGGGCAGCCTCCTCTTCCTTTGCCTGCGCTACCGCACGAGCTTCTGCCTCAGCACGAGCTTCCTCGGCTGCACTCAATGCATCCTTTGCCTTTTGACGGGCTTCCTCAGCCTCTACTTCTTCAGCCTTGAGCGTGGTCTGAGCTACTTCGAGCTCATTTTGCATATCTATCAAAGAAGTAATTTCATCGGTATTTTTATCCGAAATAATGTTGAGATACTGAAGAGTCGACAAGAGACTCGAAAAATCCTCCGAAGAAAGGACTAAATCGATCAGGCCTCCGCGGGACTGCTGGAACTTATAGAGCGTGCGCATAGAGCTTGCAGACTTTTCGCGCTGCTCAGGGAGTTGAGCATTGATCGTATCAATACGATCTTGGACCTCGCTCATACGCTCCTTGACGTCTTCGACTTTCTTGACTGCGGCGTCATAGTCGTCGTTTGCCTGCTCGATACGCTTGGCAAGAGAAGCAATGTCATCTTTGCCAGCGGCATATGCGACACGGGGAAGAACAGTCGGCATCGAGAAAGCTAACAAAGTACCCGCAAATGCCAGTGCGAGAATCTTGAGCGCTTGCCGACCAGTTGCTGCCTGCCATTGCTGCACGCTAAAGTCCCTTCTTCTGCGCACCTTTTTGCCGCATAAGCGGAGGTACGTCTTGTCTCTCAAAAAGTGCTTTGCCGCCCAAGACCAAGACGACGACGTATCCTGCAAAAAAACTCCTCATTTTTGTGGGCTGCAACAGCTTATAAACAAGCCATAGCTACCACATAACTTTCGAGATTTTACCCGAGAGAAGCCTATCCACCAAACGTCAACTCATAATTGCAGGAATTTGGCATAAGTCGACTTTTGGGATTTTGAGCCTACACAGACAATGTCCTGCTCATATTAAAAAAAAGAGGGACCCTTTCGGACCCCTCTTAAGCTTTTGCTTCAGCTGCTAAACGCAGCGGGAAACTATGCCTTGGTGACGTTGGAAGCCTGGAGCTTGCCATTCTGACCAGTAGTGATATCAAACTCGACAGCCTGACCCTCATCAAGAGTCTTGAAACCGTCCATCTTGATCTCGCTGTAGTGGACGAACAGGTCGTCACCATCCTCGCGAGAGATGAAGCCGTAACCCTTGTCGGGGTTGAACCACTTAACAGTACCCTGTGCCATGACGTGCCTTTCCTTCGTGCGCCTTTGTGGCGCAATAAACACTGCGCTTTTCGCGCGATACCATGTCGAGCGGATGTCCCGCGCGACACAAGGGTTATAGTACCTCAAAACAAGGTTTTTTATGCCAACAATCCGCTGACGGCGTATATAGACTGCTAAATGCACACTATACCGTTTGCAGCTTTGGACAAAAGGAGGCAGCATGTCTTGCACGACTTTGCTTGTAGGAAAAGCAGTGAGCTATGACGGCTCGACGCTCGTCGGACGCAACGAGGATTCTTGTAACGGTGAGTGGAATCCCAAAAAATTTGTCATCGTCAACCCTGAAGACCAACCTCGTCATTACCGCTCAGTCATCAGCCATGTGGAAGTAGAACTACCTGATAATCCTCTACGTTACAGCTCAACCCCCGAAGCCATTAAGGGTGGAGGCACTTGGGCTGCCGCTGGCATCAATGATGCCAATGTCGCCATGAATGCTACAGAAACCATCACCACCAACGAACTTGTACTTGCAGCTGACCCACTCGTGGAGCTCATTGCCGCTGTCGGCACTGAGGGTGAGAGTGGTTATATTCCCGAGCTTGCAGGCGGTCTTGGTGAAGAAGATTTTGTTACCTGCGTGCTGCCTTATATCCACAGTGCTCGAGAAGGTGTTATCCGCCTTGGTGCTCTGCTGAGCAAATATGGCACCTACGAAATGAACGGTATTGCATTTTCAGACGCTCACGAGATTTGGTGGCTCGAAACCATCGGTGGTCACCACTGGATTGCTGTCCGTGTTCCTGATGATTGTGTCGTTACCATGCCCAATCAATTGGGTATCGACTTTTTTGATATGAAAGACGCCTTTGGAGAGGGCATAAATTTCTTATGTAGTGAGGATTTGCGTGAATTTATATCAGCAAATCACCTAGATCTTTCACTGGATGGCCAGTTCAATCCCCGTTACGCTTTTGGATCGCACTCCGATGCCGACCACGTATATAACACGCCACGGGCTTGGGACATGCAGCGCACGCTTACACCTCACAAAGCGCTGTGGGTAGGACCTGATGCCGAGTTTACCCCCGAAAGCGATGATATTCCTTGGGCAGTACACCCCGAGCGCAAACTCACCGTCGCTGACGTTAAAGATTTGCTTTCTCGCCACTATCAGGGTACGCCGTATGACCCATACGGACGTGGAGGCGACCCAGCACAGCGCCGTATGTATCGCCCCATTGGCATCAACCGCACCAGTGAGCTATCTATTTTGCAGCTTCGCGCTGACGGTCCCGAGGCTACTCGCGCAATTCATTGGCTCGCATTTGGCTCTAATGTCTTCAACGCTATCGTCCCTCAGTTTGTGGGAATCCGCAGAACACCTGAGTACTTCTCCAACACCAGCTCTACGGTTAGTACTGAGTCCTTTTACTGGGCAAATCGTTTGATTGCCGCGATGGCCGATGCACACTTCTACGACTGCGCACCGCTTATCGAGCGCTATCAGCAAGCAGTACCAGCTCGTGCTCTTGCGCTGATGTACGAGGTTGAAGACGAAGCTGACGAGCAGATCCGCGAGCAGACTAACGATGCAATTGCCGATGTTGTGCGCGAGGAAACCAACAAGTTGCTCGCAAGCGTGTTGGATACCGCCAGCTTACGCATGACCAACAGCTTCTCGCGCAACGACGGCTAACACCCAATATGTGTGACACAAGAGCATGCTAAGCTGTGCTTGTGTGCGCATGTGTGCGCTTGCATATATTTGTTTTGGTCGCTTCTATATGCTTACTTTTACAGCTGTTTCTAAAGATGGTTCGTCCTTCGGACTTCCGAAAAAAATGACCTGCGCATTTATGGCAGTCGACACCGAAGAATGAACCATCTGCGGATATAAGGGCGGCTTTAGCTCAAAACTATGTTGCCAGCCCAACCCCAGCGCGGCGTCACCGTCTGACCATAGTAAGAAATCCACTCATCAACGCTTTCGGTACGAATATAGCCAATGTTGTCCATCATCATACCGCCACCGATATAGATGCCAATATGGCCATAAATGCGACCCGCACGCGTATGGGGATGCGACGAGACGGCTACAATCATGCCTACTTTGAGGTTGGATTTACTAGAGCTGGTGCAATAGGCGTTATACATGTCACATGCATCGCCACCAATGTAGCCATAACCCGCGCGCTGGAACACCAGAGACACCCACATAGCACAGTAACCTGCACCAGGCGAACCAACGCTGTGGCAAGCATTCACAATAGCGGCCTGTGAGCCCGTAGAGGCTGAAGACTGACCGCCACCCTTAGAAATATGTGATCCCGCATTACTGCTACCAGGATTGCTGTTTGCAGCCGCTTTTCTTGCTGCTTCCTTCTCGGCCTGACGCGCCGCATTGTAGTCCATAATTTCGGCGTCGCGCTTCTTCATCAAGTCAGCAACTTCACCAGACAAACCATCGAGAGTTTTTTGCACCTCGTTTTGCTTTGCGCGCATATCCTCAAGCTGTTGCTTTTGAGTCTGGCTGAGTGCATCAAGGTCGGATTTCTGCTGCTCCAAGGATTTTTGCTGCTCTTGCAGCTTGGTTTTATCTTCCTCAAGCCCAGCCTTTTTGCGATCTAGTGTCTCTTTTGCCTCCTTGACATCCTCAATCATCGCCGCATCAGACTCACTGATTTTGTCGAGATAGTAAACGTTGGAGATAAGATCCTCAAAGGAAGCAGAGCTCATAAGTACTGACAAAAAGTCACGTCCACCAGACTTGTACGCACCCGCAACGCGAGCCGCGAGCACCTCTTTTTTGGAGTCAAGCTCAGCTTGGCGCTTAACAATGTCTTTTTGCGTATCGTCAATACGTTTTTGGGTATCGCTCACTTTTGTCTTGGTGTCATCAATTTGACGTGAAGTCTCTTCAATCTGGCTGAGCGTCGCAGACTGCTGCTGTGCCAACTCCTCAAACTCATCACCGAGCATATCGAGCTGAGAATTCACTTGGTCATATTTTGCCTGCGCGTCATCCAGAGCATCCTGAGCTTCGTTGACCTTGGTCTTGTCCACAGCAAATGCTGCCGTGGGAAGCAGAGCCGTACCAATACCAGCACCTAGCAGCATACGCAGAGCATCACGACGAGTGAAGGTAGACTCACCCGACATATCAGCAGCATCATCTGCAGGGGTATTCATGCGGTCTGGGTTAAAAGAATAAGCGCCATTGCGCTTGTGCTTACGCGTTTCCAAGCCTACCTCCGTTTGTGCTGTATTTGCTTGGCATGTGTAGCCACTCATGGTAGCACTACAGCAGTCGATGGGTAGCGTGCACCCAAAACAGTCAATGGCGGCAGTCTATCCATTCGACCAGCTTTTGATTCATTACAGGATGAGTTTTTAGTGAAAAACAATTCCGTACAAGCGATAAAACTAGCTAAAAAAGCTCATCGTCCAAATCAAAAATTCGTCTCCTAGCAGGGCAATCACAAAGCACGATGCCGCGATGGCAGGGCCGAAGGGAAAGTCAGCTGTAGGCTTTGGGCTTATGGAGCATAAAAAGACAGTGACAGGCTTGTTTTTTCGCATTCCCCACACAAATGAGAAGCCAATACCCAAAATACACGCAATTAAAACAAGTGGGATACAGCGCTGCCAACCAAAATAAAACCCTGCCAAAGCAAAAAGTTTGAGGTCTCCCCCGCCCATACTGGGACGCCTCAACAGCAGGTCCATCAATAGCACAAGGACAAGCAACGGAGCGGCAACTATAACTGCGTCAAGACAAGCCGTGGCGAGCACAGCAAAACTTACCCTACCTGCCAATCCCTCGCCCAACAGATACAAGAGCCGAGCGAACATTGCAACAAGTAAAGACTCATTGGGAATGTAGTACGCCACAAGATCTGTCAGCGTCAGTACCAGCAAGGCACTCACAAAGACAAGCAGTTCGAGGACTTCACTCGTAAAGCCATAGCGCCACAAAAGCAGCAGATACAGCACACTGCACACCGCTCTCAATGTCACCATAGCAAGCGTGGTGTCACCCAAAGCGTCTATCTTTTCTACTGCCTCCACCGCACTGCGCCGATACGCGCTTTTCAATAAACTGCGTGCACAAAAAAGGAGCGGACGCACCATAACAAAGCCCAGCACCAGTGCAAGCACAACCATCTGCACCCAAGCTAACGGCTCAGTCATAGAGCTTCCGCTCCTTCTTATATCGTACAAATTACTTTTGTAGCTCTTCTTCCTTGACCTTCGGTAAAACTTCCAGACCAAGCTCAGAAAGCTGGCGCTCACTCACAATGCTTGGAGCAGCACTCATGAGGTCAGACCCTGAAGTCGTCTTGGGGAAGGCCATAACCTCACGAATAGAATCGGCACCCGCAAGTAGCATGCACACACGATCGAGACCCAAAGCAAAACCGCCCATAGGAGGTGCACCAAAGGTCAAAGCTTCCATCAAAAAGCCAAATTGCTCGCGTGCACGCTCTTCGGTAAAGCCTAGCATCTTGAGAATACGCATTTGCAGCTCGGCATCATGAATACGCATGCCGCCGCCACCAGCTTCAAAACCATCCATTACAAAGTCAAAGGTATGTGAGCCAACAGACAGAGGGTCACTATCCAGGCGCTCAATATCCTCTTCAAGGGGTTGAGTAAAGGGTTGGTGCTCAGCAGCACAGACCTGACGATCCTCATCCCAATGAAAGAGCGGGAAATCGACAACCCAGAGGAAATCGTGACCCTCACGGGGGAGCTCCAACGCAGCTGCCATATGAGTACGGATGCCACCCAAAATCTCATCGGCTTCTAGACGCTTGGTCGCTGCAAACAAAATCAAGTCACCAGCTGCAACGTCCATCTCGGCCTTAAGCGCCATGATTTCCTCATCCGAGAAGAATTTTGCAACTGGGCTATTTACCGTGCCGTCAGGACGGAAGGCAACCCAAGCAAGACCTTTTGCACCAAAGCTCCGTGCAATGGGCTCGAGCTTGTCAATTTTGGAGCGTGCCCAAGAGCCTGCACCCTTGGCATTGATGCACTTAACGTACTCCCCTTCGGTATTTGCAGCAGATGAAAAGACTTTGAACTTACAGTTTGTAAAGATGCTTGTTACATCATGAATTTCCATGCCAAAACGAGTGTCAGGTTTGTCGGAGCCATACGTGTCCATAGCATCCCAATAAGAAATGCGGCGCATAGGCAGGGGCAAATCAACGCCCACCGCAGCGAGCGCATCGTGCATCACTTCTTCAGCCAAGTCCATTACATCGTTTTGCTCGACAAAACTCATTTCAACATCAATTTGGGTAAATTCGGGCTGACGGTCAGCACGCAAATCTTCGTCACGGAAGCACTTTGCCACTTGGTAGTAGCGCTCAATGCCACCCACCATAAGTAGCTGCTTGAGCAGCTGCGGCGATTGAGGTAGCGCATAAAAGTGGCCCGGCTGAGTACGACTGGGTACAAGAAAATCTCGAGCTCCCTCAGGCGTCGATTTGAAGAGCGCAGGTGTCTCAACCTCAACAAAATCATGCTTATGGAAAGCCTCACGAACCGCAAAGGCAAAGTCTGAACGCAAGCGCAGGTTTTTTGTCATTACAGGACGACGAATATCAAGGTAGCGGTAACGCAGACGGATGTCTTCAGCGGTATCGCCATCATCTTCAATGGGGAAAGGGGGTGTCTGTGAAGAATTAAGCACCAGCATCTCATCAACAAGAATCTCGATATCGCCAGTAGCGAGATTAGGATTTGCCATGGTACCGCGGCTACGCACAACGCCACGCACCAAAACAGGCCACTCCAGACGAACCCTCTCGGCCACATGAAAAGGCACACCATCGGCGTGGTCGGGATCAAAAGATATTTGCGTCAAACCCTCACGGTCACGCAAATCAATAAAAACCATGCCACCATGGTCTCGACGGTGCCACACCCAGCCCGTAAGGGTAACCTGCTCGCCAATGTTCTCGCGACGTAATTCTCCGCAGCTGTGAGTATGCATGCTAAATTTGCTCATCAAAATCCTCTCGTCTCTCGCGCCCCGTGCCGTACGGGCGCAGATCAGCAGACGGCCCTACAGTGTAGACTGCACTGCAAAACACGGACTCTCATGGTAGCAGCGTAGACACAGTAGAAGTGCGGCAAGTTTGTATTCCAACCCTACTCACAAAAATATATCCAGCAGACACTACTCATAACGGAGAGCATCGATGGGGCTCAAGCGAGCTGCTTTCATCGAAGGCATGATGCCAAAGACCACACCCACAACCATGGAAAATGCCACCGCTACCAAGACTGCTGGTACACTAATAACCACAGGCAGTCCCGCGAGTGCCGAAATCACATGCGACAAAATAAAGCCCACAATCACGCCAAACAAGCCACCAATGCCTGACAGCATGACCGCTTCAGTCAAAAATTGTATCAGGATGGTACGGCGACGCGCACCCAAGGCCTTCTTCAGTCCAATCTCGCGGGTACGCTCAGTAACCGAAACCAACATGATGTTCATAACACCAATACCACCAACAATGAGCGAAATCGAAGCAACGCCAATGAGCATGGCATTAGTGGAACTTGCCAACTGCTGTAGCTTTTGGGTCTGCTCGGTTACATCTACCGCTTGATAGCTCAGTCCGCTACCGCTCCCGCTTTTCTCGTCTTGTTCCTTGGGACTCGCTTGGGTATTGGCACCAATTTTTTTGTTAAGCAGATCCGCAGCCTTCTTGCCCACCTTGCCCATATCATCAGTCGATGCAGCGCGCACCAAGGCAGACATCGGCACGTCATACTTAGAAATAGTGGGCCACAGTGTATTGGGGATATAAATTGTTCCACCACCTGTGTTTTCATACATATAGTAATCAGATATGCTTTCGATGGTTGGCTCAAAACGCGATGTTGGAGCAACGACACCAGCAACTACAAAAGGCTCGCCTGCAATATCAATTGTTTTGCCCAACGGATTAATCCCATTAAAAGCTGCGCGCACCACTGATTGGTCAATCAAACAAATTCGCTGGCCACCCATATCATGAGCAGTGATGCCACGCCCTGCAATAACAGACAGACCCGCTGTCTCAAGATAATCTTCGTCAACGCCTGCAATTGCAGCCGAGTCCAGCGAGGTATTGAGGAAATATACGTTAGGAGCGTAGTTCAACTTACGATAAAAAGACGCACGGGTGGCACCATCAATACCAGTAAGCTCCTGCTTGACATCCTCGTCGAGCATAGGAGTGCCCACGGGAAGATTATCGATACCATATTCCAGCGAATTACCATCAAGAGTCGCTATAACCGCCACGGCATTCGTACCAGAACCTACGAGATTGCGCTTGATCTGCTCGTTGGTACCTTCAATAGTGGAGACAATCGAGATAATCGCCGCGATACCAATAATAATGCCAAGCATAGTAAGCAAACTACGAAGCTTGTGTGACCAAATGCCTCGAAGGGAAATGCGCAGATTTTCAATCATGGCTCCCCCTAAAAGTCCATGCTGGGGCTATCGACTTCTTTGGTCGGCGCGCCCTCAACTACATCTCGACCATAGGGGAATGCAATTTTGTCATCTTGAGTCAAACCATCCTTGACCTCAATGATACTGCCCCAGTAAATCTGTCCAATCTTTATGCTGCGACGTTCGAGCCTACCCTGCGGATTTGCAGCCATTACGTAGTAACCATCCTTATCATTTCGGATGTACATTTTGTCTAGGCTGATAATATCGCCCTCGTCTTCGTCCGTAGACTTCCTCGCATCGCAGCCCTCGCCCACCTCAAAACTCATTGAGGGGTCATCGAGTTCGGTGACTTCACAAGTTACCGGATAAAACGTATTGGATGGATTGCCCGAAGCATACTGTCCGCTTGGCGCGGGTACCGTACCAATTTTTTTGACATGAGCTATACCCGAAGCACCAGACTGATACGTATTGATGCGATAGGTATCACCTATCTGGATAGAGTTACGTGAAAGTTCATCAACATAAATCGTCACGCTATATGCTGCTTTACCCTGTACCGAAAGCAAGGTATCCCCTTTACGGATCTTTTTTGGGTCAGCAACCTTAGTCACCGTACCTGCAATTTTTGCCTGTACTTCGCCCTTATCATTGATAAGTTCATCCTGTTGAACAGCGATACGTGCATCACGCACATCCAAACTTGCAGTTTCGACAGCCTTCTTTTGCTCGCGAATCATATTGTCGATTTCCTCGCGCGTATAAGACTGTTCCTCGGGCACCTCACCACCGTCGTTATCGTCATCGTCCAGTGGTACTTCCTCAAAGCGCTCATAAACAAGGGGAGGCATAGAAACAAAAACGCCGCAGTTACGCACAACTTTGGGGTTTTTTTCTAGAGTCTTGCCATCCTTGCTAATAATGCCTGCGCCCGCACGCCAGTCAGCATATGCATCATTTTTTTGAGTGGTAGGCGTGGACTCATTGTTAGTATTTTCAGAAGCAGAACCCTCATCTGCACCTGCATTGTTATCTTCAGTACCCGTGCCAGTGCCTGTACCTGTACCTGTACCAGTGCCCGTGCCAGTACCTGTACCTGTACCAGTACCCTCTTCAGTTTGGCTCGAGCTATCAGCAGTCTCTGCAGGCAGCAGAGAGCCTACCAAAACCCAGCTACCACAACGGACGGGTTTCTTGTCATCACCAATAGTAAAGAGACGCAACTCGCAGGTTTTGTTTTGTTCTTTAAGCATCTTGAGAAAGTCAGAGCTAATCACTGTGTCTGGCTTTACAAAGTAAAGTAAATCGTACAGGCTCGCACCACCTGTAGCCTCGACGTAGTACTCTACGTTTTTCCCTTCGGTAGCAGACTTACTCTTGGGAGTTAGCTTATCTACAAAAGGAAGCTCACCATGATCTATCCTTTTAACCCTTGGCTCCCCGCCGCCACCGCCGCCGCCTCCACCACCTTTGGGAGCAGGCGTCAAATTAGATACGCGCGCGAGCTCACGCTTTGCTCGACGAAGTTCGCTTTCGACAGCGCCTAGGCGTGCTTTGTGCGATAGCTTGGTGAGTTTAACCTGCGTCATATCAAAAGTTGCCAGCACATCGCCAACCTTAACTTTGCTCCCCTCTTTGACCTTGATGGATTCAAGAGGAGCCTCCGAAAGCTTGAGCGTCTGAACGTCACCCTGAGCGACTTGACCAGAGAGCGTACCGCCATCATCGACCATGCCATTGTTGATATTTGAGACAGGAAACACCTCAACGGGCTTGCGAGTAAAGTTACGAATAAGCAGGATGACGCCTACTATCAGCGCACAGATGAGTACCACAACGCCCGTGATGGTGAGAGTACGCTTTTGTTTTGTCATTGGTTGCAGTTTTCCGCTCATAGCGCACCATCCGCAAGTTGACCGTCGACTATATGACAAATCCTCTGGGCATGATCGGCAATAGTAGGATCATGAGTAATCATCACAACAGCCATACCCTGTCTCTTATACACATCTCCGAGCCCACGAGACCGTTATTCTAATCT
>NZ_CAMXYY010000033.1 GCF_947253395.1 uncultured Olegusella sp.
GAAGCATCAGTACCAAAAAAATGCGGGAAGACAAACTGACCGTCTTCCATCATTTGTTGTTCGCTGTGGGAATACTCCATTGGAGCCAAATTGTTATAAGAAGCATCAACAGGCTTGCCCGGCTGAACACCCAGCTGCACATCATAGGAATAGGGCCACACGATGGGCAGCACGATAGCCGAGATGACAATCAGCACAATGACTACCAAGCTGGTAAAGGCAACTTTGTTTTTGTAAAAACGCTTGCAACCATCACGGAAGAAGGTCGAGCTGGCGCGCATTTGCACCATGTAGGACTTTTCTTCCTCAGATGCAGGAAGAAAATCATCCATGTCAACCTGCATACTCAGGGGATTCTTGTTCATCATCGCTCCTAATCCAGGCTGATGCGCGGATCAACCACGCGATACAAAATGTCACTTACAAGGTTCATAACCACAATGAGTGTGGCGAGAATGATTGTGGTGCCCATGATGAGCGGATAATCACGACCAGTAATTGAGTTAACAAATGCACGGCCAATGCCAGGTACCGCAAAAATCTGCTCAACAACCAAAGAACCTGTGGTGATGTAGGCAAGCTCGGGCCCTAGATACGTAATAACGGGAATCAAGGAATTCTTGAGAGCATGCTTAAGAATAATATTGCGCTGAGAAACGCCTTTTGCCTTGGCAGTACGAATGTAGTCTTGCCCCAGCACATCAAGCATTGAAGAGCGGGTCAAACGCGTTATATATGCCATCGGATAAAGCGCCAAGGTCACAATAGGCAGTATCAGGCCACCTTTAGCTGCACCGTTTGCGGGCAAAAGATGCAACTCAATGGCAAAAAGTAATAAGAGCAACGTACCCATAATAAACGATGGCATCGACACAAATGCCGTTGTGATAACCATGATGATTTTATCGGCAACAGTATTGCGCCTCAGTGCAGCAAGAGCGCCAAGCAAAACGCCTGATGTTGTAGCGATAATCAATGCAATAACACCAAGCTTTGCTGAAGTCTTCATGCCGTCGGCAACAATAGTGGTTACTTCACGACCGCGCTGCTTGAGCGAGGGGCCAAAGTCAAAGTGTGAAGCGCCGCCTAGGTAGGTGAGATACTGCTCAAACAAGGGCTTGTTGAGACCAAATTTCTCTTCAAGCGCTGCTTTTGCAGCAGGCGTAACTGCCTTCTCACTCGCAAAGGGTCCACCTGGCACAGAGTGCATTACAAAAAACGTGATGGTAATGACTGCCCAGATGGTGATAAAAGCAAAGAGGACCCTCTTGATGATGTAGGCAACTTCTTTTGAGTTCATAAAGCTCTCCTGTCGCCGGATATAAATTCGCAGCTCACATCAAAATTTGTAGAATAACGCAAACTTATCAAAACAAAACTTAAATCATCTTTGCTAACCTACATTACGGATAGATTACAGGGGGGTTTCATTTAGGGTGCCCGAAGGTTTAGCAGAGATGAACAGTAAGCTCCTCGTACGCAGAAGAAGATTTCATAAATTTGCTGCAAAAATATCAAACATGATAAAATATAGAATGTTGTGCTGCGTGCCTGTTGTCTGTGAGGTACCCTATTACCCCACTATTTAATTGGCATGCCTCGCTGCGTTATGCAGCAGGCTTCTCGTCTGAGCCTTCTGTATGTACGCATAATGCAAAAAGAGGCAGCAGTTAATAAATAACTGTATGTCTCCCGCATCAAGTACGATGCGGACTGAAATGGGGAGCGTTCATGGCGCGATTCGTCGGATACGTCGTTAAGCGAGTTTTGAACTACATAGTTATGATCTTTGTAGCAACCTCGTTCACTTACTTTCTGGCCTCAGCTTTTATGAGTCCACGTTCTAATTATGAGTCTCGTACTCCACGTCCCCCACAAGAATCTATTGAGCGCACGCTTGATGCTGCCAACCTCAACGATAAAACGCCCATCATGGAGCGCTATCAAAAGTGGATTGGTGACATTCTCACCAAAGCTGACTTTGGCAAGACTCCAACAGGCGCTTCAGTTAACCACGAAATTTCTTCCCGCATTGGCGCTTCTGTCCAGCTCATGTTACTTGCTACCATTATTTCTATCGTGGTCGGCGTAAGCCTTGGTGTCTACACCGCCCAACGCCAATATCAGTGGCAAGACCGCTTTTGGAGCGGTGTCGCTTCGCTATTTATGGTTATCCCGACTGTTGTATTAGCAATTTTGATTGTATTTTTTGCAATCGAGGTCAATACCGCGGCTGGCACGCGCATCTTCTATGTAACGGGACTTTCCAGCTATAGCGGTCCCAACTTCGTTATTGGTCTGCTCGACTTCCTCCAGCACATTTTGCTGCCGACCATCGTCCTTACTATTATTAGTGCCGTTGGTTATCACTTGGGTCAGCGTACGTATCTGCTTGACGAAATGCACGCTGATTATGTGCGCACTGCTCGTGCAAAGGGTCTTACAAAAAAACAGGCTATTCGCAAACATGCTCTCCGTGCCTCTTTAATTCCTACTGCCGTATCTGTAGCTTTCTCCATTGCTGGCATCTTTACTGGTGCTGTTATGACCGAGAAGATTTTTGCTATCCACGGTCTTGGTGAATACTTCATCAATTGCATCAACAACAACAATATTCATGGTGCAGTTGCTGTTGCCGCCTTCAGTGGTGCTTGTACGCTCGTCGGTGCTCTGCTTGCCGACCTCTTTGCTGCAGCACTCGATCCTCGAATCAAGATGAGCTAAGGAGAGCACAATGTCTGAAGAAAAAAGACAGCTTGCGTCCCCTGAAAATACGGACGTAAAAACTGATGAAGTCCACCTCACCAACGCAGAGCTCGAGCTATTGGCTGACGAATTGGGTGGCTCTGGTGGCGAGGTCAAGCGTATCGGTTATTTTTCACTTATTGGTCGTCGTTTTGTGCGCCAGCGTAGCGCTATGGTGGGACTTGTCATCCTGATTATTCTGATTATTCTCGCTATTTTTGGGCCGTATATGACGCCTTTTACCTATACCGATCCCGATTTCACGGCACTGAATGTGCCTCCTAATCCAACGCACTGGTTTGGTACCGATGGCGGTGGCTTTGATCTGTTTGCCAGCGTTGTTCATGGCCTCGGCCGTTCTTTGGCAATCGGTATTATTTACTCTGTGCTAACCACCATCATCGCTGCAGTTGTTGGCACCTCTATTGCCTATGTACGCGGCGTTCCGGAAAAAATTGGCATGTGGTTCCTAGATATGCTACTCATCATCCCAAGCTTTTTGCTTGTGGCCATGGTGGTTCGTGCCTCCAGTGGTACTGAGGGCTGGTGGATGCTGATTGTGGGCCTGACTGCCTTTGGTTGGATTGGCTATGCTCGTACCCTGCGTACCATGGCGCTTTCTCTGCGTGAACGCGACTATGTTCGTGCCGCAAAATATATGGGTGTCTCCCCCATTAAGACCATTATTCGTCACCTTATTCCCAACCTTGGCTCCATCTTGATTTTGGACACGGTGTTGGGTGTTATTGGTGGTATTAACTCCGAGACTGCCTATAGCTTCTTAGGTCTAGGCATCAAGGCTCCCGATACATCCTTGGGCTACCTTTTGAGCCAGGGTTCATCCGCTATGCTTTCTGCCCCCTGGGTTATTCTCATTCCCTCTATCGTTTTGATTGTGCTCTGCGTCAGCATGCAGCTCATTGGCGATGGTCTGCGCGATGCAATCGACCCGTATTCCCGCGCTGCCGGCACGGTAGAAGACGACGCCGAAGAGGATGCAGTTGCTACCGAGACCGCTAAGGCGTAAAGAAAGTTTGTGATTTTTACGTCTTGGGTATGGCGCGCTCACTTGCGAGCGCACAACAAATGAAAGTGACGGAGCTACAAATGGCCGAAACGACAAGTACAAGTACGCAGACCTCTTGGGTTGTCAAGGACGATACCCTACGCTATGAGCTGCTTGAAAATAACGGACCCAAGGGTGCCCCTCAGGGCGACCCTATCATGAGTATTCGTAACCTCAAGGTGTCTTTTGCAACCGAGGCAGGTCGCGTCGATGCCGTACGCGGTGTTAACTTTGACCTTTGGCGCGGACGTACCTTGGGCATCGTAGGCGAGTCGGGGTCGGGCAAGTCAGTAACTGCTCTTTCTTTGATTGGTCTTCTTGATGACAATGCTCACGTCACCGGTTCGGTCAAATTTGATGGAGAAGAGCTGGTAGACAAGACAGACGAGGAGATGGCGGCTTTCCGCGGCAAGTCTATCTCGATGATTTTCCAAGATCCCCTGTCTGCTTTAACACCTATGTTTAGTATTGGCGATCAGTTAGCAGAAACCTTGCTCATTCATAACCCCAATATGACCAAACAGCAGCTCCATGATCGCTGTATCGAACTGCTCACCATGGTGGGTATTACCAACCCCGAAGATCGCCTAGACGCTTACCCTCACGAGTTTTCTGGCGGTATGCGTCAGCGCGTTGTTATTGCCATTGCTATCGCTAACGACCCTGATGTCATCATTGCCGACGAGCCCACCACGGCACTCGACGTAACCATTCAGGCACAGATTTTAGATGTACTCGCTGTAGCTCAACGTGAAACGGGTGCAGCGGTTGTCCTGATTACCCATGATTTAGGTGTTATTGCAGGCACCGCAGACGATGTCTTGGTTATGTATGCTGGTCGTGCTGTCGAGCGTGCCAGTATCGACACCGTCTTTGACCAGCCTTCTCACCCCTACACCATGGGTCTTTTGGGCGCCGTCCCCAAGCCTCACGTAGCAGCTGAGCATCGTCTGGTCCCTATCAAAGGCAACCCTCCCTCGCTGGCTGCTATTCCTAAGGGCTGTCCTTTCTCACCGCGCTGCCCCATGGCAAGTGGCTCCTGCTTTGAGATTGAGCCAACCCTTGATCCTTTTAACGCTGCCGAAGGCCACCTCGTAAGCTGCCATAAGCTCGCAACCATCCGCGATCGCCACCTCAACTTTGAAGATGTTTATCCCAAGCTTGAACCCTTGCCAGCTAAGTGGGCCGAAGTACCTCGCGATCAGCGCCCCCTTGTCCTTGAGGTCAAGGATTTGGTAAAGACCTTCCCTGTTCAAGGCAAGGGTTTGATTCGCCGTGACAAGGGCACGATGACCGCTGTTGACCATGTCTCTTTCAAGCTTCATGAGGGTGAGACACTGGCTTTGGTTGGCGAGTCTGGTTCGGGTAAGTCCACCACACTGATGCAGATCATGGATCTCGTGAAACCTGAAAGCGGCAGTATTACCGTACTAGGCAAGGATATTGCAGGCCTTAAAAACACCCGCGAGCGTCGTGAGCTTAGACGTGATTTGCAGGTTATCTTCCAAGATCCCATGAGTTCACTTGACCCTCGTATGCCCATCTACGATGTGTTGGCAGAGCCCCTGCGCGCGCAGAAATGGACGCCCAAGGATATCAACAAACGTATTGGTGAGCTGATGCATCTTGTCGGTATCAATCCCGACTATGTTGACCGCTTCCCTTCTCAGTTCTCGGGTGGTCAACGTCAGCGTATTGCTATTGCACGCGCCCTTGCTACCAGCCCCAAGATTTTGTTGCTTGATGAGCCTATTGCCTCTCTGGATGTCTCTATTCAGGCAGGCATCATCAACCTGCTTGAAGATTTGCAGGTACAGCTCAAGATTTCTTATCTCTTTGTTGCCCATGACTTGGCAGTTATTCGCCACATCTCTGACAGTGTTGCCGTTATGCACCTGGGAAAGATTGTTGAGCAGGGAGACACCGAAGAAGTCTTTACCAATCCGCAAGATCCTTACACACAAGCTCTGCTTTCTGCCATCCCCATTCCTGACCCCAAGATTGAACGCACACGTGAGCGCATGGTCTATCAGGATGGCAAGTTGGTTTCTTCTTCTAGCCTACTTTCTGGCCACAAGGCCTAGCATAGCTTCAGTGCAAAAAAACAAGTTGAAAGTGGCTCGCAATGTGCGGGTCACTTTTTTGTGTGTATCGGATGTTCATAGCATTATGTAACAAATTGGAAACATCCATCCACAGATATGCCACCACTTTTTATATGATTTCTAATAAAATATTGTGGAGTACCAAAAGGTGCTTTTTAGCACTATTACCTGCACGATGACATTTTGGAGGAAACATGGCACTTTCTCGTCGTTCGTTCTTGGGTGTGGCAGGCACTGCTGCTACCATCGCCGGACTCGGTCTGGCTGGGTGCGGCAAGTCTGGCAACAGCGGCGCTGGCTCTAACGCAGGCGACACAGGCGTCGAGCCCCAGAACGGTTCTCCCGCCACTACCCCGCTTGACAAGCTCCCCATCCCTGAGAAGGGCAAGACCTACAATAACCCGCTTGAGCGCGATGCAATCAAGGACGGCGGCACCCTCGTGCTCCCCATTACCGAGATTGGTCCAGACTTTAACTACTTCAGCGTAAACGGTAATACCACCTACATCAGGTGGTTCTGGTACCTTTACAACCAAGCTGCCACTCTTTATCGCTGCGATCCTACCGGCAAAGAGTTTACGCCCAACCCCAACTTTGTTGAGTCCAGCTCCGTTGAGGACAAGGACGGCAAGCAGGTTGTTACCCTCAATCTCGCCGAGAAGGCAGTCTTTAACGATGGCACCCCCATCGACTGGACCGCTGTTAAAGCTCTGTGGACCTGCATGAATGGTCAAGACGAGAACTACACTCCTTCTGCTACTGACGGCTTTGATCAGATTTCAAGCGTCGAGAAGGGCGAGAATGACAAGCAGGCTATCATCACTTTCGATAAGCCTTTCTACCCCTACGAGTCTCTGATGGGTGCCCTGCACCCTGCAGCTGCTGATCCTAAGGTCTTTAACGAGGGCTGGGTCAACAACTGGCACAACGAGTGGGGCTGCGGTCCTTTCGTCATCGACAAGGCCAATGAGACCGAGATCACCTTTGTCCGCAACGACAAATGGTGGGGCGATGAGGCAAAACTCGAGTCCATCACTTTCAAGCAGATGGATTCTCAGGCAATGTTCAACGCCTTCAAGAATGGTGAGGTTGACGCCACTGAGGCTGGCCAGAGCGGCTCTGCCGAGATGCTTTCCAACTTCTTGGGTATGGAGAACACCGAGGTGCGTCGTGGTGACTCCACCAGCATTGCTTGTATCGAGGTCAACGCTTCCCGTGAGGGTCTCAAGGACATCGCAGTCCGCAAGGCTTTTGTCCAGTGCATCAACACCGAGACCATCTTGGGCATCGTCTATCAGGGTGTTAACTGGTCTGAGGAGCGCTTGGGCTCGCTGACTATTCTGCCCTGGATGGATGGCTATGAGAACAACTTGCCCACGGATGTCACTGATCCCAAGCCTGGCGATGAACAGATTGCTGCCGCCAAAAAGACCCTTGAGGATGCTGGCTATACCATGGGTAGCGACGGTTACTATGAGAAGGACGGCAAGCAGGTCGCCTTTACCTTTACCGCCATTGGTGACTCCAACACCGTCAAGAATCGTGCAGCTGCTATCCAAAAGATGGCCAAGGATGCTGGCATGAAGATTGACATCGACAATAAGCCTGCTTCTGAGTTCTCCAAGACTTTGACCGGCGGCAACTGGGATACCTTCCTCTTTGGTTGGAACTCTGGTTCTGCTTCCTACAACAACGGCAAGCAGATCTTTGGTGTCGACAGCGACTCCAACTTCACCCACACTGGCTCCAAGGAACTCGATGAGAAGTTTGTTGCTGTCACGGGTATCGCCGATCACGCTGAGCAGATGAAGGCCTTTAACGAGGCTGAGAAGGAAGCTCTTACTTCCTACGCCTTCATCCCTCTGTACGCTGGTGCAGACTGCATGCTCTGCAAGGCTGGTCTTGCTAACTGGGGTCCCGCTCTACTCTCCGATATCCAGGCTGAGAACATCGGTTGGGCAAAGTAACTCGTCTTACGCCAAATAAGCGCGACTAAGAGCCTCCTTCGGGAGGCTCTTTTTTATTACTGAGAGATGCACGGCGCATCTCGAGTCATCTTGAGTCTCAATCCGGCTCTGCTTGCCAAACGCCACGTTCTACTTCATACCATTTCACTCCACGTGCCAAAAGCCACGTTCTATTTCACTTTTTTAGCCAAAAGCCACGTTTCATTTCACGCGGAAAAAATTTACCTGCGCAAACGTCAGGCCCTTTGAAATGGAATGTGGCTTTTGACATTTTTTCTGAAACGGAACGTGGCTTTTGACAAGCAGGACCACTTTGCTTGAAATGAAGCGTGGCGTTTGGCACGTGGAGCTGTGATATTTGAAATGATGTGTGGCGTTTGACATGGCACAGAAACGCAGGGTATGAAAAACCCGCAGGAAGCTGCGGGTTTAGACATACACGAGATATCAGCAGGGTTTAGATGGTGCCCAGGGGGAACGTCAGGGCCATGATTACGATACACAAACCAAAGACCACCGCAGAAATGACAGTCAAACGGTCAAGATTCTTTTCCCAAACGGCAGAACCAGCAGCGGAATTGTACATGGAGCTTGCAATCATGTCAGAAACACCTGTACCTTTGCCAGAGTGCATCAGGATAAGCAAAGCCGTGAACAAACCAGAAGCAAAAAGTAAAACAACGAGGATGATATTAAGCACGTTCACAAAAGACTCCTTCACGCGGTAGACACAACCGCACACCAACTCCAAGACGGATAGCATACAATTCTAGCAGAATAACATCTATTAGTGTTTGCCACATAGCTTCAAGATTAAGGATATATATGGCTTATTCAGCAGCGATTTTTGATTTGGATGGCACCATCTTAAATACCCTTGAGGACCTGTGGTCCTCGGTTAACTATGCCCTCGAGCTTCACAGCATACCCAAAAAAAGTCATGAAGAAACCCGCCGCAATCTAGGCAATGGTATGAAGTTTCTCATTGAACATTCAGTGCCTCTAAATACACCTGAGCCGTTAACACAACAAATCCTGACAGATTTCAAAGCTCATTATGCAGATCACTGCGCCGAGACAACTGCTCCCTATCCGGGTATATATGAGCTGCTTGATGCCTTGCACGCACACAATATCTGCTGCGCTGTGGTTTCTAACAAGGGCGATTTTGCTGTTCAGGAACTTGTGAAGCAGTACTTCTCTGGTAGGTTTGATATTGCCGTTGGTGAGCGCGAAAGCGTGCGGCGCAAACCCGCTCCCGACATGGTACAGGCAGCACTCAAAAGTTTTGAACTCACACCTGCTGATTGTGTCTACATTGGCGACTCAGAGGTTGACATCGATACTGCTCGCAATACTGGCTGCGACTGCATTGTGGTGGATTGGGGTTTCCGTGACTATGACTTTTTGCGTGAGCATGGAGCGCCACTTATTGTCAGCGACACAACGGCACTGCTACAGGCAATCCTCAGCTAGTTGCAACTCAAAACCACAACGAAGCATGGCAGGGATAGCACACGCCACAGGTAGATGTGATTTGCGTATCCTACAAAACGCATAAGCAAAAAAGGAAACAACAAATTCTTGATATTCACAATGCCTTCAAAGGATGCTCACTAAGGCATCATTTATGTTTATTTTTTGGGCAATCAACTGCGGATTTTGTATTTTTTCCTCAGAAAATCCCGCGAATATAACGCTTACCTATCGGTAAGTGGCTGTGCGTATAAAACTGGTAATTTCGGGCTACTATTGGAATATGGAAACATCACTCATCCGAGGAAAGGTGGCATACATGGGCAAGAAAGCTGCTGAGGCACTCGAGATTAATTACGACGAGCTCGCCGACTATCTGCACTGCAATCACTCAGTGTATATGAAGGTCGACGGCAATGTCTATTATCTGACCGACGTTAACTTCGAGTCGTGGCGTGCACAGGACACCAGCAGGCGTAATAGCAAGAATCACTTTGTAGATTGTAGCCCTTTGGTACCTACAGTCGATGAGTTCTTGGCTCTTCCCTTCATTCACGGCAAAACCATCAAGGATGTCTTCTCTGATTCCACGTTCTATGCGTCTCTTTCGAATGAAAAGAGTGCGTAAGAAAAGCGTATCGTCGCTTTACACAAAGTTCTAAAACGACTCGGGGTCCGCTGGCGTAAGTCAGCGGACCTTAGTCATAAGTTCGATAGATGGTTCGTTTTTCGAGCTGCCACATTTCGAGCTGCCACAATTTCGATAGATGGTTCATGTTTCGAGCGATGATCCCATAGATGGTTCGAGTTTCGACGCCTCAAACAAAAGATGGTTCGAGTTTCGAGATGAGTGAGCATAAAACCGCAGGTCAAATTTTCCTCTAGACCGAGAAACGAACCATCTATCGAAAAGCGGTACGAAGGATGAACCATCTATGGTGTGTAGCGCGCCTGCACTCACGCACTCACGCTGTGCCCTCTCTAACCGAGGGCACATTAAACACAAGCTCTGCTTGAGTACATCTCTGTGCACAAATTACTTATTCAGCATCAAAATCAGCTGTGAGGCTCTCCAGATGGTCAAGATACTTATTTTCGGTAGCAAACTTGTGCGGCGACCTCTTGGCATAACGTTTAACTGCAGAGGCTGACTTCTTAATCTGTACCAAAGTACCAGGACCAGCCACACAACCACCCGGACAGGCCATACCTTCCAATAGATGACCGGGATATTTACCTTTGATGGCATCTTTCATCATCTGGCGGCACTCATCAAGACTCTCAGCATTTGCGATAGCTATCTCACGATCGGGATACTTATCATGAATGGCATTAACGACCGCGTTTGCAACGCCACCTGCGACCGCAAAGTTGCGACCATCAGCGCTCGCAACGTCAAAATCGCTCTTATTGTCATCATGCAAGCTAAGGTAATCGATATCCTTGGCTTCCATCATGCCTGCCATTTCCTCAAAGGTCAAAACAAAATCAACCTCAGAGCGAACAGACTTGCGAAGCGCTTCGCCCTTCTTTGCTGCGCAAGGCCCTACAAAAACTATCTTTGCGTGGGGATGTTGACTTCGAATCATACGCGCGGTCAAAACCATCGGGGTTAGTGCCATTGAAATAGCTTCTTTGTGCTCGGGGAATTCTTTCTTTGCCATAGAAGCCCATGCAGGACAACAGGATGTGCCCATAAACGGCAGTCTGTCAGGTACTTCAGAAAGGTAATCCTCGGCTTCCTGCACCGTACAGAGGTCGGCCCCTAAAGCAACTTCCTCGACACCCGAGAAGCCCAATAGCTTGAAGGCTTCACGCAGCTTGCCAACATTGCCTTTACCGCCAAATTGACCAACAAAGGCAGGTGCAACCGCAGCAATCACTTCTTCTCCCTGAAGAATAGAGAAGATAACCTGCGCAATCTGACTCTTATCGGCAATAGCACCAAAGGGACAGTTAATGAGGCACTGACCACAAGAAACGCACTTGTCATAATCAATTTCAGCACGCCCGTGCTCATCAGAACCTATGCAGTGCATACCGCAGGCATCAGCGCAGGGACGCACGTGACGATGAATTGCTTGGTAAGGACAAATCTGAACGCAACGACTGCACTTGATGCAAAGGTCTTGATCGATAACTGCACGCTTGTTGTGAAACGAAATCGCCTGCTTGGGACAAATCTCGCGGCACGGATGGGCAAGGCAGCCCTGACAGCTGTTGGTGACTTCATACACATTATCTTTGCAAGCATTGCAAGCAAAATTGATAACATTAATCAGCGGCGGCTTATAGTAATCCAAGCCGTTAGTTGTAGCTTCTCTGATGCCCTCAGAAACACGGCGAGGCTTATCAACACCTTGCAGAGGCAAGCCCATAGCTAGACGAATACGTTCAGAAATAATAGCACGCTCAAGAAACACTGACTCGCGATAAGTAGCTACATCACCAGGTAAAATCTTGTATGGTAGATTGTCGAATTCATCATCAAAATATTCATCACCACTTTCAGGATGATTCGGGATGCTATAGCAAATCTTTGCGACTTCACGAAACACATCACGCCTAATTTTAGTTAGGTTGGTGTACACGCCACGCATGGTATCAGCCATGGTTGCCTCTCCCCTTTGCCGTATTTCTTTCCCCATTCTTAATGTCTATTATGACGCAGTAAAGCCCAGCTTGGCAAAGCGTTTTGGGAAAGCGGTTTTGAGCTGAATATATTGCTGAGTGACTGGATGCTCAAACTCCTCACGCCAAGCGTGAAGCATCAAACCATCAGGATGCGGCGCACCACCATAAAGGCTATCTCCTAGCAAAGGAAAGCCCACAGAAGCAAGATGTACTCGAATTTGATGCCGGCGTCCAGAAAGCAGCTCAAGTTCCAGTAAGCTCAAACCCTTGCAGCGTTGGAGTACACAGACACGAGTATGCGCTTCTTTTCCATGGGAATGTATACGCATGCGATGAGCATTATGACGATCGCGACCGATAGCTGCATCTATCTGACGAATGCGCGAGGGGAAATCACCTGTAACCACGGCCAAATAGCGTTTATGCAAAGCATTGCTTGCCACTAGCGCATCAAAGGCAGGTTGGAACTCCTCAGTAAGAGAAAATATCACCAATCCCGTAGTTGCCACATCGAGACGCTGGATTGCCTGAGGTCGCACAGTATAACCCTGTGTGTATAAATACTCTGTAACTTGCTCGCTCAGATTGGGAGCTCCTGTCCCATCTCCATGCACCAAAATACCCGCAGGTTTATCGACTGAAAGAAAAAACGCATCTGCCTCAAGCAAAGAAAAGCCTTTCGCCGCAGATGGATCCAGCTGCTGCACTGGTTTTACAGCAAGCTGAAGCGTCACTTCTTCCCAAGAATTGAGCCTGTCCTCAGGATGCAGAACCTGCTCTGCCAAACGCAGGCGTCCGTCCGCAAAGATGCGCTGAGTCTGCCGCCTAGAAACTCCTGCTGTCGCAAGAAGTTGGCCTGCCAACATCTCCCTTGTGGGTATAAAGCGTAGCTGCTCTCCATCAGAGATCACACGAAATGCCTGAGTTTTGCTCATTGCAGCTCCTAGAGAGGACCTTCTGCCGACCAGCCCTTGCCATCTCTCACTTTGGCTTGGAGCAAATCATAAAAGGCCGTCACGATAGACCAGGTATGGGGAGATTTGCGCCACGCAACACAGATGGGATACTTTGCACCCTCACCGAGGTCTATGAGACGCATACCCGCTTCTGCTGAGTTGGGAAAACTCGTGTAAGCCAGCTCAGATGAGCAAAAACAAGCGCCCACCCCACGGTATGCCAGTGCCACCAAGGTTTCAGCATTTTTAGAAATGACACGCACATCAGGATGGATGTTTTCGCGACGAAAAGCCTGGCGAGGTACTGCCCCCGGTATATCTCCATCTCCTACCAGCAAAAACGGCAGCTTTTCTAGTGCTTTGAGACCCCCTTCTTTTGCCGCTTCTGCCACTACTTCTTCTACGCGACCAGGATAGTAGCGTTCAAGCAAATCTTGACGACAAAGCAGCATAACTGCCTCATCGTACAAATCTTGCACCACCAATCCCTGTGCATCGGGTTCGATGGTTGCAACAACCATGTCAACGCGCCCTTCACGCAACAACTGTACTAAGTCTTGGTTTTCACTCTCATACAAGCTGACCGTAATTTGAGGATAGCGAAGCTGAAAACTGGCGATAGCACGTGGCATGATAATATGGCCGCGCGTAGACGCCACCCCAACACGCAAAAGACCACGCTGATTGCCAGAAATATCGCGAAACTCCTGCTCCATCACGCGACGTTTGGTTTGGAAATGCCGCGCATATTCAAGAAATTCTTCACCGGCATATGTCAGCGCCAAAGGCACATGACGATCGACAAGTCTCACATGCAACTCACGCTCAAGGCCAGCGATATGCGCAGATAAGGTTTGCTGGGTTACGTTGAGCCGTTCGGCTGCACGAGTAAAACTAAGCTCTTCTGCAACTGCAATAAAATAATCAAAGGAGCTAAAGTTCATAGAGGTCTCCCCTTACTCGAACACATATCTGAATCCCTGTTGAGCAACATACTGAGCTTTACGTGGCGCTTTTTGACACTTTTTTTGCACAAATAATTCTTGTATATAGTACATCTAAATACAGTTTGACTCAATGTTCTCATGCGGCAACAATAGCCCTATGCGTAAGAGTATCAATTGAAGGGGACTTGCCGCATGGCTGAGTATATTACTCTTGGATTGTTTGTCGTAATACTTTTAGTGACCCTCTCTTCAGGTGTTTCTCTTGTTATATCGCTCGCCATTGGTCTTATTATCTTTTTGGCATACGGCCTCTTTCGTGGCAACAGTCCCCGGGCACTTTTTGGCATGATCAAGCAGGGCATATCCAAGGTTCGTCCCGTACTTCTTCTCTTGCTCATCATTGGAGCCATTACCGCAAGTTGGCGTGCAGCAGGTACTATTCCAGCTATCGTCTGTCTGTCAACCCAAATTATTTCTCCGCAGCTTTGTTTGTTTGCAATTTTTTTGCTTTGCTCAGCAATGTCAACACTTATGGGTACTTCTTTTGGTGCAGCAGCAACAATGGGCGTCATCTGCATGACCATCGCTCGCGCCATGGGTATCAATCCTATGTTTGCTGGTGGCGCAATTTTAGCTGGAGCCTACTGCGGCGACCGTTGGTCCCCCATGTCATCAAGCGCTTTTATCGTAGCAACCATCACTGATACCGATATTTTTGACAATGTGAAGCGTATGCTACGCACTGGCATCGTTCCTTTTGTCGGCAGCTGTGCCCTCTACGTGCTCATAGGTATTTTTAGTGCAGGATCAGGTACGGTTCCCAATGTATCTGCCGCTTTTTCGTCAAGTTTTGATATGTCGCCTGTGGTCCTGCTTCCCGCTTTTGCCGTTATTGTACTTTCTGCTTTTAAGGTGCGCGTGCACATAACTATGCTGGTGAGTCTCGCATTGACGAGCCTTATCTGCGTCTTTGTCCAAGGTATCCCTGTAGAGGAGCTACCAGCACTTTACTTTGGTGGCTTCCACTCAATGAATCCTGCTTTGGCACATATGGTTGATGGCGGCGGTATTCACACTATGCTCGAAATTATCGCAATCATCTCTATTGCTGGCAGCTACGCAACCATCTTTGAAGGCACGGGGCTCATTTGCGGTATGCGCGGCATGATTCAAAAGATTTCCCAGCGCTATACGCCCTTTGTGAGTGTGCTTATTACTTCAGTACTGGCGGCCATCATTAGCTGTGAGCAAACTTTAGCAGTCATGCTAACCCAGCAGCTTTGCGATGATGTCGAAGGCGATGGCTCTGCTCTAGCCCTGGACCTAGAAAACAGCGCTGTTGTCATTACAGCACTCGTACCTTGGTCGATCACCTGCGCAGCTATTCTTTCTTTTGTAGATGCTCCCACCAGCTGCGTTGTGTGTGCCTTCTTGTTATATCTTATTCCGCTTTGGACGCTGCTACTGTCCTTTAAGTCTCGTAAAGATCCTAATTTTGTTGCCTCTGAGACGGGACGCTTACTGGGTCTTGCCGAACACGATGATGCCCGACGTGTCCGTGGCGCTATAGATGCCCTTCCTAAGGTCGCATAATCACAATATATTTCACCACGTTTATGTCGCGCATTGCGCATCTTTTGTGCGCCTTTACACGCAAGGTCAAAAGCGTCCCCAAATCCCAGGACAAAGCTGGGTTCAAAAATTACGGTGGTTAAGAGCTTGTAGCGTTTACTAAACCAGGTTCTAGGCCGGCGAGTATAAGGACTATTCAGCTGGTTCGGGCAAGAAAAGCGGGCATACTACCTTGGTATACACCGCCAACCAAGCCATTGAGACGCAAAAACCAGCCAATACATCAGATGCATAGTGCACGCCCAAATAAATGCGGCTCACACCCACAGCAAGTACCACAAACGCAAGTGAGACTGACCACGCCCAACGCATGACACGATCTTTTTCGTAATGCCATACCAAATACGCAAGCAGACCATAGAATGCCATCGCCACCATAGAATGCCCCGATGGAAAACTATAACCGCTCTCCGCTACGAGACGAAAGCCCTCAGGGCGCGGGCGCTGTACCAGCTGTTTAAGCAAAACGTTAAGCAAAGAAGCGCCTGCCAAATTGAACAACATACACCGCCCCGGCTGCCGCCCTGGCGCAAAAGCAGCCGCAACAATCCATACCACCACCAACACGACAGGCATTGCTAAGTCGGTAATTGCCTGCATAATTGGCGTCAGTAAATCGCTCCGCAAATCCTCAACGATATAGTGGCTGTC
>NZ_CAMXYY010000034.1 GCF_947253395.1 uncultured Olegusella sp.
TCTCAACATGTTTAGGATTAAGAAAGCTTGCTAGTCTCCGCTTATCATCATTTGTGAGCCATGCCGAAACTTCGATAACGGGGCAGGTCTCATGAGTAAACGAAACGGTAGAAACAACAAGATCAATGTCATTTTGAAAGAGCCATTCTTGTGCTTCTCGTACACTAAGCACCGCAACGATATTGATTTCAAAACTCGTCTCAAGACGAGATGCTAAAAATTGAGATGTCGATAGTCCTTCTTGGCATACAACAATAGCGCGTGCTTTTCTTACAGCAATTCTGTGCGTTCTCTCTAGTGAGGCAGCGAAAAAGAGGGTGAAGTAGCCAACTTCTCCCTCAGGAAAAGAAACATGGAGAATATTCTCTACTATAGATATTGAGCGGCTGACTTCTTCATGGAGATCACTGCATTGCTCCTGCACATAGCTTAACATCGGATTGTCAATGATTTCATCTGCAATAGCACGCCAATATGCAGGACGTAGATGGTTAAGGATCCCCTGGAATAATGCTTCATCTTCTTCAAAATGGGCCATTGGAAATTCTTTAGCAACATCTTGTATAAATTGCTGAACCAGCAGGCTCATCTGAATCCAGTTTTCAGAGATAAGTTCATTGCGCTTTACAACCGATGATTCTCTAAGTTTTGCAGCGACGTATTCAAGTTCCCCTTGAGGAATGTCGCTCTGTTGATACAGCATTTCAATTTCAGGTTTATGAGCTTTAACAACCTGAAATTCGCGGGTGATTTCGCTGCCTTGATGTTGAAGGAGCAGCTGAGTAAGAGTGTGTCCGCTACCAATACGCTTATAGGCAGCGAAAAGACTAAGTATGATTCTGCGACGTGAAGCGTTAGAAAAGTCAACTCCTAGTTCATTTGTCACACTGGTAAGAAAAGACTCAACAGCCGTAATGAAGGAAGACCCTTCATTTACTAAAACCCTTTCAAATACAAGATCATCATCAAGTACACTCGAGAGGGCGGCTCGGATAGCATTTTCTTCGCCATCTATCCAATAGCCAGTGAATTGTCGGGATTCAATAGATACGCCAAATGGTGACAGCATTTTGCGGATCTCACGCAGATCACGTGCAAGAGTGTTGCGTGAAACACCAAAAATTTGTTGGAGATTGTCCATCGAAAAGGGACCGGGTAAACAGATAATTGTTTCTGCGAGGCTACAGCGTCTATATGCGGGGTCAATATAGATTAATCCTGAATCGTTTACCAAATCAGAAAAACTTAATTTAGGATCAAAGTTATCCTGACCTTTTGTGGTAATACGACTAAAAATTCCTCTTCGATTTACTATAGGAGGAGCACTCGAAGATGCTAATAAGGTGTTGAGACGTTCGATATCGTTATAAACGGTACGCTTACTTACGCCAAGTATACCGGATAGTTCGTCAATGGAAGCAGAGGCATTTCGCCTATACAAGACTTCAAATAATATGTTGAGTCTGTTACTCACATCTCCTCCTTACTTGCTTATCTTATGAGGAGATATTTTTATCACCAAAGCCCATTTATTGCAGGATATTTTGCATACTTTGGATACCTAATTGTTAGGCTTGTAATGGGGTATAGCATTCCTATGCCATGCAACTAGAGACAGGTTCAACAGTCTCAATCACACAAGCGTGTACAGGTATCTGCATATATTCAGACAGGATAATCCATCTATTTTGATGAAAGAATTCCTACAGTACGGATACGGTACGTTGGAATCTAGGCTTTGGGTGTTGTCCCATAGCACGTTGATACGTCGCTGGGAATGATGTACTAGCCCAGAAGTGTCAGAGCCTCATCAAGGACCTTTGCGGCTTTCATTTGGCCGAAGTCTTGAGGCTTGATAACCATGACAGCAGCCTTATTACCATAGGAATTCTGGATGTCCTTAAGGGCAAAACGAATTTGAGGGCCTAGGAGGATGATGTCTGCCCCCTCAGCGTTGTCATCGAGTGTGGACATGGGGACAGCATTAACGGTAGCATTCAGACCGCGCTTTTCTGCCTCCTCTTCGAGCTTGATTCTCATGATGCCTGTGCTCATGCCAGCGTTGCAGACAAGCAGGATTTTCATGGCGTATCTCCTTGGTGCGCAAATCTTCTGTGCAGACGTAAAAGCGGGGGATGGTTCAGCTTATCTGACCATCCCCCTTATTTATACCCTTACTCAGCAAGCGAAGGGTCGGCCTCTTCCTCAAGCTTCTTTTTCTCATAAGCCTTAAAGAAGGGGAAATAGAGCAGACCATCAAGGGCGATCAGGGCAAACATAAAGAAGAGAGCCTTGATATCCATGGTGGCAAGAAAGGCGCCGATGGGTGCAGGAAGATTCCAACCTGGATAGGCAACGCAATGTGAAATCAAACCGAAGCTCATAGCTAAGTATGTTACCAGGGCATTGATGGGCATCACGCATACAAAGGGGATAAGCATTGTGGGATTGTACATCAGGGGCAGACCAAAGATGATGGGCTCGTTGATATTAAAGAAGGCGGGGATGATGGCAAGCTCTCCCACGGTCTTAATCTGCTTAGATTTAGAGAAGAAGCAAAGAATGGCTAGAGCGAGGGTCGCTCCAGAGCCGCCAATTGTTAGGAAAATCCACCAGAACGACTCGTCCACGATAAAAGGTAGAGCGTACTGTGAGGTACCAGAGGCGAAGGCAGCCATGTTGGCTCCAAGGTTGGCATAGAGGATGACATCCAGTGGGCTGGTGATGACAGAGTCATGAATGCCAAACCACCACAGGAGTGCAACAACGAAAGCTAAGACAATTATGCCTACAGGACTAGAGGCCAGAGCTACCAGAGGACTCATGATCAGAGTCATGAGGGCGGGCAGTGGGGAGCCAGTGAGAGTATGCAGGGCGTAGGAGATTATGGAGTTGATTACCAGAACAATGCCCACAGGAATCAGACCTGCAAAAGAGTCAGATAACGCAGGAGGAACGCCAGCTCCAGCTAGTTCAATATGACCAACTTTACGCTGTTCAAGGTTGCGATAGAACTCAACAGTGAAGAAAGAAGAGATGATGGCGGCAAATAGACCCGTAGAGCCAAAGTAGGTGGTATCGATGCTCCAGTCTCCTGGATTAGCAGAGTAAATCAAGAAGGATGCACCTGAGAGGGCGGCAGGCAGAAGGGTTTCATAGCCATAGGACTTGCCCAAGTTGTAGCCGATTCCAATCGAGACCCAAAGAGCTAGGCAGCCGACGGTTAAGTTATGCACGCCACTTCCCAGGAAAGGATCAAGCGCACCAGCTACAGCAGTCCATCCCTCCATGAAGTTGCGCATGAGACCAGGATCCATGGTGGCAGGATCAGTGGTGGGTGAGACGATAATAAGCGCAAAGCACCCAATTGTGATGAAGGGAATTAGGGTGAGGAACGCATTCTGAATTGCCTGGATATAGCGGTTGCGGCTCATCTTGTTGGCAATCGGGGCGAGGTGTGACTCAACCCATTCAGTGAACTTTTCCATGTTTACCTTCCTTCCTTTAGGTTCCAAGCTGCAATTGTGTCCTTGTACCAGTAGTAGCTGTCCTTTGGGATACGGCGGTAGTTATCGTTGTAATCTACGTAAATCAAGCCATAGCGCTTTGCATAGCCATTAATCCAACTGTAGAGATCCATGGTGGACCATACGAAGTAGCCGCGGACGTCACAGCCTTCCTCTCGTGCTTTGAGCGTCCAGTTAACGAAGCCCTTAAGGAAATCAACGCGATATGTGTCGTGTACCTGTCCATCAACCAGTTGGTCACGATAACCCATGCCATTCTCAGTAATCATGAATACAAGGTTTGGATAACGCTCATGGAGTTGATGCAGCAGAGTGTAGATTGACTTGGGATAAAGCTCCATGCCCCAAGCATTTTTCTGAGTAGTAGGGTCCTCATCGACTGAGAACCAGCCTGCAATATTAGTTTCATTGCTCGAATCAGCGGTACCAGTGTTGTTGGTTGAAAGCGAGGTCTGACTGGTAGTGCAAGGTTTGACTAGCGTACGGTCATAGGCATTGATACCTAGCATGTCCACCTTGCCAGCAGCTAAAATTTCTTGATCGCCAGGGAGCAGGTAGTCTAAGGTTTGGTTTTCGGAACGCAACTTGTCAATTAGTTCTGTCGGTAGCTGACCTAGCACTGCGACATCATTGACACTGCGGTTGTAGAAGAGGTCGGCTAGGCGTTTTGCTTCTTGGTAGTCGGGAGTATCACTCCGGGCTTCAATAGCATAGGAGTCACTTACCAGTCCAATCATGCCTTGGTAAGCTCCTTCGCGGAAGGCTACAACTGCCTTGGCGCTCGCAAGAAGCATGTGGTACATCGCTTTCCACCGACGAGAGAGATCCTTGACGTTGGGTGGATAGTTACCGATGCCGTAGCAGCAGAGGGTGTCATAGTTGGGCTCGTTGACTGTAAACCAGGTGCGCACGCGGTCGCCAAAGGCGTTAAAGCAGACCTTGGCATAGGCACAAAATGCGTCCGAGGTTTGGCGATTCTCCCAGCCACCTGCAACAAAGAGGGGCTCAGGTAGGTCGTAGTGGTAAAGAGTTACTACAGGCTCGATACCACGAGCAAGACAGGCATCAATTACGGCGTTATAATGCGCGATACCCTCTGGATTTACCGCTCCGGTACCATTCGGGATAATCCTAGTCCAAGCAATCGAGAACCGGTAGGCATTCTGTCCACCTGCAGCCATCAGATTGAGGTCTTCCTCAAAGCGGTGGTAGTGGTCAGAAGCAATATCGCCAGTTGCCGGATTTATGTTGTTTTTCTCGCTATGACAGAAGACGTCCCAGTTAGACTGTCCCTTACCGTCCTCATTCCAGGCACCCTCACATTGGTAGGCGGCGGTGGCGCTACCCCAGAGAAAGGCACTCATGATGTCACCTCCTTGCTTACAACTTGGTTTTCCGCAGTTTGAAACTTTTCGCGGTACAGTAAGATGAATTCCTTTGCCACACACTCGAAGAGAATCGCGGACATCAGATGATCCTGACTGTGGGCTACAATAATTCCCACGGGCACATCTTTGCCTTGAGCTTCTTCGGTCAGCATCCTGGTTTGGGCATTGTGAGCCTCGTTGAGCGCTTTCTTACCCTCCTCGACGAGCCGATCTGCCTCATTGAAGTTTCCCTCACGTGCGCTGTGTATAGCTTGGTAAAAGTTGCTAAAGGCATCACCCGCATTAGCGATGATCTCTAACGAGATTGCTTGCGCTTCATTCTGGGTCATGGCACCTCCCTTGTCGGTATGCCACAGACAGCGGCTGGTGATATGCATGGCCGTGAATATAGATTGTGTATTGCGGGGTTTCCAGTCGCGACTTGCGGGGCATCCCGCAGATGCTGGTGACTGTATGGCAGGTCTGAGGACGACATAACGTGTAAATTGCGCGACTATATGTTTGTCCACAGATAGTTTGTTCTGCTTGGCCTGCGAGAAACGGCGCATGGCAGATGCACCTAAGAAGCGGATGAGGCGGGGGAGGTGGCATGGTGAACCTAAGCGAACGTCAGCAAGCTATCCTGCGAATGGTCCTTGCAGGTGACGGTCCTGTTACTGGTTCTGAGTTGGCTCGCCAACTGGGCGTGTCGCTGCGCACGGTACAGGCTGATATAGCCCGCATCAACAGTGATGAACAGGTTTTGATTAGTACGAACCGAGGTTATTTGCCTACGCTTGCAGCCAGTACCATGATTCGCGAGTATGCCCGCGACGCCGTTTGCCCTGCACCAGCTCATCAGATAATGGTGCATCTTCTTGCAGGTGAAGAGCTGACTGTTGATGATTTGGCACTTGCTCTTTACGAAAGTACAAGCTCCGTTGAGCGTCAGCTTACAGAAGTCAAGGACATCTTAGATAAGCATGGTCTCACCTTGTGCCGCACCAAAGGGCGCCTACGGGTGGAGGGCAACGAGTGTTTACGACGCAGGCTTATGGGACAGCTAGTCTTAGATGAGGTTGGCCCCGCCTTCTCGCTGACTGAGGCTTTTGCATCCAACCTTAAAGGTATAAGAATTGACGAGGTGTCGGACGTATTACAACAGGCGGCATTAGCCTGTAACCTTACGATTCCCGAGGGGTATGGTCAAGATCTAGCAGTTAGTGTGACCGTTGCGCTTTTCTTTATAAAACCTGAGTCTGCGTCAGTTGGGGACAGTATGGCTGCCACCCTAGCCGCTGATGCTGCGTCTGTTGCAAGTGAGCCATGCGAGCGGAGAATGGCACGCGAAATCTGCCGTCTCTATGGCAAGATGCACCCGTTAAGCCCCAGCGAGGAAGACCTCGACTACCTTGCCTCACTCCTCGCAGGAAGAGTTCGCGCTACCAATGTGGCGGACGCACGTGTTGTTGAAGGTATGCCGAAAGAGTTTGAAATTAAGGTAACTACCATAGCTACCTCGGTATTTGCTGACTATTTGATTCCTGCACCCAACCATTTACAGCTGCACAATTTTGCCCTTCACGTGTATGCCATGATCAGACGGGCGAAGTCCAATCCGTTTGTAGATCTGACCATCACTGAGAGTATCCGCATCAACAGTCCTTTTATTTATGAAGTATCACTCGCTGTAGCAGATCGTCTTGGCAAGGAACTTGGTGTGAAGATAGCTCAAGGCGAGCTGGGATTCATCTGCGTCCACGTAGGCCTCATCATCCTTGAGGATATGGGTGAGCAACGCATAACCATAGCCGTGGCTGGTGAGGATTACCGGGGTATCCGCCGCCGTATTATCGCTAATCTCTCTACTAGGCTGGCTACGTATGTAGATGTAACTGCCTTTGACTTGAGCTCTGATGTGGATGCTGATATTTTGGTGACTACTGGTGAGATTCCTGTCACAACAGGCACAGTGATACAGGTTTCCCCTCTCTTTACAGAACGTGACTTTCAGGCGGTTGAGGTTGCCGTGACCTCATTCGTGGAGCATCGTGATGCCCTGAAAGCCGCTAAAGCTACCCGATTCTTCCGCCTCGAAGTTTTCTTCCGAGAACAGGACCTGCATACGCGCGAGGAAACAATCTGCTTTTTGGCAAAGAGGCTTCAGGATTATGGTGTGGTGGGGGAGGATTTTGCCCAATCGGTCCTTAGACGCGAGTCTATGGGGTCAACGGGCTTCTTTGGACTCTTTGCCATCCCTCATGCCATGGAGATGGATGCCTCGCGCACCACCATTGCTACGCTAGTGAGCGAGAAGGGTATCGAATGGAATGGCAGCAGGGTTAATGTGGTGTTGATGATTGCTCTTAATGCGCAGGATAGGGGAATTTTCATGGACATCTACGATGGTATTATTCGCCAGCTTTGTGATGCACGTCGCATTTCTCGGCTGACACGTACCAAAACTTTAGAGGACTTCCTGCACTGCATGCTGTATTCATTAAGCTAAAACGACAGATGAACACACAGCGAAAGATACTCTCCCAAAACGACTGACTACGCCAGAGTCGTTCTCGAAGCGTGCAGGTACTCAAGAGCGTGCGTTCCGTACTATTAAAGTTGCCTTCTTAAGTAGCTATTGCAGACGGCCTGTAATTGTCCCCGTCTTTCCGCTGCCTACCTGATAATGCACGCCATCGCCAAAGAGCTCTAGGTATTGTAAGGTTTGCAAGTCTTGGCATAGCTGAGCAGTATCGCCTTCCTTATTGTTTTTGATATCGTGCCAACTGCCCGTGCTGTCTTGGAAGCCCAGCATATTTATTGCATACATGCCTTGATGCTGCATGACTAATTGGGCTTTTTGAAAATCGCTCAAGGGCATTCCGATGAGTTGTGCAAGATTAGCAATGAGGAAGTTTGTGCTGGTATCGAGTACCGTTCCTGTCTTGGCGCCCTCAACGTTGTAGTTGGCATACATAAGATAGCTGGTGGTATGAGCACGCTGTTGGTGGACAAGCTCACTGGAGTCGTTGGTTACAAGCGCATCATTGTAAGGCGCTGCAAGAGCTGGTTGATGGTCTCCAAAAAGCAGCAATACCACAGGGCGCTTGAGTTTAGAAAGCTTATCTATGAACTCCTGCAAGGCTTTGTCAGAAATATCCATCAATGATAAATACTCATCGAGATCTGGATGATCAACGCCTTTAATTGTGTGGTGCTTAACGAGATTTGCTGGCAGCGCGTTGGTTTTGTATCCGCCATGATTTTGCATGGTGATATCTAAAATCGTCTGTGGTGCCTCATCGGCGGCGAGTAGCTCAAGAATTTTGTCGTAGGTGGCGGCATCGCTGATGAGATTGCGATAGCGTTGTGCGGCGCCAAAATCAGGTTCAGAGAGGAATTGATCATAACCAAAGGCAGGATAGACGATATGACGATTCCAATTGGTCGCTAGGTTAGGATGCATGGCATTTGCTTTATATCCAATGGCTTTGAGTTGGCGGGCAAGGTTGTCGACGCGAGACATGTCATAGACCATATATGGATAGACACCTGATCCCATAAATGCCATCGAGCAGCCCGTGAGCATTTCCCACTCACTGTTGCAGGTGCCGCCACCATAAGGGGAGACGTAGAGCTTTCCCTTTGCAAGGCCTCCTTCGAATGAGTTAAACCACTCGGGGCCTTTATAGCTCCCATCTAGCTCGTTGAACAATGACAGGTCGGAGAAGGACTCATTCATAACGACGACCACGCTGGGTTTGAGCTCACTGAACTGCTTTTCTGCGGCTTTTCTTGTCTTCGTGTTGCCAAAAATATGGGCGTACTGCTCGGCATATGAGGCTGAAGAATCGGGTGAGCTTGTGGCGTTTTTGCTCGGGCTTTTCTGCTCGGTTGTGATGGCGGCGGCAGTTTTTTTGATTCCACCTGCACCACAGGCACTGAGGGTAGCTAGTATACCAGCAGCTCCGACCGCTGAAATAAAAGAACGACGAGAAACGTTGGCGTTGATAAATTCTTTCATGAAAATGCCCCTTGAGATGTAGCTGGCAATCGAAAACGTGCGAACAATTACAGAAGTGCGAAGACGCGAAAGCACAGAACGGTGAATCATGCGATGGGTTATTCGTTCTTAAGCAGAGAGTTAGGAGTTGGCATTGCTTGTGGAGGAAGAGTCTGTCTGGGCGAGATTTTCTTCGTACTTGTTGGCGTAGCCTGAAAGAAGTTTTTCGGCTTCTTCTTTGGAATAACCCTTGGGCTGAACGGGGCGGAAAGACTGAATTTGCGTGACAAACGATGAAATAAAGCCTTCACGATGGTAGCTGTCGAGCGGAATCCAAGCGTTGTATTTGATACCAGGAAATTCCGAAAAACTTACTGTTGTTGCAATAAAGACAGCTATACCAGCCATGATGAGTCCGCCAAAAGTGTTGGCTACAAATGCAATGGCAGGCCTTTTTGCACGTTGTGGCTTTGGTGTTAGAGAAAGTACAACTAGAGCTAGTGCGAATACGGCAAATGAAATGAGTACCCTCTCATTGAGAACATAGCTATAGCTGCCACTTACCGTAGCTGCCGTGCCGAGTGCAAGCACGTCGCTCGCAATGATGGGTACACCTTTAAATGACACTACAAAATATTCTGCAAGGCCGGCACATTCAAAAAGAAAAGCTGCAATGACTGCTCCTGCACCACTGCGTTGAAAGAGGAGATGAAATATCAGAAATATAACGAGAATAATGACATTTTCGAGAATAAGACCCTCTATCCAAAATCCAGTGATAGCTGGATTAGAAGGCAATTCAATAGCTATGAAAGTCAAAAAAGTTCCCATAAGCAGCAGCCCAATTTCTAACAGCAAACGCTGGTAAGCTAAAAGCGTGCTGAACGCTGCGCGGATTTGCTTGTTATAGAGCGAAACGATGGCGGCTATTGCAAGTACGCTCGTGCATAGGATGGCTGGTAACCAGTGGGTTTGAATGAGTCCAAAACCTGCATATACGCTCAAAAAAAGAAGTAATGCAAGGAAAATGCTCGTCCATATCCATGAAATTCGATTTAGTTGGGGTAAAAAGTGAAAGAGCTTTTGTGGGGCAAACTGAGCAAGAGCTATTACCAGCCCTACAACCAATAAACCAGAGAAAAATATCAAGAACATACTTTTCATCCTCCAACGGCGTTAGCCTGTGTGCAAAGAAATCCGCATAAGGATAGCCTTGCCTAACTTATTCTGCTATATAAATCCAGTCATTTAAGAGTACGTAAAGGCAGAAATAAGAAACCCTGCATAGTACCTACTAAATCGCAGGATTTGACATGGTCACGAAGCAAGTCCAGCACAAGGCGCCCTCATTGAGCATGAAGTTATATATGCAAAAAAGGGTTCAAGTTATATACGCAAAAAGGGTTTACCGTCCATCAGTAGGCAGTGCTGTCTAAAAGAAAAAACAGGTAGATGGTCTATCCCATCTACCTGCATCTTTTATGGTGGGCGTTAGAAGATTTGAACTTCTGACCTCTTCCGTGTCAGGGAAGCGCTCTCCCCCTGAGCTAAACGCCCGAATAGGTAACTGCAAAGTTATAAGCGGGGGTGCTCACATGCAGCAGAAAGTATCTTACGCGAATGTCTCTCTGTATGCAAGGAGAATTTTTCAAATGAGGAACTTTGGTTATGCTTCGCTTTTGTTGTGCTTGTACTGCAAAACAGCTTGCTGTTACACATTATTGACGCCGGCGGTATGTGGCATGAGTGGGAAATATTCATATATTGATAGATATTGATAACCTCGCGGGACCCTTATTCATTTTCGGGCACGCTGTGTTTTGCAGATGTATAGTGGGGCTATAAATAGTAATGAGCAACAAAAAGGGGGCATATGTTTAATTTTACTTACTATGCGCCAACGAGAATTAACTTTGGCAAAGGTCAGATTTCTCATCTGGCGGAGTTGACCGAGAGTGGGTCGCGTGTACTGCTGTGCTATGGTGGCGGTTCCATCAAACGTAATGGCATTTATGCCGAGGCTCTACGCGTTATGGGTGAAGCGGGACTGACGGTCTTTGAGTTGCCTGGTATCGAGCCCAATCCTCGTATTGAGACGGTACGTAAAGGCGTTCAGCTATGCCATGACGAGAACATCGATATGGTACTAGCTATTGGCGGTGGCAGCTCGATTGACTGTGCAAAAGTAGTGGCAGCGGGTGCTTGCTATGACGGAGACGCTTGGGATTTGGTATTGCACCGTGAGCTCATCAAGGCGGCGCTGCCTGTATATGCTGTGCTTACGCTTGCTGCTACGGGTTCTGAAATGGATGAGTTTGCGGTTATCACGGATCTCAGCAAAAACGAGAAGTGGGGCACTGGTTCGCCTCTTGTTATCCCCAAGATGTCTGTGTTAGATCCGACTTATACGTTCTCGGTGCCAAAGCGTCAGACGGCAGCTGGCACTGCCGATATGATGAGTCACACCTTTGAGAATTATTTTCACTTTGAGCAGGGCTGTGAATTACAGGAATACTTTGCTGAGAGCATTCTAAAAACTTGTATCAAATACGGTCCTATCGCCCTTGAGCAGCCCGACAATTACGAAGCACGTGCCAATCTGATGTGGGCGTCAAGCCATGCAATTAACGGTCTGATTTCTGAGGGTTGCTCACCTGCGTGGTGCATTCATCCCATTGAGCATGAGCTCTCTGCTTTTTATGACATTACGCATGGCGAGGGTTTGGCGATTATGACACCAGCTTGGATGGAATACATCCTTGATGACAAAACTGCGCCCGTCTTTGCACGTTATGCGCGTAATGTGTGGGGCGCAGAGGCTGCAAATGACAAGGAAGCAGCACGCGAGGCAATTAAGCTGACTCGTAAGTTTTTCTTTGAGACGATGGGCATGCCTGCTACGCTCAAGGCGGTAGGTATCAAGGATGATACCCACTTTGCCGAGATGGCAAAAAAAGCTGCTAAAGGTAGCTGCGGCTCATTTGTTCCTCTATCCGCTCAGGATATTGTCACAATTTACCAGTCTGCACTTGGCTAAGCATTGCAGGGGGGTATGCCGTGGGCGAATCATTGCTCACGGCATGCTTTTTCTATGTAGGGTTTCGTAGCTTTGCTTGCTTGCGCTGCCTGTCAGACGCCACGTTCTGTTTCAAATGGGGCAGCCCTGCTTGTCAGACGCCACATTCTGTTTCAAATGGGGCAGCCCTGCTTGTCAAACGCCACGGATCATTTCAGATAGCACAGTTCTGCTTACCAAAAGCCACGTTCTATTTCAGAAAAAATGTCAAAAGCCACATTCCGTTTCAAAGGCCTTGACGTTTCCGCAGGTAAATTTTTCTTGCGTGAAATGAAACGTGGCTTTTGGCTAAAAAAGTGAAGTAGAACGTGGCTTTTGACACCTGCCTTGAAGTGGCATGAAGTAGAACGTGGCGTTTGACGAGGGGTGTGAAATGAACCGTGGCGGCTGATTCGCATAAAGAGAAATTCTGAAAGAAAAAGGCCCCAAAGGGACCTGGAATTTCTGGTGTCGGAGGCGGGACTTGAACCCGCACGACCTTTTAGTCAGTCACTAGCACCTCAAGCTAGCGCGTCTGCCAATTCCGCCACTCCGACGTGGTTTCAAGCGAGGAATATAGTATCACGCCCACAGTATTTAGCAAGCCTAAATTTTGATTGGTTGTGGATTTTTTTCGACCATGCTGGCAGCTCTTGTGAAGGAGCAGTTGAACGCCGTGTTTTTTTCGGCATCTCGGGTACAGTAATTCTTTGGATGCAATAAAAACGTAGCTGAGAGGGGAGGGTACATGGAGATTCGTTTCAAAAAGAAATCTTCGTCGAACTTTGTACCTATGCCCCAGTCAGTGGTCAAACAGGGTAGCGATACCTTACAAACGACTCCTCACAAGCAAAACAATACAAAGCCGCGGACCCCTGCTACCAAGCAAGCTACCGCCCCACTATCTAGTTTTACAAAGACAAAGCGTAGCAAAAAACCTCGTCTCAAGGTGTCTGGTACCACCGCTATGAGCAAGGCCCAGCGCGAAACTCGCGATCAGAGCATGGGTCAAGCGCGCAAAGGTCTTGTCTTTATCGGTATAGCTACGATTGTCTACGCTCTTTATCTCGTGTTTTCTGGACAGATGGGCGAATTTTTGACGGCGATGGCAGGCGTACGTCGGCGCTGGGTAGTTGCAGCCATGCTTGCTTACGTTGTGTATTTCTTCTGGGGTGTACTGGCGTATCTGCTTGCTGTTATCAGTGACCGTAAAAGTAGAATTGGTATCCGCGACCTGATGAGTGTTGAAGCCTCGGGTATCTTTTTTTCCAACCTTACGCCAAACGGTGCGGGTGGCGCGCCAGCACAGATTTATCGCCTCACCCGTGCAGGACTTTCTGCGGGCGGAGCGGGCGCAGTGCAGTATACCCGCTTCATTATGTATGAAGCGGGCGAAGGTATTTTTGCCGCATTGATGCTGCTTTTTCGCTGGGAATGGCTGACAACCACTTATGGCAATGTCACGTTTATCGGCATCATTCTTTTTGGATTTAAGGTCGTTGAGGTCGGTGGCCTTTTGCTGGTATGTCTCCGCCCTGGTTTTGTGCGTCGTGTAGGTAGCTGGATTATTCGCTTTACTTCGCGTCGTGGTTGGATGAAACGAACCGATCATTGGACTGATGTGGTGACAGTACAGGTAGGGGAGTTTTCCTCGGGCTTTCGCCAGGCAGCTGGCAATGTGCGCAATATGTTGATGACCCTTGTCGTTACGCTGTTGCAACTTGCCTGTCTGTATTCACTGCCGTGGTTTGTTGCCCGCGCCTTTGGTCACCAAGCAGATTTCATTACCTGCATGGCTTGTGGCTCGATGCTTGAGCTTTTAACTTCGGCTGTGCCACTGCCCGGTGGTATTGGTGGAGCTGAAGGTGGTTTTACCGTGCTCTTTTCACCTATTTTTGGTACGCAGGTAGCTGCGGCTTTTGTCGTTTGGCGTATGGTGGAATACCTTTTGCCCATCTTGGCGGCAGCCCCTCTCCTTGGATTGCAGTCCAGTCATACTGAAAGTCTTGCCGTGCGCTGGAATCGTCTGCGTTACCGCCTTGCACACGACTATTCTTCGCTCAGAGCAGGAAAAGGTTTCAGTCGTCAAGAGGATGTCAAAGTCGATCTTCGCAAGGCCAGCTCCCGCGCCAAGCAGCGCAAACGTATATCATAGAGACGGATTATTTCGAGCCTATCAGCTGTGTGGTAGATAGCTCGTTTTTATAGGAAGCAGGACATTTTGGCTAACAAGAACTACTCACCTATACGGGCCACACGCGGAGCGAGTGTACCTGCGATTCTCGAAACTCTGCTTGGCATCGTGTTGATTTGTTTGGCTGCTTGGAGGCTTGGTGCTGACCAGTCGCTTGCACCAGGCTTTATTGCAACGGTGTGCTACGTTGCTTTGCTTTTGGTAGGTGTTGCTTTGACTTATTTGGGCGTGGAGCGTCGGCGCGATGCAAAGCATTTGGCTGGCGATAACAAAGAACAGCGCCACTAGACCTAAAGGAATGACAACGATGGCTTTCGTCGAATTTTGTGACGTGCGCAAAATATATCAGATGGGTTCGGTCGAGGTTCGTGCCGTCGATGGTATGAATTTTGAAATTGAAGAAGGCGAACTCTGCGTTATCGTAGGCCCGTCGGGTGCAGGCAAGACAACTGTGCTCAATATGCTCGGCGGCATGGATTCTTGCACATCAGGCATAATTTTGCTTGATGGTAGCGAAGTTTCAGCTATGAACGAGCGTCAGCTCACTCAGTATCGTCGGCATGATATTGGTTTTGTTTTCCAGTTTTATAATCTCGTGCAAAATTTGACGGCGCTTGAAAATGTTGAGCTTGCAAGTCAGATTTGCCGTAATCCCTTGCCAGCAGAGCAGGTGCTTGCTGAAGTGGGACTCGCAGATCGCCAAGATAACTTCCCAGCCCAACTATCGGGTGGAGAGCAGCAACGTGTGGCAATTGCGCGCGCTTTGGCCAAAAATCCCAAGCTGTTGCTTTGTGATGAACCGACGGGTGCCTTGGATTATCAAACAGGTCACCAAGTACTTAAGCTTTTGCAGGATAGTTGCCGCAAGAGTGGACGTACCGTTGCCATCGTGACGCACAACTCTGCCTTTACACAGATTGCTGATCGCGTTATCAGTGTTCGTGAGGGTCGTGCAAAAAGCGTTGAGCTCAATGCCGCGCCTGTCGACGCAATGTCGCTTGAATGGTAAGTGTGGGGGCAGCAATTATGACAATACGTCCTCACAACAGCCACAGCTTTAGGCGAGAAGTGATTCGCTCAATTCGCGGATCATTGGGACGTTTTTTGGCGATTATGGGTATCGTTGCGTTGGGCTGTGGCTTTTTTGCGGGCTTGCAGATGGCTGGTCCCGACATGCGCGATGCAGCTGACCGCTGGTATGACGGAACGCGCCTTTGGGATTTGCGTATTGTTTCTACGTTGGGCTTTTCAAGCGATGATGTCGCTCGTATTGATGCGACCCCAGGCGTTGAAGTCTCGATGCCTGCCAAATCTTGTGATGTCATGATGAGCATCGGAGATGCACAAATCGCAGCACGTATTACCTCAATTGATGTGAATGCAGCGCTTGCGTCAGAGCTTACAGGCCGTTATACCGTAGCTTCCAAGGATGCGCGCTATCTTAATCGTCCAATGCTTCGCGAGGGCAGGTGGCCCAAAACTGCGGATGAATGCGTGATTTCTGCAGATGCAGTAGGGCATTTCAAGCGGGGAGATACCGTTGAAGTGCTTTACAGTACTGATAATTTGAATAATATGCTTGCCGTGCAGCGCTTCAAGGTAGTGGGCACGGTGAGCGCCTCTGACTATCCATATACGAAGAACTTTGGCTCAACGACGTTGGGTACAGGACAACTTGACGAGTATCTATACGTTCGTGAAGCTGCCTTCACCCAAGACTTGCCTTATACGCAGGTCTATGTGCGGGTGCAAGATGCTGAGGCGCAGCTGAGCGAATCTTCTGCCTATGAAAAGGTGGTTAAAAAGGTTGCAGGGCGCTTAGAGGCTGTCTCTTATACACATCTCCGAGCCCACGAGACCGTTATTCTAAT
>NZ_CAMXYY010000035.1 GCF_947253395.1 uncultured Olegusella sp.
CTACACCCATAAGGTTTCGTCGGCAGCGTCAGATGTGTATAAGAGACAGGGCGTAAATGCTGCCAGTGTGGACAAGAAGTTCCGTGCAACAGGAAAAACTTCTGCATCGAGTGATGCCTGAGCGCATTCCATAAAGACCCCAGACATCTCATCGGTGGGCGACTCAGGAATATGGTGAGTCTCGAGGATGTGATGCAGTTCGGTGGGCGAGAGTGGTTCGCGCGCATCTTTGGTGCCTGTTTGCACTGCGAGCGCCGTGAGCTCCATGGCAATGGTTGGCATAGCGGCTGGCACAAATTGTGTTGCCATCTGATAGCATGCACGTGCCGCCAAAATGTTGCCCTGCTTCCATTGGAAGAAAGCCATGCGGTAGTAAGCAGTACCAACAGCTTGAGGATCGTGCGCTTCTTTAAGCAACTGCGTGAGAAGCTCAACGGCTGCTTTATTGTTGCCGGATGCTTCCAAACAACGTATCAACTGTAATTTTGCCTGTGCATCCAGAGGAGCAATGCGCACCAATTCTTGAGCATGTTTTGTCGCGCGCCCCACGCGGCCTTCTGCAAGCTCTGCCATAACTGCGAGCACATGAGCATGGTAGTAGGCATCAGGTACGAGCATGAGGCTGCGACCAGGGGCTTTGTGGATGCGATTGTAGAGCGCACGGTCTACAAAACTCGAGAAATAACGCCACTCTAGCTGCGGAGAATCAGCATATGCACCGGCTGCATCCAGCGGTTCTAACGCAGCCCTGAGTACTTCCAGAGCAGCTGTGGCATTGTGAGCTTGTAGTGACCTGCGCGCGAGCTCACAGGCACGAGACAGCGCATCGCCTGTCATAAATTCTTCGACAACGGACTGGGGTTCTCCATCAATCGATCCGCGTACAAGAGCATTTGCTGTACGTTCTGCAGCACTACGAACGCTAGGATCAGGATCGTCTCCTGCCAGCTCAAGGATGGTGTGGACGTTATGCTGAGTTGCATTCTTGCGCACAGGTGCTACCAAGCGTCGCAAGATGTCATCAGCAATCGCTTCACGCTTCTCAGATTCTTGGATAGCAAGTCCGCTGACGTGGTCGGTGCCTAGTGCATGTGCTAGATGTTTTGGTAGCTTGCGTGTTGACATCGAAACGCTTTCATAACGCCGTCGCGGGCAGAAGCGCTCTTCTGAAAGAGAAAAACTCTGCGTAACAGGACGCAAAAAGCCATCCTCAAGGCGCATGACAGGGCAGAAGGGTCGCATAATTTTTTCGAGGTCATCGGTATGTTCAAGCTCCGTTTTGGCAAAGCGCCAACGGTCAAAATCTACCGAGAGATAGCAATCATGACGCGAGGAAGTATCCAGAATGCCCGCTACCCAAACATGCTTAATCTTGGAGGATGCGCGAAACGCACTTGCCGCCAAGAGCAGAGCAAGACGAATAGCATAAGCAGAAGCCATTTGGCGGCGCATCTGTTTGGTAGTCTGCACACGCTTGTTTTTATCATTGAGCATCGGGACTGCCCATGAATTGGGGAAGACATCTGAAGGTATAAGTTGTATCTCGATGGCGACATTACCATCGGCGACATTGGTGCGCCATGATGCGGTCAAGCGATAAGGCAGCTGGAAGCTCTCGATAGCTGTTGAGATGTAGTTGCGCACCGCCCACTCACCATCAGGTTCTACATCTTCGGGCAGCTCAATAGGGGTATCAATAGCTGCGGCCTGAGCCACAATCGAAGAGGTGATGCGCTGTTGGAGAACTGCGACCTCTTCTTCGCTTGCATCCTGTGGGTCTTCAAAATAACTGTAAGCAAAGCGCAACGCATTGAGCGCCGCTTCGATGCGCAGAATTGTGAGCATTGCTGAGTAGGGGAGCTGCCCTTGCTCAATTCTGAGATAAAGCATACCTGACGCATGAGGGCGTACAATGCGTATTGGAGGCAGTTCAATCTTTTCGTCAAAAAGTCCCGACTCATACAGGCGATGTGCCAAGAAAAGCTCTACGCCACAGGGTAGGAGGGGTTCTTCATCCTTGGCATATTCAAACTGAGCTACGGTCTCATTGGGCTCTGCTTCGCTAAGCTCTGCTTCTTCAAGGGCGAAGGCACCGTAGAAGTTTTCGCGTTCACGTACCTCTGCAGCAAAGAGCTTGAGCTCGCCTAACGGATCAGGGCTTTCAAGCAGTTTTTTGGTGAACTCTGTAAAGTCAAGCTGTGAGCAACGATAAGCGGGTTCGCCATCATCTTCAGCTACTACTGCTGCTTCAGACGAGCTTAGTGTCTGATCGGAATCTGTAGTATTAAGGTCCAGAGGGGGATTGGGTACATCCTTTTGTTTGGATGTATCTTCAGTTACAAGCTCTGTAGCATCAGCAGAGCACGTAGTTTTGGCATCATCAACAGCATGGGGCTTTCTTGTGAGTGTCGCTTTGTGTTTTGCCTGGAAAAGAACATATGCGCTGACAGCACCACCAACAACACCCAGCAATACAGCAATTGCCAACTCTTTGTTTGGCGTAAATCTTGCTATGCTCAGTGCAGCTGTTATCCCCGCCACCCACAGGATTGCTTTTTTCAAGTGCGATTTCCTCGTGAATGCTAAAGGTTTTTTATTTTTTTGTGTATCAGTACGGCCAAAAAGTCGCATTTGTCTCACTTTCGCAAGTTGTTCTCTATAGTTTTATACCCCGGTAGGCACAGATTAAAACCTCCCTTGCAGCAAAACAGCTGCTTTGAAGAGGCGTTATGTAGTTGTTTTCTTAAATACGTTTTTTGAAGCAAAACTTGAAAAAAGACGGCAAACTTTGCAAGCTCAATCTAGCTCTACTGCATCGATATGTCTTTACTGCTGCAGACATATATCAAACGTAGATACATGCTTTTTGACATCCGCCAAATTGGGACTAGATATGACGAATAAAAAGTCCTGAGAGAAGCTTTGGTTCAAACCACGTTGACTTGGGTGGCATCAACAAACCAGCATCGGATACCGACATGAGCTCATCGAGTGATGTTGCGTGCAACGTGATGGCAACACCCCTATCTCCTGCTGCATCCCCGCTGCGCCGAGCTGCGTCTTTGCCACCAATAAAAGAAATGCGTGAGTCAACGGTAGGGTCATTGATGCCAAAAATGGGACTCAAGATAAGATTTTGAACAAGGGAGGTATCAAGCCTTGCGACAGGGTCATCTTTTGCTGGCCTCTCAGTAAGTCGTAACTCATACCATTTACCTTCGAGCTTCAAGCCAAACAGGCCTTTTTGGGCAGGGTTTACTACACCATCTACTTCCGTAATGCTAAAGCCCTGCTTGCTCAATTCTGCAAGTATTTCGGTGGGGGTTTTACTACCTTTATCAGTGATAACGCGGTTGTACGGCAAAATATGTAACTGGCTTGCTGGAAAAAGTACTGCTAAAAATGTGTCTGCTTCGCAGGATGTATCCTGGCCTGTTGCCTGCAATTTTGCACGCTTTTCTTGGCACACGGCAACCGCCGATGCAGCTCGATGATGCCCATCGGCAATGTAGGCACAAGGTATTTGGTCTAGCATGAGTTGTAGTGATCTCACAGCTACATCGCGCGCCACGCGCCAAATGCTGTGGTGGCAGCCAGTCTCATCGGTAAAATCGTAGAGCGGCTCCGCACTGCTCATCAGTGCAATCAAAACATCAAGTGCACTGTTGTCGCGATAGGCAAGGAAAATCGGTCCCGTCTGTGCACTGGTTGCGCGTATGTGGTTGATGCGATCTTGTTGTTTGTCTTTGCGCGTCAATTCGTGACGGCGGATGACGCCATCTTCGTAATCAGATACCGCTGCACCGCACACCAAACCCGTTTGGGTATGTCCATCGACTGTCATGCGCCAGATATAGTAGCAAGCCGACTCATCACGCAATAAGCTGCCATCAGCTACACGCTCATTGAGCAGCTGACGTGCTTTTTCGTAAACCTCGGGAGCATACATGTCCTGCTCTGCTGAAAAAGCGGTCTCAGGCCGATCGATGGCTAAAAATGACTGAGGATGAGCTGCTACATACTCAGCTGCACTTGTACGGTCAAACACATCATAGGGCAGAGCGGCAAAATCGGCCGCTCTCTCAGGTGTGGGGCGAAAACAGAAAATAGGCTGAGTGTGCATACCCGCTCCTTTTGCTTTTGTGTAGCGCAAATCCATGCTAGCCCAAGTGGGTAGAATAGAGCCGTGCGTCTCAAGGAGTACGCACGTGATTTTACAAACTAAGGTGAGCAGCGTGCAGACTCCGTTCGCATCATGCGTTGCTTGCAGGGCTTGGAGGCATGGTATGAATCTTCGTTATCTGTCCGAACCAACTGATCCAGCTGCATGTACGGTGCAGGTTTTGCGTGATCTTGCGCAGCGCCCCTGCATCCTTTTTGATTTTGATGGCACACTGGGTAATACCACTCAGTCAATTGTGGCTACAGCGCGTACGGTGTTAAGCGATTTTGGCATGAGCGAAGAAGAGATGGGCGACTTGCGTCGTCTGATTGGGCCACCTTTTCCTCAAGCATACACCGAGGTATATGGCTTATCAGAAAAAGATGCGGCCACCGTCACGGCACATTATCGTAGGCTATATGACCTCTGCGGTCCCGAAGCTTGGCCTCCTTTTGCTGGTATTCCCGAGTTGTTGGAACAGCTTCAGGCCAAGGGACGTCATTTAGCTGTGGCCTCATCCAAACGACAGGGCCTGCTTGAGCGCTGTGTCGGCGATGGTAAGATTGCTGATTATTTTGAAGCTATCGAAGGCAAGAAAAACGATACGAACAAGCAGACCAAAGCTGACACCATCCAGGCTGCCATCGACAAACTAGGTTTTACGGCCGAGCAGGCGGTAATGGTAGGCGACAGGCATTATGATGTGGCAGCTGCCAAGCAGGTAGGTCTACCCTGCATCGGTGTCTACTTTGGTGACACAGCGCCTGCCGGAGAACTTGAGGAAGCAGGTGCTATCACGGTGGTACACAGTGTTGCTCAGCTCGGTTGTATCCTTTGTGGTACAGAGCTGTCGAACTGAGGGGTAAAACCACCGTTTGCGGTGTTCTCATGGAGTCGAGCGAAAAATTTTGTCAGAGCTCGCCTACGATGGGTATACAAAAGCCAACGGGTGCACACCCGTACAAGCTACAAACAAAGGAGCTTATCATGGCACTGATTGACGACATGTCCGAGACCGCCCATAAGATTTTTCTAGCTGGTATTGGTGCTGTTGCAACCGGCGCAGAAATGTCTAGTCAAATTGCAGAAAAGTCTGGCGCGCTTATCGAAGAGCTGGTCAAGAAGGGCGAGCTTACGGTAGAGCAGGGCAAGGAACTCAACGAAGAGCTCAAGCACAAGGCTTCTGTGGCAAGCAGTGATACCGAGGCAAGTATTTTGCGCGCTCGTCTGCGTGGCATGACGCCCGAGGAGCGCGAGGCCTATGTGGCAAAAATTGCTCAGATCAAAGATGACCTCAATGCTGAGCCTGTTGAGGTTGATGGCGAGCCTGTTGAAGAGCCCGATATTGAGGTCGAAGTTGAGGTAGAGCCTGAGAGCGAACCCAAGTCTGAGTCCGAGGATACTGAGGCATAGCATTTGCTTGCCGCAGAGGTTTTCTTCCGTGACTGAAGACGAATTTGGACCTGAAGACCGCCTTGAGGGCTGGGAAGAAGCTCTCAAGGCGCAAGAGGGTGCCTTTGAGACTATAGGTATTTTTGGTGGGCGAGACACATCGCCTGACCAGTACCAAATTACGCGGGCGAGCAAACTGTCTCGTCTAAGGGAAATTTTGGCGATTACCAGCCATTATGATGTCTGGCACGGTTTGACGCCGCGGAGCATGAGGTCTTTGCTTGAGGAGTTGGGACCTACCTTTGTAAAAGCAGGGCAGATTCTTTCTATGCGTTCGGAGATTTTGCCCGAAAGCTTTTGTGACGAACTCAAAAAGCTGCGTACCGAAGTCGAGCCCATGGATCGCACGACCATGCTGCAGGCTTTGCGTGACGAATATACCACTCCCATTGAGGATATTTTTGACGCTATCGATGATGTGCCGTTAGGTTCGGCATCAGTCGCTCAAGTGCATAAGGCTCGTCTTGTTACCGGCGAGTTGGTGGCTATCAAAATTCAGCGCCCTCAGGTACAAGAAAAGATGGCGCAGGATATCTCTATCATGCGTTCTCTTGCCCGCCGCATGGACAAACTAATGCGACGCAAGCTGTTCATCGATTTTTCTTCAGTGGTCGATGAACTTTGGCAGTCCTTTGTCGAAGAAACGGACTTTTTAGTCGAGGCCAAAAGTCTTGAGGAATTTGCCCGCAATAACGCTAACTGCAAATTTGTTGACTGTCCCAAGCCGTATTGGCGTTGGTGTACCCGCCATGTAGTCGTGATGGACTACGTTGAGGGTATTCCTGTCGACAAAACCGAGGAGCTCAAAGCGGCAGGCTATGACTTGTCCGAAATTGGCTCAAAGCTGGTTGACAATTACACACGTCAAATGCTTGATGATGGTTTCTTCCATGCTGATCCACATCCAGGCAATCTTGTAGTACGCGATGGTCAGCTGATTTTTCTCGATTTAGGCATTATGGGACGCCTCACTGCGCTTGATCGAGCAGCGCTAACCGATATGGTGGTAGCAGTAGGTACCCGTGATTCCGTACGACTCAAAGATGGCTTATTGCGTTTTGCTTCCTCTGATGTATCTGAAGTTGATCATGCGAGTTTGCTTGCAGACCTCGATCAAATTATTGCTAATTACGGTGAAGCAGATCTTTCCGAACTCGATATTGCGGGTTTCTTTAATGCGTTGATTTCGATGGCACGTGAAAATGGCATCGAGTTGCCGGGGACGGTTACGATGCTGGCTCGCTCGCTTGTAACCCTCGAGAGCTTGGTCGATTAATTTTTGCCTGGTACTTCTATTGTTGACATTATTGGGCAGCATGTAAGTCATGTACGCAAAGATCGTGCTGCTCCCATTGATGAGCTGCGCAGTTATGCGATGGAATTTGGGCGAGCAACCCATAGTTTGCTCCAGGCAGGAAGCGAAATGTCAAATATTTCGCGCATGCTTACCCGAGGTCAGCTGAGAACACAACTTGATGTGAATGGTCTGCACCGGCCTATGCGCAGTTTGGCACATGCGCTCGACCGCTTGGCAATGAGTATTATTATTGCTGGTTTGTTTATTGGCTCATCGGTGGTGTATTTTGCCCGCATCAAGCCTGTTGTTTTTGGCATTCCTGTGATTGGATTTTTAGGCTATCTAGTGGCACTTGTTTTGGGCCTTTGGATTGTTATTTCCATCCTTCGCGAAAGCCATCGCCGCAAGCAAAACAAGTAGCGAAAAGAAAAGCGCCTAGCTTCAAGCAGCTAGGCGCTTGGCTATATCGCATAGCCTGACTATTCCAACTCGAACGCGCCAGTGTAGAGTTGGTAGTAAGTACCTTTTGCTGCAATCAGGTCATCATGGGTACCGCGCTCGATAATGTGGCCATGATCCAGCACAATAATCACGTCAGAGTTGCGAACGGTCGACAAACGGTGGGCGATGACAAAGGTTGTACGGCCTTCCATCAGTGCGTCCATACCGCGCTGCACTATCTGCTCGGTACGTGTATCGATGGAGCTGGTTGCTTCGTCAAGAATCATGACTGGCGGATCGGCTACAGCGGCACGTGCAATTGAGAGCAGTTGGCGCTGACCCTGCGAAAGGCGGGCAGCGTTGTCCGTAAGCATAGTCTCATAGCTTTGTGGCAGACGACGGATGAAGCTATCGGCACCTGCAATTTTTGCCGCACGGATGCATTCTTCATCGGAGGCACTTAGCTTGCCATAGCGAATGTTGTCCATAACCGTACCAGTAAATAGGTTGGTATCCTGTAGCACCATGCCAAGTGAGCGGCGCAAATCTGCTTTGCGAATCTTGTCAATATTGATGCCATCGTAGCGAATTTTACCATCGGAAATATCGTAGAAGCGGTTAACCAAATTAGTGATAGTTGTTTTGCCAGCACCTGTAGCGCCAACAAAAGCAACTTTTTGACCAGGTAAGGCATACAGTGAAATATCGTGTAGAACCTCGTGGTCAGGCTTATAGCCAAAGTCTACATCGACAAACACCACTTCGCCTTGTAACGGAATCAAATCAACCTTGCCGTTGTTCTTGTGGGGATGTTTCCAAGCCCACTTACCAGAGTTTTCATGGCACTCGTGAAGACTTCCATCGGAGTCACGCACAACATTGACGAGCGTAACGTAGCCCTCATCGGTCTCGACAGGCTCATCAAGCAGTTCAAAAATACGTTCCGCACCAGCGAGGCCCATGACTACAAAGTTAATTTGGTTTGATACCTGACCAATTTGGCCTGCAAAACGCTTGGTCATATTGAGGAAGGGGATCACAATATCAATGGAGATGAGCATGCCCGAAATCGAGGGGTTGGCCATATGAGTCTCGAGCATAACAACGCCCATAAGCGCAACTAACACGTAGGCGATATTTCCCATATTCATCAGGATAGGAGCAAGCGTATTGCCATAGATATTTGCCTTGTTGGAAGCCTCAAATAAACGACTATTAACCTCATCAAAGCTCGCCTTAGTGGCCTCTTCGTGGGTAAACACCTTGATAACTTTTTGGCCACTCATAGCCTCTTCAACAAAGCCTTCAGCATGTGCAAGCTCATGCTGCTGATCAAGGAAGAAGCGAGCAGAACGACCACCCAGCAGACGGGTAACCCAAAACATCAGTGCAATAACCACCAGTACTACCAGTGACAGCGGTACTGAATACCACAGCATTAAAGCGAGAACTGAAATCATGGCGATACCAGAAATCAGCAGGTTGGGAAGGGCCACGCCGATAAGTTGACGGAGGGTATCAACGTCGTTGGTATACGTAGACATAATGTCGCCATGTTTGCGCGTATCAAAATATCTAATGGGCAAATCTTCCATGTGGCTAAACATATCATTGCGAACGCGCATGAGTGTGCCTTGAGTGACTACCGCAGCAAGTTGGGTCTCGATAACAATGGCTATCAATGCCAGTATGTAGCAGCCCAAGAGCGTAAATGCAATCTGCATAAGGGGAGCAGCTGCTGCCGACCAATCGCCCTGCTTCCAATACTGGCCCACAACAGCAATGGCTTGCTGCAAAAACATGGAAGGCAAGGTTGCCACAACGGCCTGGGTAACGATGCACAAAAGAATAATGACGGTGTGGGCGGGATAGTAACGTATCATAAGGCCGATGGCGCGTCGCAGTGTTGCTAAGGGCCTGCGAGCTCCGCGCTTGTGTTCAGGCTTGGAGTCGCCTTCGCCTGCGGGCTTTTGAGTTGTTTGAGCAGTGTCCTGCTTAAGTTCGTCTTGCTTACTCATCAGCCTCTCCTTCCTCTGCGATATTGCCCATGCGCTCGTCGTGGGACTGTTTGTTTTGAGTGGTATAGATGTCGCGATAAATATCGGATGTGTGTAGCAGCTCATCATGGGTGCCGATAGCGCTTATACGTCCGTCATTGAGTACCAAAATGCGGTCTGCATCTTCGACAGACCCCGTACGCTGTGCGATGATAATCTTGGTTGTCTCAGGCGCGTAGCTGCGCAAACCATCGCGAATCAGACGGTCGGTCTTGGTGTCTACCGCACTGGTAGAATCGTCCATGATAAGGACACGTGGATGTTTGAGCAGAGCGCGTGCAATACAGAGGCGCTGTTTTTGACCACCAGAAACATTGGTGCCACCCTGCTCAATATAGCTGTCATATTTGTCAGGCATCAGCTGAATAAACTCATCCGCCTGCGCAATCTTGCATGCTTCGATAAGTTCCTCGTCGGTGGCGTTTTTATCGCCCCAACGCAGGTTTTCTTTGATGGTGCCCGAGAAAAGTACATTGCGCTGTAGCACAACTGCTACGGCATCGCGAAGGGTATCAAGATCATAGTCGCGCACATCGTGACCGCCCACGCGCACGGTACCTTCGGTTGCATCGTACAAGCGGCTGATAAGCTGGATGAGGGTAGACTTACTGGAACCCGTTCCGCCGACAATGCCAAGTACCTCACCGCTCTTAATATGCAGATCAACGTCAGAAAGTGCCATACGGTCAGCGCGCTCAGAATAGCGGAAGCTCACATTATCAAAGTCAATGCTGCCATCGGGTACTTCCATCAGAGGGTTTTCGGGATTTTTGATATCAGGGGTTTCCATGAGTACTTGGCAGATACGCTGAGCGCTCTCAAAAGACATCGTAATCATGACAAAAATCATCGTGAGCATCATCAAGCTCATCAGTACCGACATACCATAGGTAAGCAAAGCAGATAAGGCTCCAACCTGCATGAGACTGCCTTTAGATTGAATGATAGCTTTGCTGCCAAAGTAGATGACAAAAAGGAAGATGACATCAACCGAGAAGGTCATTACGGGGCTAATCCAAGCCAAGATACGCTCAACGTGGACAAAGTCATGATAGAGTGAGCCGCTCGCATCTCCAAATTTTTGTTTCTCATACTCTTCGCGAACATAACTTTTGACTACACGTATACCATCAATGTTTTCTTGAACGGAGTCATTCAAGCGATCGTATTTCTTGAAAATGCGGCGGAAGATAGGCATAACCTTTGCAACAATAAAGAAAAGAAATATACCTAGGAAAATAGCAACAACCACAAAGACTGCCGCCATAGGACCTGCTGTAGCAAAAGCCATGACGATGGCAAAGACAATCATCATGGTCGAACGGATTGCTGTACGAATGATCATCATGTATGCCTGCTGGACATTGGTCACATCTGTGGTGAGGCGAGTAACCAGTGACGAGGTTGAAAAACGATCAATATTGGAAAACGAAAAATCTTGAATGCGTGAAAAGATATCGTACCTAAGGTTTTTTGCAAAGCCAGCAGAGGCGGTCGAGCAGGTCACGCCTGCTGCAGCACCAAAGGCGAGTGAAAGAATTGCGAGTAGGATAAGGGCAACTCCAAAGTTGGCAACGACGCTCATGCCAGCGCCTTCGTTGATTGCATTGATGAGTCCTGCGGTCAAGAAGGGCAGGGCGCACTCGATGAGAACCTCAGCTGTCACAAGAATAGGAGTCTTAATAGAGAGTTTTTTATATTCACGAATACTGGGTTTGAGGATGGCGATGACCTCGCCAAAGCTATAAGCACCATCTTGGAAACCAAGGCGCTTTGCCCAGCCTTGTTTTTGTTCTTCTTTTGCCATTACATCGCTCTCTCTTGATCTTCAATTTCGTGCCAATGTGCAGATATGCGGTCAAGCATTTCTGCTAGTTGAGTTTTTTCTTCGTCTGAAAGCGGATAGAGAGACTGTTGTATAAAGGCTTCGTGCTTGGCGTTGATTTCTTCAGCGCGCGCATTTCCTTCTACAGTCAAAATCACCTCACGCTGACGACCATCGTGTTCTAAGGGCTTGCGCTCGATGAGCTTTTCGTTTTCGAGTTTAGTCAGCACTTCAGAAAGCGATGCGGCTGCAGTTCCTGCCCGGTTGAGCAATTCGCGCTGGGGAAGGCTTCCACCAGCTTGGCGCAGAGCGATGAGAATATAGGGTTTGCCTGCGCGACCTCCTGCATGGTGATGCAGAAAAAAGCCAAAGTAACCAAAATTTCGAAGCACTCGGCATTCGGTAGATAGAGATGCAAGCTTGTTTTTTTCGTCTTCTGCCTCGAGCATAATTTCCTCCCTCACTCGAGTAGTTCTTCTCCTAAATAAGGGAACGTGGAGGGATTGTAGGTACCGAAATAGTTAATGTCAAGGTACCGAATAAATTTTTCTTTTTATCGAAAGACGTACATATTTTGCTCAATAGAGATAGCTATGACAGGGGTGGAGAGGGTGGGGAGTAAGCAAAACGACCGCTTGATGTGATATTTCTGCCGTCTACCGTTTATTTTGCACGATTATGAGCGAATATGAGCGAATATCTTGCAATAAACTAAAAAATAGTTCATAATCAATCACAAGAGATATGGATGAATTCCCTAGGAGGCGAAATGTTGGCCCCAGAGAGACGCGAGCGTATAGTTCAGCTCGTTGATACGTATGGCAGCATTTCGGCCAGCAGGCTCATAGAAGAGCTTGGCGCTAGTCCTGCAACTATTCGCCGCGATATCGAAGCTTTAGCTCAGATGGGCCGTCTTGTCAAAGTGCATGGTGGTGCTACGACAATCAATAACTTTACGTATGAGACTTTTGACCGCGCTTTGGATGAACGCTATGCGCTGAATGTAGATGAAAAGAAAATCATTGGCGCTCATGCTGCTGCACTCATTGAGCCCGGTGATTTTGTTTATATCGATGCGGGGTCTACCACCGAAGCTCTGGTGGATGCTCTGGATTGCCAAGGCGTAATGTTTGTCACCAACTCGGTAGTGCATGCGCGCAAGCTTGTATGTAAGGGTTACCGTACTCTTCTTACAGGTGGCGAGCTTAAGGCGTCAACAGAAGCTATGGTAGGTCCCGAGGCAATTTCAGGTATTCAGCGTTATCACTTTACCAAAGGTTTTTGGGGTACCAATGGCGCCACGCGCGCTCAAGGTTTTACCACCCCTGATATTAACGAGGCCCAGGTCAAGCATGCTGCTATGGAAAGGGCGGGCCAGCGTTTTGTACTTGCAGATGCCGATAAACTTGGTCGTGTTGCGCCAGTAACTTTTGCAGATTTCACTTCGGCTACGATTATTACCGCAGGCGATGTGAATAGTGTGTTCGGCAAGCTTCCCAACGTAGTGGAGGTATCTGAATGATTTACACCGTTACATTCAATCCAGCACTCGACTATGCAGTGGGGGTGGAACATCTACAACTTGGCTCGGTCAATCGTACCTGCAGTGAGAAAATTCTTCCTGGCGGTAAGGGTATTAACGTATCCATTGTCTTGGGCAATTTAGGGCATGAATCCATCGCCTTGGGCTTTGTCGCAGGCTTTACTGGTCGTGAGATTGAAGAGCGCACGGAGTCCTATGGTGCTCAGTGCAAGTTTATTCATGTTGCTGAAGGTCTTTCCCGTATTAATGTAAAGATCAAAAGCGATGAAGAATCCGAAATCAATGGTATGGGACCACGTATTACCGACGCTGACGTGCAGGCGCTTTTTGAGCAGCTTGATACCTTAGTTGAAGGTGATGTGCTGGTAATTTCTGGCTCAATTCCTTCGGTGTTGCCAGCTGATATGTACGAGCGTATCATGGCCCGTCTTGAGGGGCGTGGCATTCGTATTGTTGTTGACGCTGAGCGCGATTTGCTTACCAACGTGTTGCCGTATCGCCCTTGGTTGATTAAACCAAACAATCACGAGCTTGGGGCCATTTTTGGTGTTGAGCTGCGCACGCGCGATGAGGTTGTGCCTTATGCCAAAAAGCTACAAGAGCGAGGTGCGGCAAATGTATTGATTTCTATGGCAGGAGAAGGTGCTGTGCTGGTTGCTGAGGATGGCACGGTTACTGGTGGCCCTGCTCCTAAGGGCACTGTGGTCAACTCCGTAGGTGCTGGTGACTCGATGGTTGCTGGCTTTGTAGCGGGTTATTTGGAAAAGGGCAATTACGAGGATGCATACAAGATGGGCGTTGCATGTGGTAGCGCATCTGCATTCTCGTCTGAGTTGACGACTCGTGCCGAGGCGGAAGCTCTGCTTGCAACTCTATAAGACAGGTCGATGGCTGGCACATGCGTGTTAGGTGAAAGGGGAGACGCATGAGGATTAAAGACTTACTCAAACCCGAGACAATCAAGATTGGAGGTGCTCCAAAAGATAAAGCTGCAACCATCGACCAGATGGTGGCGCTGATGGAGCATCAAGGCAACATTACTGATGTTGAGACCTACAAAAAGGCTGTCCTTGCCCGTGAAGCCGAGATGAGCACGGGCGTGGAGAATGGTCTTGCTATCCCTCATGGCAAGTCTTCCGCGGTAAGCAAGCCTGGTTTGGCTGCAATGACCATTCCTACAGGTGTTGACTATGAAGCACTTGATGGCGAGCCGACTACGTTGATTTTTTTGATTGCAGCTCCCGACACCGAGGACAACGTACATCTGCAGGTGCTTGCAAGTCTTTCTCAACTCTTGGTGGATGAGGAGCTTTGCAATAAGCTACGTGCAGCAAAGACGGCAGATGAGTTCCTTAATCTGCTGAATGCCGCTGAGGATGCTCTCTATGTTGCCGAGCAAGAAAAGAAGCGTGAGCTTGAAGCCCAGACGGGTCAGTTTGACCTCGTGGCCATTACTGCTTGCCCCACTGGCATTGCTCACACCTATATGGCTGCAGAAAGTCTTGAGAAGAAGGCTGCCGAGATGGGTCTTAAAATCAAGGTTGAGACCCAAGGTTCTGGTGGTGCGAAAAATGTCATCACAGCAGAAGATATCAAATCTGCGAAAGGTGTCGTAATCGCTGCTGACAAAAACGTCGACCTTGCACGCTTTGCGGGTAAACCCGTCTACTCCACTACCGTCACCAAGGGCATCCAGGAGCCTGAGCTGCTTATCAACAAGGTCATGAATGGCGAAGCTGCTATCTATGCTGGTAGTGGTGCCGCACCAGTGAGTTCGGCCGATGATGGCGAGGGCGTTGGCCATATCATCTACAAACACCTAATGAATGGTGTTTCTCACATGCTGCCGTTCGTTATTGGTGGCGGTATCCTGACGGCACTTGCCTTCCTCTTTGATATGGGTGCAGCTGGTGCTGGCAATTATGGCTCTTCTACACCCTTTGCCTTCTTCTTTAAGGCAATCGGCGGCGAGGCCTTTGGTTTGATGTTGCCCATCCTTGCGGCATATATCTCGATGTCTATTGCTGACCGTCCTGGTTTGGCACCTGGCTTTGTTGGTGGTTTATTTGCCAAGGCTGGTTATAGCATAGGTTTTGTGACCGCGACTGCAGCTGGTGATGCTGAGGCTGCTGCTGCTGCCTGCGTCTCTGGTGGTTTTTTGGCAGCGCTCTTTGCTGGTTTTGCTGCAGGCTACATTATGCTGGGTATCGAGAAGCTCTGTGACGGTATGCCCAAATCTCTTGAAGGCATCAAGCCCATCCTCATCTACCCACTCTTCGGAGTGCTCGTTGTTGGTGGCGTGATGTTCCTACTTAACCCGATTTTTGGCGCTATCAATACTGCTCTGAACAACTTCCTCGCTGGTATGGGTACAACCAACCTTGTTCTGCTTGGCGCTGTTGTCGGTGGCATGATGTCCATCGATATGGGTGGCCCATTCAACAAGGCTGCCTACGTCTTTTCCACGGGCCTGCTTGCTGATGCCACGCTTGGCTCTGCTGGTCAGGTAGTCATGGCATCCTGCATGGTTGGCGGCATGGTGCCTCCTTTGGTGATTGCTCTGTCCACAACCTTCTTTAAGAACAAGTGGAACAAGGCTGATCGTGATGCAGGCTTGGTAAACTACATCATGGGTCTGTCCTTTATCTCCGAAGGCGCCATCCCCTTTGCGGCTGCTGACCCCGCTCATGTGCTCCCGAGCTGCATCGTTGGTTCTGCTGTTGCCGGTGGACTATCTGCACTCTTTGGTTGCTACAGCCCCGCTCCCCATGGTGGTGCTTGGGTTATTGCTGTCCTTGGCAATCCTGTAATGTTCATCCTTGCCCTGCTCGCTGGTTCTGCTGTTGGCATGCTGATTCTTTCCTTCTGGAAGAAGCCTGTCAACGAGTAGAGGTCCTCTAGCGTGGCGTTACTCGTGCAAGCTACACTGCTTGTCGATATGTAGTTCAAGGGAGTCGCCTTGGTGCGGCTCCCTTTTTCTTCTCGACTCTGCTCAAAGCTCGAAAAAGCTACGGATTATTTCAAGTAGTGCGACTCTGCTTATCAAACGCCACGCATCGTTTCAAGCAGATTAGTCCTGCTTGTCAAACGCCACGCATCGTTTCAAGTAGCGGGCTCCTGCTTGCCAAACGCCACGGATCATTTCAAGCAGAGCGGCCCTGCTTGCCAAACGCCACGTTCTGTTTCAGAAAAAATGTCAAAAGCCAC
>NZ_CAMXYY010000036.1 GCF_947253395.1 uncultured Olegusella sp.
ATGGAAGGTATTGTTACGCTCAAGGTGCCGCTGGTGGCCGATGTCAGCTACGGTACAACTTGGGCAGATGCAAAGTAAGGTTTGCTCGATGACTATTCTCAAGAAGAAGCTTGGAAAGGGAATGTAGTGGCAGAAGAGATGCCCAAGGCGAGCATAGAACGCAAGGAAAACGTGATATTACATACTTCGACAGAGGTAGATCGGACGACATCGGGCTTGCTTGCACGCCTGCTGGCTATGACCAGTGATGCCGCCTTGGCTTTTGATGGAGCAGGACACATTCTGTTTGCCAACGAGGAAGCCGAAGAGTTGCTGGGACAAGCGGTAAAAAATCGTATTGCGATATCAAGTATTCAAGATCTTGATGTTCGTATGCTTTTTCCACCTGCGCTAGGACATGCTCCCAAGACGGATTTTTGCCTCGCTGATCTGCCTTTTCCTGTGGATGGGAGCACGCGGCGTCTGCTCTGTGCAAGTGCAGATGGCCGCGCACGTGAGCTCAATGTGCGCGCTGATCGTGTACAGGCTCCCAAAGAAATATATGTATTAGTGGCTTCAATTGTACATGATGAGGAAGCTGCAAGTCGTGAACGTGAGCGCTTGCTTGAGGAGCTTTCACGTGCTAATAGACGACTTTCGGGTACGCTCAAAATTGTGCTTGGTACGATTGATGCAACCGATGTGGCAACTCTCTTTACTGATGTACTACAGGAAATTTCTTCTACGCTTGAAGCAACGGGAGCGTTGCTTTATCTTGCAGAAAGTGATGGGTTTCGCTTGTATGGTGCAAGTGAAGGTACTAACACATCGCAGGTCAAGCACTTCTTTGTCCCTGGAAAAGCTTTTGAGCACAGACTGCGCGAGCTGGGCGGCGGCCTGCGCTTGCGCGTGCTTGATCCTCGTCGAGAAGATCTGCGTCAAGGCGAGCTAAAAGTTCGTGAATTGATTGACGAAGAAACACGTGAAACCTTTCATGTACACAAGTCGATAGTGCCGCCCTACAAAAGCTTTTTGTTGGCACCCGTATGGTTTGGAAACCATATCATTGCGGCCATTATTGTGGGTTGGGAATTTGCCAAGCAAATTCGTCGTGATGATGCGCAGCTTCTTGATGCGGTGGCAAGTTATCTATCTGTGCAGTTGGCAGGCGCCGTTGCAACTCTGCATCAGCAGCGCGAACGCGAATTAGCGGAGCTAGGCAACAAGCTTTCTGGACTCATTTTGGATGCAGGAAATGCGCTGGAAGAAGATGAGTTGTCCGAGAGTATGGATGCTTCTGCTGAAAAACGGCAAGATATCAGTGACAAGGTTCGCACTTTATTGGGTGAAACTTTATTGTGTTCGGTGGTTTTCCTGCGTCCTTATCCACTTTCAGAACATGGTGATTACCTCGTTGATTTACCGATACATGGTCGTCGTGTGCTCCCGTCAGAGCTGCTTTGCCATCAAGAAGAAAAGGCTGAAACAAGGGTAGTTGCCATCGATCCTACAGATAATCTGGGTGCTTGGCTTGTTGAGGCGGGCGAGTCTTGTCAGGGTGCGCTTTTTGATTTGGGTATTGTCGGGGGTGTGCGTCGCGCAATGCTCTTGCTGCGTGATGCGGAACTTGAACCATTTGATGAACTCGAAATGAGTTTTCTTCGTAGGCTTGCTGAGGATACTCACGATGCTGCTCAGGCTGAAGAGGCTTACGAACGTGATCGACATATTTCTCAAGCCTTACAGACTGGCATGCGTAATGAATTACAAAAAGTTCCTGGTGTGACTGCTGCAGGTTTTTATACATCGGCAACGCAGTCCGCTTCTGTTGGTGGTGATTTTTATGATCTCATTCGCTTACCTAAGGATCGCGCCTGTGTCATTATGGGCGATGTTTCGGGCAAAGGTGTTGAAGCGGCTTCAGTATCAGCTGCTGTCAAAACAGCACTGGGTGCTTACTCCTGGGAAGGGCTGAACCCTGCTCGTATGGTGCGCCTGCTCAACGATTTTTTGCTTGGCTTTACGCGCCTGGAAACTTTTGCGACGCTCTTTGTAGGCATCATTGACCTTAATCGAGCAGAGCTGAGCTATTGTTCTGCTGGCCATCCGCCGGCAATACTTGCTCGTGCTCAGACGGGTGATCTAAGCACATTGGACGTACAGTCAGGCGTGGTGGGAGCCTTCCGCGAGATGGAATATCGCAATGGTCGCATCAAGCTCTTTCCCGGTGATATTTTGCTTCTTTATACGGATGGCACAACTGAGGCTCGTGCGCCAGATGGGGCGTTTTTTGGCGAAGCAGGGCTGTGTGAGGCGGTGATGGCAGAGCTTCCCGTAGGCTTTGAGGGTCTGCTTGACCGTCTGTTGGCTCGACTCGATGAGTTCACCGATCGTCATCTGGAAGATGACGTTGCCCTTGTTTCTTTGCGCTTTGACAAATTTGTACGCACAACATCAGATTAAGGTACGTTATTGCGGGGAAGACTTCCCGTATGAGACCTGATACCAACATAGCCGTAGTGCCCCTCAAGGCCGATCTTGATGTTATGACCGTACCTGCCGTGCGGCGTAGCATCGACAGCCTTATTAGCTCGGGTTGTCGGCGCGTAATTTTGAATATGGCCGATGTAAGCTTTATCGATTCGGCGGGGATGGGACTTATCATTCGCGAGATTGCTCGTATGCGAGCAGCTGGTGGTCTCATGTCCCTTATCAACGTTTCGCCCGTGGTACTGAGGGCACTCGCCTTGAGACGTGTGGTGGACTTTATTCCCGTTTCAACAGTGGTAGAACAAGATGAAGTGCCCGAGCTTGAGCCTGGCACGCTGCCGCTTTGGAGGCGTGTCCTCCGCATTAATCCGCTCGATCCTGCAGCGACGCGCTCTAAGGTTAGTGAGTTGCTCGAGCTGCTTCCCTTGAGTAGTGATGAGCGCTTTGATGCCAATCTAGCGGTAGGAGAGGCTGTTGGTAATGCAGTGGACCACACAGATGGCCAGGGTGCACTTGTAGAGATTGTGGGCTATCGCGATCGTGTCGTGGTAGAAGTAAGTGACTGCGGTTGTGGGTGTGCTGATAGTTGGCGTGCGGCGTTGGCTGATGGAAGCTTGGGCATTTCGCGTATTGCTGATGATGCAGCAGAAGATGACTGTTGGCAAGCGCGTGGTCGTGGTCTTAAGCTTATGCGACTGCTTGCTGATTCGGTTACCATTGTTCCCAAAACCGTCGGATCGGGTACAGTAGTAAGAATTGTGAAGCTTGCACGTGGCATCTAAGCTGCTGTTTTGTTGAGTTTGAAAGATTTTCTCTGACGTTCGGTTGAGCTTGATAATCAACTCTTGAGAAAAATTTTCCTCAAATGGTACATTTTTCCAAATTTGTACTTGCATCCATGAGCGGAGTCCCGTATAGTACTTTCTTGCGTCGCGGGCTTAGCGCAGTTGGTAGCGCGCCACCTTGCCAAGGTGGAGGTCGCGGGTTCGACCCCCGTAGCCCGCTCCATGGTTTATCCGGGCCGATTCGTTCGGCCTTTTCTTTATCTGACGCGCATGCGTCAGCGTACGGCGAAGTAGCCAAGTGGTAAGGCACGGGCCTGCAAAGCCCTGATCCCCGGTTCGAATCCGGGCTTCGCCTCCAGAATTGTAAAGGGCATTCGTGCAAGCGGGTGTCCTTTTTTGTATGCTTTGCTCGTATAGCTCTTTTGGCGGAAAATTGCCTTGAGGGGATAGGCGAGCGGTGGGGAGCGGTTTTGGCTAAGACACATGTGGCGGCTCGCGAAGTCTATTTGGATTTTGCTGCAGCAACTCCCATGGCAGATGAAGTCACTCGTGCTATGCTTCCTTATTTTTCAGAATGCTTCTACAATCCCTCAGCTCCTTATGCACCAGCGCGCGATGCCCGCGCAGCTTATGAGGATGCCCGCACTCGTATCGCGCACCTTATTGGCGCACGTCCTGGCTGCGTCACAGTGACAGCAGGAGCTACCGAGGCTAATAACCTTGCTTTTGCTGTGGTCGCAGATCCCAAAGCTCGCGTTATCGTAGATGCGATTGAGCATGAGAGTGTGCTAAATTGTGCTGCTACTCATCCTTGTGATGTGGTTGGTGTATGCAGCGATGGTCGCGTTGATATAGCTGCGCTATCCGCAGCTATTTGTTCGGAAACTGAACTTATCTCAATTGAGCTTGCAAATGGTGAAATTGGCAGCATCCAGCCAATTCGCAAAATAGCACGGGTGATTGCTGCTGAGCGCAAGCGACGTCTTGCTGCGGGTGAGCTACGTCCGCTCTGGTTACATACAGATGCTTCTCAGGCTGCAGGCTATCTTTCTACCAATGTATCCTCCTTGGGCTGTGATCTGATGACGATGTCAGCAGCTAAAGTCTATGGTCCCAAGCAAGTAGGACTCCTCTGGGCGGCAGAAGGCGTGCCTTTGCGACCTTTAGTTTTGGGTGGTGGCCAAGAATCAGGCGTGCGTTCTGGTACTGAAAATGTTGCTGGGGCGGTAGGCTTTGCTGCGGCATTAGAACTTGCCATTGCTGGTCGAGCTGAGGAGGCGCAGCGCTTGCAGCAGTTGCGAGACCGCCTGCAGCGTAGACTGGTGAGCGAATTTCCTTGGGCTTTGGTTTCGGGTCCTCGCAATCCTAAAAAGCGTTTGCCCAGCTTGTTGCATATATCCTTTCCCCTGTTGGATGCTCGACGTCTGCTGATAGCGCTTGAGCGTCGTGGCGTTTATGTGGGTACAGGTAGCGCCTGCGCTGCAAGCAAGATGCGTCAGTCGCATGTCTTACAAGCAATTGGCGTATCAGCGTCAGTAGCGCAGGGCAGCTTGCGCCTCACGTTGGGTCGCAGTAGTTGCGAGGCAGATATTGAGTATGCGGCTGAGCAAATTATTGAGGTTGTGCATTCCGAGCTCACCCGGCTTGGTCTTACTGAGGCAGAGCTTGTAGCGGCAAGGGATTCTACTTCTGTCTCGATGGGAGGCACCCGATGAGCAAGGCAAAGGTCTATGTTGGTCTTTCTGGTGGAGTTGATTCTGCGTTGGCGACAGCTCTGCTTGTCGAGCAAAAATACGATGTGAAGGCCATCTACATGCGTAATTGGTCGCGCGATTTGCCAGGCTTTCATTGTCCGTGGGCAGACGAGCTGGCAGATGCTGAGCGTATTGCGGTCACACTTGGTGTTGACCTTGAAGTCTGGGACTTTGAGGCTGAGTACAAGCGTACGGTTGTCGATTATTTGGTGGAGAGTTATCGCCAGGGTCTTACGCCCAATCCTGATGTGATGTGCAATCAGACTATCAAATTTGGTAGTTTTGCCGAACGCGCTTTTGCTGAAGGCGCTGACTTTGTTGCTACAGGCCACTATGCGCGTGTATGCAAAGAGGAGGGGCATGCTCAACTGCTCCGTGCCTGTGATGAGCACAAAGATCAGACCTATTTTCTTTGGCGCGTTGGCGAAGAGGTGCTGGTACGAAGCTTGTTTCCTATAGGTGGTTTTGCTAGTAAAGCTGAAGTGCGCTCTGCCTGCGCCGAGCGTGGTCTCGGCGTCGAAAACAAGCCAGATTCCGATGGAATTTGTTTTGTGGGGCCTGTGGGCATTCGTACGTTTTTGCTGGATGAGCTCAATCGTCGCGCGGGCGATATCGTCGAGTGGGAGACAGGTAGCGTACTTGGGCATCATGACGGGGCGTTTTTGTATACGGTGGGGCAGAGACGGGGTCTTGACCTTGGTGGAGGACCTGCTCGCTATGTAGTGTCAACTGATGTGCAAAAAAACCTTGTGTATGTGACAGCTGATCGTATGTGCCCAGGGCTTTGGACTCGTGAGATTGAGCTTCATGATGTTTGCTGGATTAGCGGAGAGGCACCAGCAGCAGGAAAGTATTTGCTGCGCACGCGTCATACGGGCACTTTAACAGCTGTGCAGATAGACATCAGTGATGGGGTGGTCTGTGCACACTATAGCGATGCTCAAAAACGTGTTGCACCTGGTCAGAGTGCGGTAATTTATGCGGGTGAGCGTTGTCTTGGTGGCGGTATTGTTACAGGACCTATTCCTTGTCCTGTTTTTTAGCCTATGTAAGCTTTATCTAGCGTTAAGCCCGTATTCAAATGAGGCATATAAAAAATGACGCGATCCCCATTACTCTGGCAGTACATCACTCGCCTGCATGCGCTGCTCATGAGCGACTACAGCATCAAGTTTGCGCTGCACATTTTGAGAAAAATTAGCTTGAAAGCAGGCAGAATATAAAAGGTCTAGCGCAAATGTTGTTGCAGCCTCACTGTAATAACCTGCAATTTTGCTATAAAGATGCTCTTCTGGGGGGAAGCATAGACAACAATCACTATGATGTTTGAGCCAGTTGTTGCCTGAGTTTGTCACAACAACACAGCGTGTTCCCTGAGCCTGTAAGAGTGGCAAAAACTTTGCTGGTTGTCTTTGTTTTCCCACTCCAGAATAGGATACAAGCAGAGCGCAGTGCTCGCTTCCCATGCCACGTGCTACAAGTTCGCAGTCCTCTTCTTGAGGAACAAGACAATCTATACCTATTTGTGCATAGCGAAAAGCCAGATTCTCGCCCAAAAAACGATTCTGTGCTACCCCAAAATATACAATCTTTTGCGCCTGAATCATACGTTGTGCAGCAGTGCGCAACGTTGTTTCATTCAGTTCTTCTAATACTCGATGGTGTGCCCGTTCTTCCAAGCGTGCTATATGCTCTGCCATCTTTGTCAACGATGTTTCAGCATCAAAAGGAAAGTTAGTATCTATATTTGACTTACGCGCTTGTTTTTCGTAGCTGTGCATTTCCTCAACGTAAGCCTCCTCAAATGATCTCCACCCAGAAAATCCTAATCCCTGAGCAAAGCGTACCAAAGAAGGTTTAGAGCTAAAACTGAGTTGAGCGATTTCAGCCATGCTGAGATGTGTCAAGCCAGAACCTTCGTTCATAAGAAGTTGAGCAATCGACCGTTTTGATCCCGTTCGACCCTGTGCGAGAGCCTGCACCTGTGCTAGAAGTCTTTTGGTGTGATTCGACTGATCTGCCATATGTCCTTCCCCTGTTTCATTCTGTTTCATCTTATCCCATTTAACTTGTAAAACATACTTATAAATTAGAAACTGAAACTGCAGTACGTTTTAGAGGTAGGTAGAAGTGAGGAATGGTATAGAGGAGAGTGAGGCATGTCATGAAGATGAAAAATGGCTTTTTGTGGGGTGGCGCAACTGCTGCAAATCAGTATGAGGGTGCTTGGGATGTAGATGGCAAGGGCGCTTCTGTCCCAGACCACATGCGTGGAGGTAGTCTTCATACGCCGCGTCAGATTGATGCTGTAATTGATCCCGATGCACTTTATCCCAGCCATGAGGCAACCGATTTCTACCATCACTATGAGGAAGACATCGAGCTTTTTGCTGAAATGGGCTGGAATGTTTACCGTATGTCAATTAACTGGTCACGCCTTTTCCCCACGGGAGAGGAGAGCGAACCTAATCAAGCAGGTCTTGAATTTTATGACAAGGTTTTCGATTGCTTACAGGCTCATAACATTGAGCCTCTCGTAACTATCAGTCATTATGAGCTTCCTTATGCTCTCGTAGAGAAATACAATGGCTGGGCAGATCGCCGTCTTGTAGACTTCTTCTTTAATTATGGTAAAGTCCTTCTTGATCGCTGGCATGACAAGGTAAAGTACTGGCTCACGTTTAATGAGATTAATGCGGGTACTATGAGCTTGGGTGTTCCCTTGTCGCTTGGTAACATCAAGGGATATACCGGTACCATGGCAGATGTTCCTGACAATGCGCAAGAGCGTTATCAATCTCTCCATCATCAGTTTGTGGCGTCTGCCAAACTTGTGAAGTATGCACATGAGCACTATACAAACGTAATGATGGGTAATATGGATTGCTTCATTCTTACCTATGCTGCAACTTGCGATCCAAAAGATGAACTCGCCAATCAAGAAGAGATGCGTCGCATGAATTGGTATTGTTCCGATGTTCAAGCGCGCGGTGCGTACCCCAGTTATGCAAAACGCTTCTGGAAAGAGAAGGGCATCTCGTTGAACATGGAGCCTGGGGACGAGGAACTCTTGCGTGAGGGCGCTATTGACTTCTACACATTCTCATACTATATGAGTGGTATCGTGGGAACACATGGCGATATCAAAGAGGGTGCGGGAAATATGTCTTTTGGCGGACGTAATCCCTACCTCAAAGAGACAGATTGGGGTTGGCAAATTGACCCTGATGGTCTGCGTTTTGCTCTCAATGAGATTTACGACCGTTATCAACTTCCTCTTATGATCGTAGAAAATGGTATGGGTGCCTACGATGAGGTTGTTATAGAAGATGGGAAAGAATGCATCCATGATCCCTATCGTATCGATTACCTTCGTAGTCATGTGGCTGCCATGCGTGAGGCTGTGGAAGATGGCGTTGATTTGATAGGGTACACTTGGTGGGGCCCCATCGATTTGGTCAGCGCAGGTACTGGTGAAATGCGCAAGCGTTATGGTTTCATTTATGTTGATAAGCATGACGATGGTACGGGTGATTTGCATCGTGTACGCAAAGATTCGTTCTTCTACTACCAAAAAATTATTAAGAGCAATGGTGAAGATTTAAACTAGTGCAAAATATTTAGCGTTCGAATACAAAATAAAAACCAAGGGCAACATGCAGACTGTCCTTGGTTTTATTTTGGTGTCAAAACGGGATCTCACTTACGAATAAAGCGCTCATCCTGTGGAGCATCTTCTGCATCGCTATAGCGATGTACCTGCATATGCAGATCGTATTTCTCCCGGAGCTCAGCAATGCGTGTCATCATTGGAGATGCATGGTGGGCATCAATAGCTTTTTGGTCGCACCATTTGTCGATAAGCAATATGGTTTCTGGATCATCTAATGATTGAAAATAGGCATAACTTTCGTTTCCATCTTCGGCGCGAATTGCATCAACCGTGCCAGAATTAATCATTTCGCGTGCAAATGCCAGGGTGCTTCCTGCTGTTCCTGTATAAAATAAATTGATAGTGATGCTCATGCAACCCCCAATCGTTTGTCATACGGGTGAGTTTACTCCTAGGGGAGGAAGTTGTAAAAATGCTGTTTGCCGAGCATAGACTACCACATATGAATCTCAGTCTTGTATTCTTTATCCACGTATGTTAAATACGAACTAGCAAGATTGTTACTCCGCTGAGGCATTACTTGCGTGATCTATGTGGTCACTTGAAGTAGAGTCCAGAGGAGTACCTGTGCTGCTCACTAAGAAGATAAATAACAATGTAGCTTTTGGCACCGATGACACGGGTCAGGAAGTTGTAGTTTTTGGCAAGGGTATCGGATTTCATCATATGCCGTATGAGGTTGGAAAGCATGATGAAATTCAGCGTGTCTTTCGCGATGTGAGCAGCTCGATTGCAACTTCACTGGATTATCTAGACACCAATATTCTTTTAGCTGCCTCTGATATTGTTGAGCTTGCCCGTATGGAACTAGATTGTAAGCTCAACCCCAATCTTCCCTTTACACTTGCAGATCATATTCAGTTCGCTATCCAGCGTAGGCAAGAGGGTATTTTTATTAGCAACCCGCTTTCTGACACCGTTGCTTTTGTATATCCAACAGAGCTGGGACTTGCGCGAACGGGTGTTGAAATGATTAATCGTCGCGTGTCAGGTGCGGAGCTTCCAGACGATGAAGCTTGTGCTATAGCGCTGCATCTGGTAAATGGCGAACTTGGTGGCGGAGGAGATGAAAGTACCATCCGCCTTGTTATTGAAAGCACCAAGATTATTTCTCATGCAAGTGTTCTTATTGAAGATAATGTGCACATTACCCTCGATCGCACGTCATATGCGTTTCAACGTTTTGCGGCACATTTTCGCTACCTCGCATCTCGTTTGGCAGGCGAGAAAAAACTAAACCAAAGTGACAATAGTACGCTCTTTAAGCAAGCCGCTCATGATTTTCCCGAAGTCTATCTCATTGTGATGCAGATTGATGCGTATCTACAGGAAACCTATGGATGGAACTGTACGAACGAAGAGTTGCTTTATCTGATGATGCATGTGAATCGTCTCATCATGGCAACGTAGGTACTAAGGCTACGTTTACAACGCAGCTTGGTATAAAAAGAGTGGGCGGATTCTCGAGAAGGGAATAATATGGCAAAGGATTACACAGAGCTTGCTCAAGCCATCTTCGACAATGTGGGTGGCAACGAAAACATCAGAAGTGTTGCACATTGCATTACACGTATTCGTTTTAAGCTGAAAGATGTAAAAAAAGCAGATACGGAGGTGATTGAGAAGCTTCCAGGTGTCATAAAGGTGATGGATGCTAACGGTCAGTATCAGGTGGTCGTTGGCAACATTGTTGAGGGCGTGTATGATGCTATCCTCAAAGTAGGTGGACTATCTGGTGCAGGAGAAGTGGCTGCTGACGACGAGGATGAAGCCCCTAAGACGATAGGCGCCTTAGTCATTGACCTCATTTCCGGAATCTTCCAACCCGTTCTTGGTGTACTTTCTGCTGCGGGTATTATGAAGGGCGTGCTTGCTCTAGCAGTTTTTTTAGTTCCTGCTTTTATGACAGACGGCGCCTACACCATGCTTTATACCGTGGCTGATGGCTTTTTCTATTTCCTACCTGTAGCTCTCGGATTCTCGGCAGCCAAGAAATTTAAGATGAATGGCTTTACGGGTATGGCTATAGGCTTTGCGTTAGTCTATCCCTCTATGGTTGCACTGACTTCAGGTGAAGTTATTGGTAGCGTTGATCTTGGTTTTGCAGGCGTATTCTCGTGGTACTCAACATTTTTTGGTATCCCCATTATTATGCCAGCCTCAGGTTATACCTCCTCCGTTATCCCTGTAGTGCTCATGACATGGCTGGCATCTAAGATAGAAAAATCTTGTAGGTCATGGATGCCTGATTCACTCAAGCTCTTCTTTGTACCTCTCGTTACTCTTACTTGTACAGTAGTTCTGGGTTATCTCATTATCGGACCTGTCGCTACACTGCTTACTAATCTCATCCAGAGCTTCTTTGAGGCAATTCTTTCCATTCCCGTTATCGGTACCGTTCTTTTGAGTACGCTTGTCGGAGCGTTTTGGATGGTGCTCGTTATCTTTGGTTTCCATTGGAGTTTAGTGCCTCTTGCACTTATTAATTTCAACTCTGGCTATGATTACATCCTGCCTGGAATGATTGGTCACTCTTTTGCTTTGGGCGCTGTTATATTTGCAATGTATCTTAAGAATAAAGATAGTCAATTCCGTGGTATTGCGCTTCCTGCAATGATTTCGGCATTTTTCTTCGGTGTGACTGAGCCTGCAATCTATGGTGTTGCGCTCCCCGATGAGAAAGCTTTTATTAATGCTTCTATCGCTTCTGCACTTTCTGGACTTTTTATAGGAATTGTGGGTGCAAAGATTTTTATCCTTGGCGGTCTTGGAGTCTTTAATTGGCTCAGTTTTATTGATAGCTCAAATGCGCTTGGAGCAGGCATTACCTACATGATTTACGCCATTATCGCATCTCTTGGTGCAGCTGCTATTGGCTTTGTAATCGAGTTTATAAGCTATAAGCCTGAGAACAGCAAATAATATAATTATTTATTTGTGTATTGCCGTAGGAGATAGTTTTAGTATTTTCTACGGCATTTTCTTAGATACTAGTTGCTTTTATTTATAGATGAGGAAGAAAAAAAATGGGACTTTTCGATCGTTTCAAAAAGCCAGCAAAACCTGCGGCACTCGATGTGACTGTTGCTCAAAACGATGTTGTATGTCCGGTATCTGGTGAGGTAGTTGAACTCGCTGCTGTAAGTGACCCTGTATTTTCTACAGGCGCTATGGGACTAGGTTTTGGCGTAAAACCATCAGATGAGACTATCTATGCACCTATTTCAGGTACCATCAGTGTTCTTGGAGCACCGAACTTTCATGCACTAGGCATATCTGGCGATAATGGCGCTGAGTTTCTTATCCATGTCGGAGTAGATACCGTAGAAATGAAGGGCGACGGTTTTACGGTCTATGCAGAAAAGGGTCAACATATCAATGTGGGTGAAGCTCTTCTTGGCTTTTCCAAGAAAAAGATTGCTGCTGCAGGGCATGATGATGTTGTCATCTGCGCCATTACTAATAGTGATGACTTTTCGCAGATTGAGCTTGCGCATACGGGAAATATGCAAGCAGGAGACGTAGTTATACTCCTACATAAATAGGGCAGCATATCAGTAGCGTATTCTTACAGGGCTTCTTTGTTGCGTATTTGAGCGCTGGATTGATTGTTTGCACGGCTGGAGCTACAGATTCATTATTTGCGGAAGATTTGTTAGCGATTGTTGTGTCAGAGCTGCATCGCAAACATGAGCGAATGTAGTTGGTTAATTTAAACAGAACACCTCGTTACTTAATGCCGAGGTGTTCTGATTTGGCGGGTTGTACAGATTGCAACAAATGCACTGAGCCTCCACCGCTTAGTAGTGATGGAGTCTCAGCCTGCAAATGTATCGGCGCGTAAGACGGCTCAATCTGCCACTATAACAGGCGGCCAAACCTTCGGATATACAGTTTTTTTGCTAAAGCAACGAGTATGAGATACCCAATAATGACACCTAAAAGTATAGGTAGTGTGCTTGCAGGTAATGGTATTAAACCCAAGGCTTTGGCAACTGTTGGCATGTAGGGCATGGCTGTTACAAGCAACACACCCAAGGCTGTGAGCAGTGAGAGAGACCAAGAAGCACGACTTTCTATGAAAGAGAGCTTTTCAGTGCGAAGAGCATGCATGACCAGCGTCTGACTCCACATCGACTCAACAAACCAACCGGTCTGGAATGCTGCAACAAACATTCCCGTAGCTGCCATATTCCAAGTGCCACCTGCAATAGCGGGACACACCATCCAGAACAGCAATGCGTAAGTCAGCAGATCAAACACCGAGCTTGTAGGCCCAATCCACACCATAAATTTGGTAATCGACTCCGCATCCCAACGCTGTGGAGCTTGCAGCAGCTCTTCGTCTACACGATCCCACGGCAGCGCTGCCGCCGCGAGTGTATAAGCCAAACCCAGCAGCAACAGCTGAAGCGATGTCATTGGCAGAAAAGGTAAAGCTACGCTTGCTACCATGACAGATAGCACGTTTCCAAAGTTCGATGCGGCAGTCATCTTTACATACTTGATGGTATTGACATAGGTACGGCGTCCCTCCTCAATTCCATGGTCGAGCACCATGAGATCTTTCTTGAGCAAAATGATATTTGCCGTCTCTTTTGCCACGTCCACAGCAGTATCAACAGAAATACCTACATCGCTTGCACGCATTGCCGCCGCATCATTGATGCCGTCACCCAAAAAACCGACGGCGTGACCTTGCTCGCGCAATATGCGCACCACACGAGCTTTCTGTAGGGGAGAGAGTTTGGCAAAAAGTCTGCAGTTCTCGGCGCGTGCAGCGAGCTTTTCATCGTTTAGCTCATCAACATCAGCGCCCGTTAGTATGTCTTGTACATCAACGCCGACTTTTTTACATACGGCAGCAGCCACACGCTCAGCGTCACCGGTAAGTACTTTGACAGCTACGCCACTAGCCTCTAGACGTGCGATTGCTTCGGCAGCTCCAACTTTGGGCGGATCCAAAAAAGCTAGGTAACCTACGAGAGTCATATTGCTTTCATCCGCTACCGAAAATGCACCCACGGGCAATTGATGAGAGCGTCGTGCTACAGCAATTACACGCAATCCCTCATCGCCCAGACGCGTTGCCTCGGCTTCTACCTTGCGTACGAGATCCCCGCGAAGTGGTAGCTCCTTGCCGTGATAACGAACAAAACTGCAGATGGATAGCACCTCTTCAACAGCGCCTTTGGTCACAATATCGGTTAGTCCCGTTGCCTTTTCGCGTACCACCACGCTCATGCGGCGGCGCTCAAAATCAAAAGGAATCTCATCAATTTTTTCGTAGCGGCTATCCAATACTGATAGGCGAGGATCGGCCGCCTCAAGCTCGCGTGTCGCGTCAATTACTGCCTGATCGATGAGGTTAACTAGCCCTGTTTGTAGCGAACTGTTGAGATAGGCAAAGCGCAGGACATCGTTGTCATCATGTCCAGTTACATCTAAGTGACGCTCAAGTATGACACGGTTTTCGGTGAGTGTTCCTGTTTTATCGCAGCACAGTACATCTGTTGCACCAAGATTTTGGATAGAACCTAAACCCTTGACGATGACATCGTGACGACTCATTTCGGTGGCACCACGCGCAAGACAGGTGGTAACAATGACGGGCAACATCTGCGGTGTAATACCCACTGCAATTGACAGCGCAAATAACAGAGCAGCTGGCCAATCGCCCTTGGTTAGCCCGTTGACAAGCAAAACAAAGGGGCACATAACTGCCATAAACCTGACGAGCACGCGTGAGACATCCTCAATACCTTGGTCAAAGGCTGTTTTTGTAGGAGCTTCAGCGAGAGTTTCGGCCATGTGACCAAGGTAGGTGTTGTCGCCCGTTCCAACAACTACTGCCGTAGCGCTGCCACTTTGCACCGTGGTACCAGCAAATAAAATGTTACTGCAGTCAGCAATAGTCAGCGGACGACGGCGGCCCGAGCGCATGCGTGGCGTGTGGACTGTATCAGGCGTCTTTTCTACAGGTTCGGACTCACCAGTGAGCGCAGCCTGTGCTACAAAAAGATCCTTGGCGCTCACAACACGTGCGTCACCTGGGATGATATCGCCTGCTGCAAGATTTACTACATCGCCTACGGCAACCTGTGCGATAGGGATTTCGCTCGTTTGTGGTTCATCTGTCTCAGGATCCCGGCGTGTGATCGAGCATGTTGAAGTAACCATCGTGCGCAGACCTGCTGCCGCACGGTCACTCTTTGCTTCTTGGACATAGCCCAAAACACCTGAAATGACCACCATCATGCCAATGATGATTACCGTGGAAGGGTCGCGTGATTCGGGTGCCACAGCAATGACCTCAGTGTAAAAAGAGATCGCAGCCAACGCCAGCAAAATGAGTGTAAATGGACTTACAAAGGCATCAAAGAGCCTTCTTGCGGGTGATGCTACATGTGTAGGTGTGAGTTCATTGGTGCCCAGCAGGTCGAGTTTAGCTTGGGCAATATCTGCTGCGAGTCCGTTGTGTGTAGACATTAGTCGTGTAAGCGTGCGTTCCACATCGTGGCGTGCAGCAAAAGCAAGCTCGCGGCTTAGTTCAGAACGAAAGTTTTTCTTGGTAGTGATAGCAGACATAACTGTCTCCTTCGCGTGTCGAGGAAAAGTAGTGCAAAAATATCTGCACCTCCGACGTGCGAAGGCCAGCTAGCCGCGCGGCGAGATCCCAAAGAATCACGTCATATACTGTCTTGTACACAGGAAAACCTCATCAAAGCGCCCAGTCAGGACATATTTGATGTTTTACGCAAGCTCAGCGCGAGGACTTTGCCATGTGCACAGCGGTGGTAACGCGGCATTGTGGTCCTCGCATAACGGGACATATTCCATGGTTCGCCTCCTCGCAGGTCGCAGTCTTCCGACTGCAGTTTTCTATACGCTCACGGTATCACGCTCGTAAGTCAGGGGCAAGTTGAGATGGCAGCTTGTTTGTTGCTTTCTCCGCATTACTTCGCTGTTTGCGATAAGCGCCAGGAGAGATGCCATACCGTGCCTTGAATTTGCGTATAAAGTAAGAAAGGCTCTCAAAACCACAGCTGGCCGCAATGGCAGTGACGGGCTCTTGGGTACGTCTCAGAAGGTGACTAGCGGCTGTTAGTCGGTAGTCAGTGAGATACGACACAAAACTCTGTCCCGTTTCCTGTTTGAAACTGCGCATGAGATGCGCTTTGCTGTAGCCTGCCATATTGGCAACATCTTTAATGCTGAGCGGTTCGTCATAATGCTCCCTCAAATAGATGAGTACGTTTTTGATATGCG
>NZ_CAMXYY010000037.1 GCF_947253395.1 uncultured Olegusella sp.
TGCCGAGGCAAGCAGGGCGGCTAACTCAAAGTGCGCAAGATTCTTGACAGTACCGTCACGAAAGCGCTCTGTCTGAGAGCTCATGCAAAAAGGCTTCCGATCTACATCGGAAGCCCAAACCGGATAACGTTTTGTCCGCTATGCTCTTATCATCCAATGAGCTATTTTATCCGCTATACAGCGCCTATTCTTAATGCTTAAAATTCCAGCATTTCGCGCAAATCAACATATGTTTGTGGAAACAGCTCGATTGCCTCGTATTTAAGCTCCCTCGCTTTCTTTTCTGCTCTATCACTGAATGCCTCCATGAGAACGGGGAGGTTTATTCCTGCAATGCACTCCACCTGTGGATGATTTGCTACAAAGTTCCCCAAAACCATAGCAACAGTATTAAAAGGTGTACCGCACACCATATCGACAAAAATAAGAATACCGTCGTCGCTATAGTTCTTTTCCAACGCTTCATCTACTGTCGCTCTGAATTTATCTAGAGAATCATTTGGCTCCAAGCCAAGAGCTATAATTTCTTGCGAATTGTCTCCAAAGAACATCCCTACGGCATCGCGCAGCGCATAGGCAAGTGCCCCGTGTGTGACCACCATGATTTTAGTTGCCATAGGCACTCTTCACAATGCTCATGAATTCAGTTACTTTAGTAAGGTCGATGCGGTCTCCCGTCTTGAATCCTCGGCCTACAATTACCGCATCTGCATACTCAAAATAAGACAAAACTGTCTCGGGCTTCACACCCGACCCCACTATGATTGGAAAACTGCCAAGAGCCTCACGCATGGACTTAACATCTTCAACACTAATACGCTTACGGTCATCGTTCTCAGTCACAATAATGGCACTGGAATCATGATTGATGGCATTCTCAGCAAGTTCATTGATGGGTACCTCTGGCACGCCATACGTTTCAGCAGTATGAACATCCGTGAAAAGCATAGTATTAGACGGATACTCCTTCATCAGGTTCATCATGCCAGTAGAACAGGCCTCGATATAGCCAAAAGAACCCGCTCGGTTATCCACAAAAGCTTCCACACGAATAAAATCTGCATCGACAGCGTAAGCCATCGCCCACTCCTGTTTCCAAGCGTTCATTTCAATATTTACACCAAACGGGATTGGACAAAACAACTTAATCTGAGCAGCGATACGTACCATAAGGGAGTATGCCTCCAGTGGCACCTCGGTACTGTATTGTGGCCAGTCAGAGAAGTTTTCAAGTGCTATTGCATCAACGCCACCTTTGATTAAGGCTTTAGCGTCTTCTATGGCGTTATTAACGATTTCTTCTTTATTTCCTCTATATGACATGTTGCCAGGAAGTGGCAGCAGGTGAACCATTCCGATAACCCTCTTTTTTGAAAAAAAATCCTGAGCAATCTCCTGAATCATTGTTTTCCTTTCATAGAAATAGTTTGTATGGCTAGATGCCATGTAAAAATATGCGTAATCTATACATACGTTCTGTGAAAGTGGGCTATCTCCTCCTATGCAACAAGCATTCCACCATCGACGACAAGATTAGCCCCTGTAATATGACGAGCTGCACTACTACCAAGGAAGAACACTGCGTCGGCAATTTCCTCTGGCTCGGCAGCACATCCGAGCGGACCCAGTGTTACAGCCGTTTTATTCCCGCTAGACTCAAGGTCACCATAGTTCTCGAGCGTTCGTTTCATCATTTGAGTATTCACCCACCCCGGTGAAACGCTATTAACCCTAATGCCAAACTTGCCATATTCACTCGCGACATTTTCGGTCATACCAATAACCGCCCATTTGCTTGAGCCGTATCCGACTTCATACTCATAACCCCGCATACCTGAGACTGAGCCAAAGTTAATGATGGAGCCAGATTTTTGACGGCGCATAATAGGAAGGATGCTTTGCATCATAAGGAACGTACCAAATACATTAACCTCATAGATTTTTCTGAACTGGCTGAAGGGATAGTTTTCTGTAAGGTCATATCGTCCCACAATTCCAGCCGTATTAACCAGAACATCAATCCGGCCAAATTTTTCATCAATGGTCTTTACCGCTATACGCACAGCCTCTTCAAGAGCAACGTCAACATCCAACGCAAGAATCGCTTGATCTGATGCTGTTTGTAATGCCAACTTTTTTGCAGCTACAACAAGCTTGTCTTCGTGTATATCGAGCATAACAATAGAAAAGCCACTCCTATAGTATTTAGATGCAATGGCAAACCCAATACCACCAGAAGCTCCAGTAACAACACAGACGGGCTGTCCCCCAGTAATACTACCTATTAACACTGCGGACACCCCTTCCTTCAACACTTTCCATAAGCACTTGGACCAAATGTTCATTCACAGGATTGGTAACTTTTCCGCCTTCTTTGATACTGCTTCCCACAATAACTCCATCCGCCACATCAAGATAAGTTGATGCAGTTGAAGCGTTAACACCACTACCTACGAGTACTGGAAAATCACCTGCACACTTTTTAACTTGCTGTACTTCATCAAGACTCGGGCTCTTCCCTGTAACAAGTCCCGTACAAATGACGGCATCAGCGCCACCCTCAATTATGGATTCAACAGTAAAGTCAACTGGCTGCTCCGTGATGGGAAACGTGTGCTTGACCTGTAAATCTGCAAGAAGGGCAATTTCTGCTGGATATGCCGCCTTGAGTCTCATGAGATCAGGGCCGGATGCAATACAAACTCCATTAGGCCCCATACGATTTTCAGCGAACACTTCCACGCGAACAAAATCAGCATCACATGTATATGCAATGTCCCACTCCGCTCGACAGTCATTAAACTGCACGTTAATCCCCATGGGAAGATTGCAGCTTTCACGGAGGCGCGTAAAAATATTCGATATAGCTAAGTAGTTGATCAAATTACTCTTTGTTGCATAGGGCACGTCGCCAAAGTTTTCTACAATAACCGCGTCAATACCACCCGCAATAAGAGCACGAAGATCAGACAAGGCGGCAGCGTAGACATCAGCCATACTCCCGCCGTATGTTGGTGAACTAGGAAGAGCGGCTAGGTGCACCATACCGATAATTGGCTTTTTGTTGCTAAAGATCTTGTTAAAGAGTGTCATGTTTCACTTCCATTCTGCTGTCTTTAAGCTCTTATTAGTAGCAAACCTCAATCACGTTATCTTCAAATGTGATTGCACGGCATTCTTTGCCTCCCACAGTTGCAGGCTCATACAGCATTTCGTAACCCGCCGCATGAAACTTTGCAACGATCTCGTCGAAGCGCTCCTTACCTTCGACCTTGATGCAGATATGCGCCCAGCCTGTGCGATTACAATCTTTCTTAGTATTAACAATCTCTGGCTTTGTCATAAGTTCTATGCGCGGACCATCAGATAGATCGAGGATAAAGGAGTAGTAGTTGTTCTCCTCCTCGTTATAGGCGCAGTGTTCTTTGGCATCAAACACATCTTCAAAAAAGGCTTTTGCAGCCGTAAGATCACTGACAAAAAGTCCAACGTTCGTAATTTTTGCCATCATTGCTCCAATCTTTTTTTGAATGTATTTTTGGAAAGTCGGTCGAAGGGCTCGTGTGGGATCAACAGACCCACACGGGCTCATACCTATGGTGAACTGGTGTTATGCAGCGATTACGCCAAGCATGCCAAGAATAAAACCAACTGCCATGAGGACAAAAGTAATGTGAGAACCCTTGACTTCCTTTTTTGCTGCAAAATAAACGCCTAATGTGAGCAGTAAAGGCATCATTTTGGGCAAAATTGCATCAAAGACACCCGTTTGCAGATTAAAGAGTTCCACGCCATCCTGCACAACTGAAACATTCCATGTAAAGCCAACATAGCTGCAGATGAGTGCGCCTGCAACGGCACAACCTAAAATCTCAGCGACACGCACAACCTTGTCAAAGATGCCAGACTCCATCATTTTGAGCACGGTTTCTCCACCAGATTTATAGCCAACGTTAAGCATCCAGTAGCCGACACCATAGAAGATGGATACAAACAAAATCGTATATATAACAGGAGCCCATGTTGCACCCTGTGATGCAAGGTTAATAAAGATAACAGCAAGTATAGGAATGAGAACGACCTGAGAGAGCGTATCCCCAATGCCGGCACAAGGACCCATAAGGCCCGACTTGATAGATGTGAACGTATCGTCTGAAATATCTGCACCAAGCTTTTTTTGTTCTTCCATTGACGTACAGATTCCCAAAATCATGCCACCAAAATTATGGTCAGTATTGAAGAATAAGGTATGACGCTTCATTGCGGCAGTAAGGCCTTCAGGGTCATCTTTATAAATTTGTTTCAAAACAGAATACATTGCAGCACCAAAGCCGAGACCTTGCATCCTCTCGTAGTTATAGCAAGATTCGTTATAGTATTCCCAGTTAAGCCATGCTTTGAGAAGATCTTTTTTGCTAATGAGTTGAAAGGAGGTTTTATTAATTTCTGTAACGCCCTGAAACGCCTCAAAATCATTGGACGAAAAACCTACCACGAGGATGGCAACGAAAGCAAAAATCAGTGAGATGGCAATCGTGCTCAAGCCAAGATAGCTTGCAGCAAAAAACCCAAGAAACAAGAACCACCGTGCTTGGCCATGGAAAATAGTTAGAAGCATGAGACCAATACCAATTGCGGGCAACATTGCACCCATGGCGCTAAGAGCACCAATAACGGTATCGTTAAGCGTGTTAGAGATATCTACAACAATTCCAGAGCCAAGGTACAAGATAATGAATGCAGCCACAAAACGAATAGCCCATTTTATTGCATAGGGCAACCATAAATTAGCTATCTGAATACGATTTGCTTTGCCATCGTTAATCCACTTGTCAGCAAGTGCAACAAAGAAACACTGCCCAGACATGGTGAGCGTCCAGAGTACAGAACCAAAAAGACCAATTGGCATAGCAAGCGCTAACGCCGCATTGACATCGAGATCTCCCGCAAGGGCAAACGCCGTTCCCATGACACCCGCCATTCCAGAGTCAGACGGCAATGAGCCTCCAGCGGAAATAACCCCCAGATACATAATGTTGATTGACGCACCGATAATGGTTCCTTGAACGGGATCACCCATAATAAGACCTACAACAAGACCAGATACGAGAGGCCTATCAAGTGTGGCCCAGGTTCCCATAGAACCAAAAGGCCAGGCACTCTCTGCTAAGCAGTAATAGAGTGCAATCAGGCATGCTTGCAAAATACTAATACCCACGACTAACTCCTTTTCTTCTTGCGGCACCACAATAAACAAGGGCATACGACAACAATCGATACCCATATAGCCAAAACTGGGTCAAATCGATAAGGGACGTTTTACCAGCTTTTGTGAGCCAGTCACCTTTTTATGTGCTTTTATGTATTGGCATTCCTACAGCAGATTCGTGATACTTTCCTTAGAATCCGTAGGCACCATCTGGCAATAAATTGGCACCCCAGCCTCAACAATTTTGCGAAAATCTTCCACTTCTTTTTCTGAGGCTGAAATGTTTTTGTTAAATCGCTTCCGATCGGAAGCACCGCCCATATTTCCTAGGATGATTTCCCCAAATGAAAGTCCACTCTCTATAAGGCTAAGGAAAGGTGCGGGGGTTTTAGCTAAAATCATGAGACGCTCGGATGCAGGAGCTGGCTCCTTCAGAAACGCCTCTGCATCAGCTTCGTTCATAACATTAAGCTCAATATCCTTGGGAGCGGCAGCAAAAAGAATACGCGAGAGGAACGTATTAGCTGCGGAGACTGCATCAACTATCAGAATAGAATTAGGCGCATAGAGTCGCATCCATGCGGTCATAACCTGACCGTGAATGAGACGCTCGTCAATACGGGCTGCAATTATATTTCTCATGAAGTAACGACCTCCCCACTTAACCCTATCTTTTTTGTTCAAGCGATATTAAGCCATATGCATATCGAATACTCAATCAGGCACTTTTTTGTGACCGGTAACTTTTTTGTGACTGGCAACAAAAGTAATAAAGACTGCGAAGCATTACTTTTCGTTGATGAGCTCTACAAGTATTTTTCATTTTGAGGCCCATCAAACTCAACAAAATGGATTCTTGGACACCACCACAAACCATCTTGCCATTAATAAGGGGGACATACAGCTATTGCAGACAAGCGTTAATTGGAGATGGTCTTGAGAATTATTACCCATAGCACCGTAGCTTGACAGAAATGTGCATGTGCATAGAGCACATTGAGTAGAGTAGTATTCTCCAACATGGTTGAAATATCTTTCTCAGCAAAAGGTAGACGAAGTGGAAAGAGCCGTGTGACTGGTTCAGAGAAATGTACAAAAACACTGCGACATGTACTGGCCAAAATAGTGCGTGCTTCAGTTAGTCATAGATAATGTCGCGCGACCTGTGCTTGGCTGTCTTTGATGCGCGTCAATTTGCTTCTTCGGCAAGCCTGTCTCGAAAGAAGCGCATAATAACGGTCGCAGTGATAAATGTAAGGGCTCTGGGCAGTATCACCATCCCCCACTCGTATGTCTAATAACCCTTAACCGTAAGCACAAAAACAGCACTCATCGCAACATTGAAAACAAAGGTTACCTACTGAAGTGATACGTTAACTACGAGGTGTTTTCGAGTCTCAGGACAGAGCTCAATCAACCTCTTGTCGAACATGCATCTTGTTCCCTCTGTCGGCTTCAGTAAGCTGTTAGCAGAGGGGAATTTATGAATGCTATCACACTGTCATGGTTCGTCTTCCACCTCAAAAGAGTCACCGTGCAACACAGTTTGTGCAAAAAAGAGCGCCACGCGGCACTCGTAAAAATTTTAGGAAGCAATTCTGATATCTCTTCTGTATGCATAAGATATGACCTTTTCGGCAACTACCGCCTCAAGGACCTCATCTGTGTCGACCAGTCACCCGCACAGTACACTGGTCCCGACTGGCAATGGGGTCAAAAGGGTTGCTACGACGTCGAGATGTTTATCTGTAGCTGCATGGCAGTGCATGGGTCGGTGAAAATATCCCAGGCGCTAAGACCGTATTTTTCGAGGAATCGGGTCATATGCTCTTCTGGATGGAGCCCGAGAAATTCAACGCAACGGTAACTGAATTTGTAAAGTCAATTCAGTAGCACCATAGCGTAGCTTGTATCGTTCTTATGCTTGAGCATGGCGGGAAAAACGTCATGCTCGTTCATGCGCATTCGTACTCGTGTAGTCATTTTCGACTTTTTCTTTGTTGGCAATACTATGTCAATCTTCGGAGGAATAGTGCCCCAGCATAACTATGCTGTCGGCCATGTGTGGCTGACACACAAGGATATATCCTGCTTTAGTCGTCATGGCTACTACGTACATAGGTGAGAGAAGGGCCTGCGCCATCAATCCACTTCCGCAATCGAAATATCAAAAGCCACACATCATTTCAATCAGCGCAACTCGCCAACTTGCCGTCCTCGTAAATCCCAACATTTAGGACTTTTTGTCAAACGGTTTAAATGCAAGACCCTGTATTGTACGGGTTACTTCAACGTATCTTGGATGAATCTCATTCTCAAACTGTCGCACAACTGACTCTAGGCTCGGCGTATAGCACATAACTATGGTAGGAACGATGCCCATAGTTTTTTCTGGATTTCTTTGAGCTGAGTCATAGGTCACAAAGACAAATGTTCCTTTCTCAGGACTTGCTCCCACCACATCTTCAATAATTACTTGTTTAAAAGACACTTTTTCATTAACGAATATGTGTAATTGAAATTCACGTGGGGTATGTTGCCCAAGTATAATGTCGCGTCGATGAGGCAGCGACCGCACATCTTCTATTCTGGCAAGAGCAATCTTTCCGCGGCGCACCATGAGCGCCACGGAAAGATCTTCAAGATGTCGCACGAGAAAATGCATGAGCATATATCCTGCTACCAGCAGAACCAAAGCAAAGATTACTCCAGCAAACGTGTAGCCATTTGCAGCATTAACAACTGGGACAAACCCAAAAAAAGTTATACCTGCAATAGCAATAAACACTATGCCAGTAATGATATGCGTTCGAATTCTAGCTGTCTCGTACATACTTCTCCATCGTAGTCCTGCTATTAGTGATCTATCGGCATTACTTTATCGATAGTTGGCGTCTTTGATGTAATGTGCTTACGAAACTCCTCGAATACAGGATGCTGCTTCCAGCAGCCTATTTCATCAGTTGCCTTGAAAGCGATGGTTTGGTAAAAAGGCAAAGCGTAAAGCGGCGTTAAACGTGGCTCACGTATATCAAAAGGTAAGCGTACAGCGCGCGAATCATCTATCCGAGGATTGTTGGTCACCGCAAAACAACGATCGGTGACAGCGTTCGTTGCATAAAAAATCTGATAGAGACGATCGCTGCCATTTTCAAAATCATCTATAAAGAAAACCGTGTAATTAGGAGTGAGTTGTAGATTGGGACCATGAATGTATTCTTCAGCCTCATAAGCAAAACTCGGCACCTTGATTGTCTCGCCCAACTTGAGAGCGCCTTCACAGGCAACACCATAGCCCTGAGCAAAGCCACAGTGATATGAAACTGTCATAGAGGTAAGCATTGCGCGATTGCGCTTATAAAAATCCAGTGATGCCTCTTGGACAACCTTATGCCGAGAGGGCACCTCAGCCATCTCGTTGCGCACCCTCTGATAGACAGCGCTGTCAATCCTGCCAGACGCATACGCCGCCTCTAGTGCAAAAAGCATCAGGAACTCAGCCAAGGTCGCAACACCCTTGGTTACATAGCCAATGAGCTCTGAGCCCACGCCATAATCTACAAGTATATCTGCATGGTCTTTAAAATCGCTCTGCAGGTTGCCTGTAAGACCTATTGAGGTATGACCCAGCTCACGTATTTTATCTAATGCCTTAATAGAGTTAGTAGAACAGCCGCTTTGGGAGATCGTGAATACAAAGTCGTCATCCCTTAGGAGATTTTTATAAAGCAAAAAAGAGGTTGGAGGTACAATCTGCACATCGACATCCAGATACTTCATCATGAATGGTTTTGCACACTGCGCAGCGTTAAAACTCGAGCCGCATGCAATAATCCACACATGGTGGTAAGAGCCCGCACGCCATGCATCCACTAAAGATTGCGTGAGGCAAGTTGATTGCTCTAGATTGAGTGCTAATTGATCTGGCGTCTCTTGTACATAGGTAAGCATTGTTGTAGTGCCACTCATAATAACCTCTCAAATCCCATCGACTTCAGATTCATCTTCAACATCTGTCAGCTTGAATTCCACCAATGATTGATGTCCCGCATCTAATATCGTTTCGACAAAATTATCTGCACATTCACAATCCTCACGTTCCAAAACTGCGGCAAGCAATACCGCCACACTGGTACCCGCAATAACATGGACATCATCGCGATTTGCAGCAAGAGTGGCAGCAGTTTTAAATGGAGATCCACCAATAATATCCGTGCAGACTATGATGCTTTCACAACCCGACAATCTGTCAAAAGCAGCAATTATTTTTTCAGCAAGACAATCAGTTGAATCACCCTCCTCAAAGTCAACGAGTTCAAATGCTTCCTGCTCGCCTACGAGTAGGCGCACCGCAGACCCCAGACCTGTAGCAAAGTGTCCATGCCCCGTTATGAGAATTCCTAGCATCTAAATCCCCAATCTATCTGTCAGATATTGCTTAATCTGCTTATGGTTATCAAAGGCAAAATTTGCCGCCGTAAGGTCTATGTTGACGCCGGGTGTCTGTAGCGCTAAAACCTCGGCACCGGCGCGTAGTCCCGCTTCGATCCCGTACTGCGAATCCTCAATGACAACAGTTCGGCTGGGATCCGCTCCTAACTTATTAATCACATACGTATAAATGGCTGGATTCGGTTTGCTCTCTTCAAAGTGTTCTCCCGATGCAACCACATCAAAGGCATCTTCAAGTCCAAGCTCACAGATAACTTTTTTTAGATCACGCATGGGGCTTGATGAAGCAATGCCCACTCTAATTCCCTGCTCCTTCAGCCAGCAAATAAGCTTTGCAGCATGAGGTATCTGAATATCTGCAAAATTAATTGTGTGGCTTATGAAGTATTCCGCGACGACGCGCTGCGTATGAGGAACATCCATACCAAGATAGGATCCTATTATCTTTGCTTGGTGCTCATCTGAAGCCCCGCGAAGCGCAAATACGTCAGAGGCACTCATTTCTTTTCCATATTGCCGAACAAGCTGTTGACAAATTTCTGCATAGAGCGGCTCTGTATCTACAATGACGCCATCATTGTCAAATATAACGGCATCTGGACGTGAGAAGTCAGTACCGTGCCCGAATGCTCCACGCGCTTGGCACATTCGTTCAGCATGAGCAGCAGCATCTATAAGAGTTTGGGTACAAGCTTCCTGATTGGGAAGCTTCCCCTTATGTTTCCAGCCACGCTTAACCAATCCAACGATCAGAGCTGTAATAAAAGCATCACCCGCGCCTAAGGTATCTAAAGGCTGCTTATCCACTTCAATACCAATGGCTCTCAAAGCGCCATCGCAAAAAAGTATGGGAGCCTTTGGACCGCGAGTCACAAGGACAGGGCAGGTAAGATCTAAGGCAGTATAAAAGCTGGCCGCCTCGTTCACGCTAATACCCTCACGGCTAAATTGAGCTAAGTCAATATAAGGAGCCACACGTTTGAGATAATCGGGTGTCCAATATTTTTCTTTCTCCCCAAAGTCAAAAGAAAGAAGATTTCTACAGTCCGCAAGGCGTGGAAGATCATCTTCGACATGTGCATTACAACTCGTCAGGATTACATCGGCATCGCAAACAACTTCAAGTTGGTTTCCATTGAGGGCGAAATAGTCCGGCCAATTTTTTCCTAATTCATTACGAAGCCAATGATGACCTGCTCCACAAGGCTCACTGATGCATCGTTTGGTCGTACCACCAGCAACTATCCGACAAGTAGAAAAATCAACCCGTTCAGCTCGAAGTGCGGCCATAATGGCGCGGCCCCATTTATCATCGGCAATAGAGCCCACATACACACCTTCGCAGCCCAAACGTGTTGCCGAAACTGCAACGTTTACAGCGTTGCCACCTGGATAACCATAATTCGTTCCGCTCCAGAGGTCGAAAACGTTATCTCCCAAACCTACAATCTTCATCAGTAGGCCTCTTTACGGTAGTAACGATGCGTGTCCAACGAGTGTTGGCAGGCCACCTCAAGGTTCTTCGAAATTCGTTGAAGAGCTGCATTTATAAGCACGGGCCCCAGCAGAACACGCCAACGCTCAAGCACAGTTGGAAGCACAAAATCAGCAGCATCAATGATTGTCAATTTGTCTGTATGACTTGCGGCAAAACGCGCTACTCGTAAATCGAGCTCACGTGTAGGTCCTTCTCCAATCAGTAATGTGAGAGGCACACTAGGACCAAGCAGTTCAAGAGTGCCATGGAAAAATTCCGCACTTGTTACTGATTTAGTACGCATCCAAAGACTCTCTTCAAGCACACACATAGCATAGGAGTAGCAAACTGGCCAAAGATCATCCGAAGCTACCCAAATATGGTATGGCTCTGCACAATACGCATGTGCATAAGCCCGAGCACGTTCATCAAACTGCTTGCGAACTGCATTAAGGGCTTCGCCCAGCATTTCGAGAGCCGATGCAAAATTATCGTAATCTTTGAACTCGCCGCGATTAGCAAGAATCTTGCCAACAAAGAAATAAAAGGGGAGTTCAAGCGGACGGCCATTACCAAAATGGAAAGCGTAATCAGAAAGACTAGCTAAAGGCGAGGCATCGGGTCCCGTGGACGAAAAAATTTTCGCTCCTCTTTCATGTAACCACTGAGCTGCCTTCACTGTCTCTGTTGTGTCACCCGATTTGCTACCCATAAGTACCAAAGTACCAGGCCCCACCATATTGCAACCAGCACTAATTAGATCAGCTGCCTGCACGCTACGCACTGGCAACACACTCATACGATCAATCATGAATCCGAAGGGCGCTATGGTCGCCTGTGAGCCACCGACTGAACAGATAAGTACATTCTGAATGCCGCAAGCACAAGCTTTATCGGCCAACTCTTCAATATAAGTACGCTGAGAGTAGATATGTTTTGCTCTATCCAGAAAATCCTTCTCATCAAAATTTACCATCTGAACCATGCAGTGAAGCCCCTTTCTTATTGCATTATTCAGAAAATGACCTGCTTTTATAAAATGAGCGATGAGTCATCGCAAGCTCATCGCTCATTTACAATCAGATACGGGATATAAATCCTTCTACATCCATCCAAGCAGTGCCATAAGAATGCCAAAGGCAATAATGCCCAAAATTACCACGAGGACGTTGGCGTCTTTACGGAAGAGCCAGTACGTCAGGAAAACAAAGCCTAAGGGCAACATGTTGGGAAGGATCCCATCAAAAACGCTCTGAACTGTTGTGCCACCGATACCGAAAACAAGGGTGTCGCTAAAGGCCAAACTGACATAAGAAGGGATGAGACCACCCACAACCATCATGCCCAGGATGCCGGCTGCTTCGGTAAGATACTTTGTGCTCTCGCCAACATTCTCGACAAACTTTTGACCAACGGTATAGCCCAGCTCAGCAAACCACATGCGAGAAATAGCCGCAATAAACCAAATTCCCATGTAAAGCAAAGGTCCCAGCACAGAGCCTTCTTGTGCCAAAGAACAACAGATGGCTGCAGAGATCGGCAAAAGAGTGAACCAAAAGATGGCATCGCCTACACCCGCAAAAGGTCCGAAGAGACCATTGCGGATACCAGCAATAAGATTGCGATCCTCGCGACGTTCTTCCATTGAAATAATGAGGCCCATGAGGAAAGCACCCATATGCATTTCAGTGTTCATAAACTGCATGTTATAGGTCATGAACTCACTAAGGTCTTCTTTAGAGTCTCCATAGAGCTTCTGAAATGCAGGTAGCATCGACATGGTGAAGCCAGGCGCCTGCATACGCTCAAAAGAGAAACCGTTCTGCATACCAATGGATAGCAGACCCATGCGATGAATATCTTTCTTACTAAGCTTACGCTCTGTAATCTCATTAGATGCCATCAATCTCACCGCCCTCATCTGCTGCTCCAATGGAAACTTTTGCCTCATCAAGATTCTTTTGATGCGAATAATTGATGTAAGCAAGGGCGGCAGCGGTAATAGCAACTGGTAAAACATTGGGTAACTGGAGGAATGTTGCCATCACAAAGCCCAAGAACAGATAAGCCAAGTTTTCTTTCTTGAGCATAACCATAAGCAACATACCAAGACCAACGGCAGGAAGTAGGCCTCCTGCAATCTCAAATCCATGAACCAGCCAAGTGGGAAAACCATTAACAAAAGATTGGATTGGGCCTTGTAGTGCAAAAGAACAAAGGAAGGCGACGAGGGCCACTCCAGCAGCCTTGAGGATGAGTGCAAACCACACCAAGTTGAAGAGTCCCTTGGCATCTGCCTTGGCAGCATACTCATCGCACTTATGAGCAATTACTACATAGCCAGTATTAAAACCAATACCAACCCACTGAGCTAGAAGGGCAAACGGGAGCGACAAGCCAACTGCAGCCTCTGGACTTTGGCCCGTAGTATGAGCAAGTACCACCGTCATAATGCCCGCCATCAGAGGATCGGGCGGAACCGTTCCACCAACCGTCAACAAACCGAGGTAGGACAATTCGGTAACTGCACCACACTTAATGCCAAGCGTGACGTCACCAAGTACAAGACCAGTCAGGAAGCCTACAACCATGGGGCGGAACCAATAGAAGGCCTCAAAGGTCTGATCCATTGCACAGATAAATGCAACAAGCAGAATCAACAGGCCTTGCAATAAGGTAATTTCCATTCTTTTTCCTTTACCTATTTGCGTGCGGACCATACCAACAGGGGTAGAAGCTATCCCTGTTAATGCCTCCTTCCTGTTAGATTTCGTATCTTCTTGAGTTGGGAAGTATTTGGATATATAGCTTTACTCCCTTGGCTTTCATTGCCTCAAAATCAGCGATATCATCGTCGCCTGCATAGACATGGGCTGCATAGTATTTCTTTTTGCCTGGCTGCTCGTGCATATTACCAACATTTACCTCATGTATAGGCACTCCACCATCAATGAGGGTGCGTATATCTTGGGGAGTTTTGACAACAAGAAAGATACGCTGTTTCGGGCTAGCTTTTGCAATAACATCAATGGTCTTTTGAAGCGTGAAAAAGCGAATGCCAACTCCCGAAGAGTCTGCAGTCATTTTCATTAACGATTTCTGCATAGGATCATTTGCGGCAACATCATCTGCTACGACAATAAGATTGGCACCAGAAGCGCCTACCCAAGAATTGCCGACCTGCCCATGCACCAAACGATTATCAATGCGTGCCAAAACAATATTAGGTTCAGCCATCTTTTTACCTCTACTTTCTCGGACCCTATAGTTGCGGCGTACGCTGGGGCAGCGCCCGTATCTTTTGGCTCATGTGCAATGTATCGGCCGCCCCAGGCGACAGCATTGCACACGAGCCTCTAGACAATCGCTAGAGTACAGCTGTGGTGCTTTTATGTTGTCGATTACATCATTAACAATTGGGTAATCGGCGCTATTTTTCCTGTAAAAGGTCTTTACATATTTACACTTATTTCACAGGCTCTTCATCCAAAGTAAGTTCGCCAGAATAGTACGAACGCGTAAATTCAACCTTTACGCCATCTGTATCTCGAGATACTTGTAAATACCTAAAAAGAGGGTCCCCTTCATGTTTATCTAAAAGAGCTGCAACCGTATCATTAGCAAGTACCGCACTCATCTTTGACCTTGCAGAAGCAACGCTTTTTCCGCACAGACCCATTGCACGATACAGACTCTCCGTATTGAAATCATAGGTATCAAGCCCTGGATATAAATAACATGGAATATAGGTTTCCAAGAAAAAGGATGGTACCCCATCCGTATAACGCAGTCGAACCAACTTATAGACTTCTTCATCCTCAAGTAGACCAAATGTCTCAATGACCTCTTGTGGTGCTAAGCATCGCTGGAAAACGATAACTTTTGTCGTAACGACTTTACCCACATCTTGCATTTCATCGACATAACTTCGCAATTCATGATGAAAATGCTGAGCTACATCAGGCTGACATACCACTGTTCCACGGCGACGCCGGCGTTCAAGATAGCCCGCATCTACTAGAAGCTGAAGTGCTTGGCGCACAGTGGGTCGGCTTGCAGAGTATTGTCTAGCAAGCTGGGTTTCGGTGGGGATTAAATCACCCTCCTGGTAGATGCCGTCCTTAATTTGCTTGAGCAAGTCATCCTTGATTTTTCCATAGAGAGTACCCATGCTCACATCCCATTACTCTTCCACTGATTGCTATATCGTAGACTATTGTATGAATTCAAAACTATTTGTATGGCATTCAGGTTCGAATAATATGTACTTACAATTATACCTTGTGACTTACAATATAGAACAAGCGAGTCATACCAATCACTTTTCCGGAAGGGGTATCCATGGCTTCCTACTCACTTGACAATTTAGCACGTCTGATTGATCACACAAATCTACATGCAGACGCAAGCGAGGCAGATATGCGCAAGCTCTGTGAAGAAGCGAAGCGCTATCACTTCAAGATGGTTGCTATCAATCAAGTACAGTCATCCTTCTGTGCGCAGGAACTTAAGGGAACCGATATTAACACGGGCGCAGCCATCGCCTTTCCCCTAGGCCAGACTTCCATCGCTGCTAAAGT
>NZ_CAMXYY010000038.1 GCF_947253395.1 uncultured Olegusella sp.
AAGTAGATTCAAAGTGGGAAGAGGGATTCACCGCAAGCTTATTTATTAATGATTAATCATGAGGAACATATAGCAGCTCACTCATTGTCTAAAGCGCGCAGCAAAACTAAATGGTGCTGTTTTTATGGGATTGGTGTCAACTTTTCGCCGTACTTTCGTGTATGTAGTAGCAGGATGCGCAGCCTACAACGACAAGATGCGAAAGGAGGGATGAGATGCCCGAAGAGTATGAAATGTCTAGCACTGAAGCTCGCCGATTGGTTGATTTATATGCTGATCTTATACTTCGCCTCGCCGCAAGTTATTTGGGTCAGGCGGCAGATGCGGAAGATATTTGTCAGGATGTCTTGCTCAAGCTGTTGTTGCGTTATCGACGCAACCAGGCATTTATGGATTCTGAACACGAACGTGCGTGGGTTATCAGGGTGACCATTAATGCCTGTAAAGATCAGCTCAAAAGTGCTCGGTATTCGCGCGTTGATTCTCTCGAAGCCAAGTGTGAATCCACAGGATGGGATATCGCAGCCCCCGAACATATCGAGCAAAGCCCTACTTCCAGCAATGTTTTAGCCCAGCTTCAGCAGGTGCCACCAGCGTGGCGCATGGCAATTTACCTGTACTACTACGAGAACCTTTCTGCACGTCAGATTGCAGAAATAACCGAAAGCAGTGAAGCCGCAGTTACGGCTCGCCTGAGCCGTGGGCGCCGTCGCCTACGCAAACTTTTAGAGGGGGATGCACGATGAGTACCCAGTTTCGCACATCTATGGACGAGTTGAAATTCTCTGAGACTGCAAAGGCTCAGATGGCAGAGCGTCTTGTCGCTCAAGCAGAGCAGATTGAACAGCGCACGTCGCTGGATTTCCAGCAAAATGTTGCGCAGGAAGTGAAGACTAACGTGATTCCCTTTAAGAAGAAGTCCCATGCTTTGCCACGCCTTGCGGTTGCTGCTGCTTCCGTAGCTGCACTTCTTACCGCCGGCACTGGCGTTGCAGTTGCTACGGGCATCGTCCGTATCAATCCCTCTCTTGCCGCAGCTCAACTCTTTGGAAAAGAGGCAAAGACCGAGATTGTCAACAAGATTGGTCGTCCTATCGGTGCCTCAGTGAGCAACAATGGCATGACCGTTACCGCTGACTCCATTATTGGCGATGACAGCTGTTACGCTATTGTGTTTTCACTGAGTAAAGATGACGGTAGTGCCTTTGACATCAAGCCTGACAACTACGGTCAGCTGCCTTTAGGCTTTGAGGAGGACAACACGGATCTCAGTACGGGTTTGGTAACGCTTGAACCTGTAGTGTACGGACAATACGGTTCTTCCTATTTCTACGATGCAGATCCCAGCGATAACTCCATCCAGTATGTCGTACAGATGGCAACGGACGGCAAGCTTACTGGAGCCACGATGGATGTTCACCTTAAAGACCTTACTCGCACGGGTGAAGGCGCGGACAGGACTACGGTGCAAAAAGGTACGTGGGATTTGCACTTCAAGATGGATTATGAGAATACGGGCCACAATCTCAAAAAGGCAAGTAAGTTTACCTACAACGGTCATGCCGCTGAGCTTTGCTCTGGTAGCTTGTCTCCTGTGGCGTTGAGTCTTGAGTTCACCACCGATGACCGTATGGATGATTTTAGCAATGTGCCCAGTGGTAAAGCGCCCGACAAGATGAGTGCTCAACAGACCAGCTATCTCGAGATGCCTATTGAATTGACGATGGTTGATGGACAGGTTATCAAATTTAAGAGCAATGGTGGTGGCGTGATTGATCGCAATGCTGATAAGCAGCGGGTCAAGACTTCTCTCTGGCTTCCTCAAATCATTGACGTGAATGATGTTGCTTGTGTCAAAGTAGGCGATACGGTCATTCCCTTTGCATAGGTCAAGCAAAACCACAACGTTACGCATAATCGCCCGTTGTTCGTAACACAACTGTTTGTAACAAAGAAGTGCGCCGACGGTTTGCCAGCGCACTTCTTGCTTTATATAAATTCCACCAGGCTACATCGTGTGTGTGGAAAAGAGAGGTTCGTCTTTCCAGGGGATAAGGGGATGAGCGGGGTCAGTTTTTTGCGCAGCAAGAGTTGCAGGTACATCAATGAGCCTTTGATTAGAAGAGCCACGAAAACGAAGGGTAATATCTTTTTTTGCTTGGACAAATGGTCCGTCTACCAGCACATCCAAGCAAGAAACAAAACGCTCGGTCACCTCGGTTACAGGCGAGACACCCAGCTTGTCATAGGGAGGGTGCGGCGTGTCTTCACCCATAATTTCTTCCCACGTAAAGCCTGAATATGACCAGATAGTCTTACGTGGACATTCACGGCGCACGCGCTCAAGAAAATCTACCAAACCACGTTGATTGGCTGGTTCGAAGGGTTCGCCACCCAAGAGAGTGAGGCCTTGGATATAGTCTGGCTTGAGGCTATCGATAATCTGCTGCTGCACCGCCTCATCAAACGGATTGCCATATTCAAAAGACCAAGCCTCGGGATTAAAGCAAAACGGACAGGCGCGACGGCAGCCAGATACAAACAGCGTTGTTCTTACGCCAATGCCGTTGGCAATATCGCAGTATTTGATAGTAGCGTAATTCATATGCTCTCCTGCCTCAGTCGTCACCAGCCACAAAGTATAGACCCAAAACTGATTTATACCTACTAGATGATGTGTTTTGTAATAATTCTTTTAGCGCTGCTTGAGTACAGAGTTCAATCTCTTAGCAAAGTAATCCTTTGATTTATCAGACTAATTTGAATGCCTGAAGTTAAGGAAATCTTTCGAATTTTGCTTCTGGTTCCTTAAAGGGTGGTCAGAAGATAATGTGCTCAAGCAATACACACCTGTCGTGAATTGCCGCACGCCAAGAAAGGAGGGCATATGGAAGCTATCTGCGAAGGGTCTGTATCTCATAATGATGTGGTTTATAGAGGTGGCGTAACTCGCTATAGCCGTAGTGCCTCAACACTTCGGTCGTATCAGCGCCGTGCGCATCGCCGGCATCGTCATCGTGGCTGGTTCAAGCGCGTTATCATTCTTTTTTTCCTTACGCTTACGTTCCTTGGGGCTATCTGTTTTCAACAGGGCCTGCTGCCCTGGCAGCACCCTTCCAAGACTACTCCTGCCGAGCTTGTCAGTCTTTTTGAACGCAATCCCGAAGCACGCCAATTTGTTTTGGACTACGATAAACACCACAATGATCATCCAACTATTGATCTTTCGGAATATGCTCACAGTTCCATGGTTCCGCTCTTCTTACAGTGGGATGAGCGCTGGGGCTATACCAACTATGCTGGTCAGTATTTTGCGCTTTCTGGTTGTGGTCCTAGCTGTTTATCAATGGCCTATATCTATCTTACGGGGGACACATCGATGTCGCCTCTTGCGATGGGCGAGTTTGCAACAGCTCAGGGTTATGCAGTCGATGGAGAGGGTAGTGCATGGGCGCTGATGTCTCAGGGCGCTCGAAAATTAGGTTTAGATGTGACCGAGATTCCCCTGCAAGAGGAACGTGTTAAGGCAAATCTTGAAGCAGGCAACCCCATTATTTGCATCATGGGCCAGGGTGATTTTACCAAGACTGGTCACTTTATTGTCCTTGCTGGTCTTAAGGAAGATGGCATCGTTGTGCGTGATCCCAATAGCAAAGAACGCTCCAATAAGATTTGGACCTATGACGAGCTTGAAGGTCAGATTCAAAATCTCTGGGTCCTGCGCAAAAGTCAAGTCTAACAAGCAGAACTTTTCGCCTGCTACCTCATATATCCTCATGAGAGAATAATCTTGTTCGTATTTCACCTGTTCTGCTGCAACGTTGCATTGAAATATAAAGGTCTATGTGAGAAAGAGTTCAGATGTATCGCATTCTTCTGGTAGATGATGATCATGATATTGTTGGTGCACTCAAGATTTATCTGCAAAATTCCGACTATGAGCTGCTTTGTGCCTATGACGGCAAACAAGCTGTCGCAACGGTAGAGCAGGGGATTGAAGACAGCCGTCCCATCGATTTGGTTTTGCTTGATGTGATGATGCCCGTGATGGATGGTCCGGCGGCATTGGTACAAATCCGCAAGCTCAGCAATGTTCCGGTGATTATGCTCACCGCAAAAAGTGAGGACGCAGACAAAGTGCTCGGTCTTGATTTGGGTGCGGACGATTATGTCACCAAGCCTTTTGTACCTGCAGAGTTATTGGCGCGCGTACGTAGTGCACTGCGCCGATACAAGCGGCTCGGTGCCGCCAATCCTCAGGAAGAGGAGGCTGCCAGCACACTTGTGCTTGGCGGTATCGAACTCAATGATGCTGCAAAAAAAGTTACCGTAGATGGCGAAGCGGTTGCGCTTACGCCCAAAGAATATGACATCTGCCATTTTCTCATGAAGCATCCTGGACGTGTCTACAGCCCAGCTGCAATCTACGAAGCAGTTTGGGGCGCACCCTCGTATGGCTGTGAAAATACCGTTGCAGTTCACGTACGTCACCTGCGAGAAAAAATAGAGATTAACCCTGCCGAGCCTCGCTATCTCATGGTGGTTTGGGGCCGCGGCTACAAGATGGGAGGCGCACGATGAAGCGCAACAACCAGCAAATCCCCAATGAGCACGCTGGCGCTCTTTGGGTTTGGTTCATGTGCATTTCGGCGGTTATCAGCAGCTTTTTGTTGATTCCTCTGGTTCATGCCTTTTTTGTCTATGCGACACACGGTATGACCACTTTTCCTGAGAGCTATTACGTTATTTGCACCCTTGATTGTGCACTCGTGCTCTTTATGCTCTTTGTGGCAAAGCATTGGGAGATGGCTGACGACATTAAAAGCGCTTGGTCATACCTTTGGCGCTGGGCTCTGGGATATGTAGCAGTCATAGCCGTAGTACTGTTTTGCGTATCCTCGGGTCTTTTTGTTGCGTTGCTGGTGTTAGCGCTGTGTTCTTTAAGCTTTGTGATGCTGGGTGAGCGCCAAGCCCGTCTTGATGATATAGGTAAAACAATTAAGTGTCTGGCTGCTGGTGATTTTACAGCGCAGGTGGATGAAAGCTTAATGCGCGGTGATCTTCGCGAGCTTGCAAGCGATATCAACAGATTGGCGCACGTGAGCTCTGTGGCTGCAGATGAGCGGGCTAACGCTTTGCGCTTGAGCCTTGATGCCGAGCAGGATAAGGTGCGTGCTGAGCGTCTCCGTACCGAGCTCATTGCCAATGTGAGCCATGATCTCAAGACACCGCTGACTTCGGTAATCAACTATGCTGATTTGCTTTCTGCCGAGCTTGCTATTGCTCCAGAGGGTCGTGATGAAGACAAGCTTGAGGAATGCTCTGATGTGCTCGCCCGCCAGTCTGTGCGCCTAAGGAAGCTCATTGAGGATTTGATTGAGGCTTCAAAGGCACAAACAGGCAATATCTCAGTTGCACTGGCGCCGCTCGATGCTTCTGTGCTGGTAGCACAGGCGGGTGGTGAGTGGACAGAGCGCCTGAACAAGCAGAACATTCAGCTGATATGTACGACTTTTGATGAGCCGCTGATGATTAATGCCGATGGCAGGCAGATGGGCCGCATCTTTGACAACATCCTTAGCAACGTGTCCAAGTATGCCATGGCAGGAACGAGAGCCTATTTCAGCGTTCAACCCTCAGCTGAGGGGGGAGTAGAAATTAGCTGCAAGAACATCTCTGCAACGCAGCTGAATATCAGTGCGGAAGAACTGCTGGAGCGCTTTGTGCGGGGAGACGCTTCACGTACGACTGAAGGTTCGGGCTTGGGTCTGTCGATTGCTCAGAGCTTGATGGAGCTCCAAGGTGGGAGTTTGAAACTTGCAATAGATGCAGACCTGTTTTCAGTGACGCTTTATTTTCCCAGAGCTGCCACAACTGCCGACAGCTCTCATGCGCTTGTTGCTTCTCCTGCGGCGTCTGCTAGTTCCACCGGCAGTGAATCTCGTACGGAGTAGCTTTTAGTAGCGCGGGTACAACGCTTGGTTTGTTTGATGAGATGATAGCGGCAAGCCGCTTCCATCTAAGATGATGAAAAAGAAGCCAGGAAAGCAAAACTTTCCTGGCTTCGAGTCGTGCAGGTGGATATCGAGTGTAGTAGCAGACAGGCAGCGTGTTATGCTTTAGAGGTGCAACACGCGATCCTTAATCTCCTGTGTACGGCCTTGGTTCCAGAACTGGGTGCCAATATAGCCGCAGGTACGACGTGCCACGTTCATCTTGTCCTGATTGTGGTTGTGGCAGTTGGGGCATTCCCACACGAGCTTGCCATCATCATCGGTGACAATCTGAATTTCTCCGTCATAGCCACAAACCTGGCAATAATCGCTTTTGGTATTGAGCTCGGCATACATAATGTTGTCATAGATGAACTGCATAACGGCAATAACAGCCTCAAGGTTGTCCTGCATATTGGGAACCTCAACGTAGCTGATAGCACCACCAGGGGATAGACGCTGGAATTCGCTTTCAAACTGGAGCTTGGTAAAAGCATCAATCTTTTCGCCTACATGGACGTGATAGCTGTTGGTGATATAGCCCTTGTCCGTAATGCCAGGGATGATGCCCCAACGGCGCTGTAGGCACTTAGCAAACTTATAGGTGGTGGACTCGATAGGCGTACCGTAAAGACTGTAGTCAATATCCTCGGCAGCCTTCCACTCAGTACAGCGATCGTTCATATGTTGCATAACCTGTAGAGCAAAGGGTTTTGCCTCAGGATCGGTGTGGCTGCGACCAGTCATGAACTTTACGCACTCATAAAGTCCTGCGTAACCCAGCGAGATGGTGGAGTAGCCGCTATAAAGCAGCTTGTCGATGGCCTCACCCTTGTTAAGACGGGCGAGTGCGCCATACTGCCAAAGGATAGGAGCTGCGTCGGAAAGCGTGCCGACGAGGCGATCATGACGGCAACGCAGACCCTTGTGGCAGAGGTCTAGGCGCTCATCAAAAATCTTCCAGAACTTGTCCATGTCGCCACCAGAGGAAAGAGCGACATCAGGAAGGTTGATGGTCACAACACCTTGGTTGAAACGTCCATAGTACTTGGGCTTTCCCGGGACGTAGTTCTTTGCACGTGAGATGTTGTCATAGCCACCGTTGGCGCTGCGGTCAGGTGTCAAGAAGGAACGGCAACCCATGCAGGTATAGCAATCGCCGTTGCCTTCGGTTTCACCCGTGGAGAGCTTATATTCCTTCATCTTCTTTTCGGAGATGTAGTCGGGCACCATACGTTTTGCAGTGCACTTGGCTGCCAGTTTGGTGAGATAGAAGTAGGGTGTACCCTCACGGACGTTGTCCTCTTCAAGTACATAGATAAGCTTGGGGAAGGCAGGTGTAATCCAGACACCTGCTTCGTTGCGGACGCCTTGGTAGCGCTGACGCAGTGTCTCTTCGATGATGAGCGCAAGGTCTTTTTTGGTTTGTTCGTCGCGCGCTTCACCTAAATACATAAAGACAGTGATGAAGGGGGCCTGTCCATTGGTGGTCATCAGGGTGACTACCTGGTATTGGATGGTCTGAACGCCGCGGGCAATCTCATCGTGGAGACGCTTTTCGACCATAATTTCGATTTGCTCATCTGACGCATCAAACCCGACAGATTCCATCTCGGCATAGACTGAGCGACGGATCTTTTTGCGGGAGATATCAACAAAAGGAGCAAGGTGCTCTAGCGAGATTGACTGGCCGCCATATTGGCAACTAGCAACCTGGGCAATAATCTGGGTTGCAATGTTGCAAGCCGTCGAGAAGGAATGCGGCTTTTCAATCATGGTGCCCGAAATCACCGTACCGTTTTGCAGCATATCGTCAAGATTGACGAGGTCGCAGTTGTGCATGCGCTGCGCGTAATAGTCAGAGTCGTGGAAGTGAATGATGCCTTCTTGGTGGGCTTTGACAACGTCTTCGGGCAACAGTTTGCGATCGGTGAGGTCGCGAGAAACCTCGCCTGCCATGTAGTCACGCTGAACAGAGACAACACTAGGATTCTTGTTGGAGTTTTCCTGCTTGGCTTCCTCATTGTTGGAATCAATCAAAGTCAAAATACGGTCATCGGTAGTGTTCTTTTGACGCTTGAGATTTTGTACATAGCGATAAATGATGTACTTACGGGCGACAGAGAAACGATCAAGCTTCATCAGCTGATCCTCAACGAAGTCCTGAATCTCCTCGACGGAGACGGTGTGAGCAAGCTGTTTGCATTCTTCCTCAACGTTGAGAGAGGCAAACTGAACCTCACGGTCGCTGAGACGCTCATCGGCAGGTACTTCTTTGTTTGCAGCAAGGATGGCATTGGTAATTTTTGAGAGGTCAAAGGCAACTTCACTACCATTGCGCTTGATAATTTTCATGCTTCACTCCTTGCTGAACGGCGCGCTATATTCACGCTTTTTGCCTGAGTAAATAATCTGAGATTCTAGTATACACAATCTATTGGGTATCTGATTGACAATCTACACTATATAATGTGGATAATTTCCAAAATACTGAAATCAAATGTTGATAGTTTGAAGAAAAGCGGTTGAAAAGCTCTGGAACCCCAGCTAGACGCGTGACGAAAACTTTTCTCGTACTGCGATTCATATAAATATTACATGAGCATTGTAAGAAAAAAGTTTTTGCATGCCCACTCACCGATATATTGTGACCGCATACGGGCGTACCACAACCAATAGTGTCTCTGTAGATCAGAAGTGACTGAGAGAATGGCCTCTTGTTGTGTTTGTAGATAGGCCAAAAATAAGTTTTTCAAGTCGCCTCTAGAAAAGATGCGCGAGGAATAGACGCGTTGGGTGGCTTTGCTGACTGCTAGACTGAATGTGCTGCTGAAATATGTTTTTGGCAGTATGCTGTTCGTATAGGTAAGGAAGCAAAGTATGCATGCGGATACCGCGACTATTGTCGGGCTCGTTACCCCTGTTAATCTGCGTTTTGTTGTGCCGGTATATCAGCGGCCGTATACGTGGGGGCTACGCGAGTGTGCACAGCTTTGGGACGATATAGTGACCGTAGGACGTATGGCAAAAGATGTGCGGATTCGTAGTGAATATGGTGGACGTACCCTGATGTCGCCAAGTCACTTTACGGGTTCAATTGTGTGGGTGCAGGATGGGGCAGTTTCCTCCTCGGGTGTCGAGTCACGCCTGCTCATTGATGGCCAGCAGCGAGTCACCACCTTGATGCTGGTGTTTGTGGCTCTGGCACGCTATGCGCATCGCCACCCCGAGCGCTCTGCTTCCTTAAGTTTTTCTGCTCAAGAGATTTTGGATGATGGCTATCTCACCAACAAACACCGTGATGGTCACGATCACTACAAGTTGACGCTTTCCAAAGGCGACCGTGAGCTGTTCCAAGCTTTGGTTGATGCTCTTGAGATTGACAGTGTTCCTGAAGCTCATGAGGCGATAAGTGCTCAGGGCTCCCATCATCTGTTGGAAAATCTTGCTTATTTTGAGCGTAAGCTAAAACATGTGGATGTCAATATTATCTGGCTGGGAATTCAGCAGCTACAGGTAGCATCTATTGCACTCACCGAAGGTCAGGACAATCCGCAGCTGGTGTTTGAGTCGATGAACTCTACGGGTAAAGATTTGTCATCGGCCGATCTTGTGCGCAACTTTATTTTGATGTCAGCTCCGATTGAGAGTCAAGAATCGCTTTATCGCAGTTTTTGGCAACCGATTGAGCAGTCACTCGATACGGATAATGACGCAAAACTTTTTGAGAACTTCTTGCACGATTGGCTAACTGCTAGCTGTGCCCCTCAAACATTTGAGCGCTCAGATATCTATGCCGCGTTCAAACGCTATGTACGTGACGGAGGATATAGCAGTGGCAATGCCATTATCACTCTGATTAATCAACTGCGTCGCACCGTGCGCTCTTATGTGCACATCACCCAAGGGCAAATAAGGGAGGGCTGCGATCCGCGACCTGAAATTGATGCTGCATTAGCGGATTTGCGCAAGCTTGATCAAGCGGAAGTTAACCCTTTGCTACTGTTTTTCCACGACGCCTACGATCAGCAGGATATTGACGCCTCAGTGTTTGAGAAGTCTTTGCGTATCACGGAGTCGTATTTGATGAGGCGCCTTGTCTGTAATTGTTCGTCAGAAGGTATGAAAAAATTCTTTTCGCAGTTGATTGCTCGTCTTGAAGGTGTGCGTGCGGTTGGTGGCGACTTCGTCGTGGCCTATGCCAGCTACCTACTTAATGAGGAGAGTAGTTCTCTGCGTTTTCCTGCTGATGATGAGTTTTGCCGTGCGCTTGCGTTGCGTAAGGCGGATGATTGGGATGCGACAACAGCAATCGGTTTGGCCTTGCAGGCGGAGGATAAGGCGCCTGTGCGTTGGGTATATCCTCAGCTAAGTGAGGCGACGCGTACAATCTATCGGCGAAGTCTGTAACTGCGGTTTTAAAGGGGGATTGTCATGAAAAGTGTGCTGATTAAGGATACGACTCCCGAGGAACGCAGGGCCATTGTGGCGCGGGGCTTGTCATTTTGTGACGATAGCTCTTGCGAAAATTGCAGTGGCTGTTCGATGGGTGTTGGGTCGATTGAAGCGATGTATAAACCTTATATCGAGGGAAAACTCGAACTACGTGAGATCAATATGCTCCACGCTGCTACAAAATACACCCACGGTTAAAGCTACGATTATCTAGGCGTGAAAAACACGCATGAGAATGGTTGATGTACGAAAAAGTAAGCGCACCCAAGATGATGCGAGTGCAAAATACCCTCGCAGGCATTTGCCTGCGAGGGTATGAGGACGCGAGTGTAGCTGTCCTGCGTGCTGCTAGGCGCGGAGCCAAAGCTTATGCCATAGCCTGCTCAACAGCGACAGCGCATGCGACGGTAGCGCCAACCATGGGGTTGTTGCCCATGCCGATAAGGCCCATCATGTCAACGTGGGCGGGTACGGAGCTCGAGCCAGCAAATTGTGCCGATGAGTGCATACGACCCATGGTGTCGGTCATGCCATAGGAAGCAGGACCGGCGCCCATGTTGTCGGGATGCAGGGTACGGCCTGTGCCGCCACCAGATGCAACAGAGAAGTACTTCTTGCCAGCAAGGACGCGCTCCTTAAAATAGGTGCCTGCGACAGGATGCTGGAAACGAGTAGGATTGGTGGAGTTGCCGGTAATCGAGATATCAACGTTTTCATGCCACATGATAGCGACACCCTCACGGACGTCGTCAGCACCGTAGCAATTAACAGCAGCGCGAGGACCATCGGAGTACTTGGTGGTTTCGACCACGGTCAGCTCACCGGTGAAGTAATCAAACTGGGTCTGAACATAGGTAAAGCCGTTGATACGAGCGATAATCTGTGCAGCGTCCTTGCCAAGGCCGTTGAGGATAACGCGCAGCGGCTTCTTGCGGGCCTTGTTGGCGTTGTTTGCGATGCCGATGGCGCCCTCAGCAGCAGCAAAAGACTCATGACCTGCGAGGAATGCAAAGCACTCGGTATCCTCGCCCAAAAGCATAGCTCCGAGGTTGCCGTGGCCCAAACCAACCTTACGATCTTCTGCTACAGAGCCAGGAACGCAGAATGCCTGCAGGCCTTCACCAATAGCGGCAGCTGCATCAGATGCGGTTGTGCAACCCTTCTTGATTGCGATTGCGCAGCCTGCAACGTATGCCCATGCGGCGTTTTCAAATGCGATTGACTGAACATCAAAGATAATTTTGCGAGCATCGATGCCCTTGTCCAGACAAATTTTTTCAGCCTCTTCGAGACTGGAAATACCATAACTATCGAGCACCTTGGTAATCTTTGCGATGCGGCGCTCGTAACCTTCAAATGTGACTGCCATAAGACGTGCCTCCTTTTCTTTCCCCAAGTTACTCGGCACGGGGGTCGATGACCTTGGCGGGCGCGTCCCACTGACCATAGCGGCCCTTTGCCTTTTCGAGCGCCTCGTTTGCATCGGTGCCAGCCTTGACGTCATCCATGAACTTGCCGAGGTTGACGAACTCAAAGCCGATGATCTCGTCCTTCTCGTTGAGGGCGATGTGGGTGATATAACCCTGGGTCAGCTCAAGATAACGGGGACCCTTGGCTGCGGTGCCATAAGTGGTACCCACCATGGAGCGCAGGCCTTTGCCAAGATCGTCGATGCCAGCGCCGATAGGCAGACCATCCTCGGAGAAAGCAGTCTGGGTACGACCATAGACAATCTGCAAGAAAAGCTCGCGCATAGCAACGTTGATAGCGTCGCAGACAAGGTCGGTGTTGAGAGCCTCAAGAATAGTCTTCTTGGGAAGAATTTCGGCAGCCATAGCAGCAGAATGGGTCATGCCTGAGCAGCCGACGGTCTCGAGTAGACATTCTTCAATAACGCCCGCCTTGACATTAAGCGAGAGCTTGCAAGCACCCTGCTGGGGTGCACACCAACCAACACCGTGCGTATAGCCAGAGATATCCTCAATTTTCTTGGCCTGAACCCACTTTCCCTCCTCAGGAATTGGGGCAGGACCATGGTATGCACCCTTGGCAACAGGGCACATCCTCTCCACGTCCGCTGAATACTGCATATAGCACTCCTCTCCAACGCCGACGATGCCGAGCAAAACCCGACATCCCGTCTGTGTCTCGCTAAAAACCGTCGAGACCTGAGCCAAATGCCCCCTTACAGGCGGCTCATACAGGTTAATTTTATGACAGAGAGAGCCTCTGTGGGGGCAGCATTTGCTGAAATACCCACAGAGGCTCGATAAAGGTACAAAATACGATGCCAAAGCTCGCTAACACGGCAAGACAAACACAAAACGCAGCAAAGCAACAATGCCATGCGGTAAAGCAGGACAGCGGCTAGTTTGCTTCATCCATCAGCTGGGCGAGGGTTAGATTCAGCTGTGACTCCTTGAGTTTGTCTTTGCCACCAAAGACTACAATGCTGCGGCGATTATGCAACTCACGTAAGGATGTTGCCATCGCACGCAAATCTTCGGCTGTGGTGGCCAACATTTGCTTGCGCACATCACGGCGCCAACCGTGCGGCTTGCCAGCGAATCTCTGCGAATCTTGACGACGTGCAATCTGGCGAGGCTTGAGCGGCGTGTCATGGGTGGCGACACTGGAGACGATGTAACCTTCCAGCTCGTCTTCACCACCGCTCCATTGAGCAAGCCAGGCACTTGCGCCCTCGTAGCGTGCAATGGTGCCATCAATATCAGGGTCACGGTAAGACCAGAACTGGCTCACGCCTGCGCTGTTACGCTGGAACCCAGTGCCATAGGCTCCTCCTTTGACGCGGACTTCGTTCCATAGATAGTCAAACGAAAGTGCCCGCGAAGCTACCATCCAAGCGCCCAAGCTGCAGCTATCTGCCATAGAGCGCGGCTGTGCTTCACCAACATAGCACACGTCGGAAGGAATGATATAGCCCTGGCGCATTGGTTTGTCTGGGTCGGGAAGTGCGATTTCTAGCTGATGCGTAGCGGTTTGCTTGCCAGCTTTGCTAAGACCGAGCGTGCCGCCCAAATCCCAAAAACGTTTACAGTTATCGGTGCTTCCAGCAAAGCTGACACTCATCTCATCTGCAGTAAATATACGCTGCGCGATATTGATAAGCATGTCTACGAGGGCGTCCTTGCGTTCGTCCCAGTGGGCAAGCAAATCTTTGAGGAAAAGGTAGTACTCCACACCACCCATTTGTGCAGTTGCTTTTGCAGCTGCCGAGTAGTGAGTTGCAAGTGCTGCCATTGCAGCACGGTGACCGGCGCCAATGAAGTTTTGCTCCATCGCAATACGGTGCTGTACGAGCAAGTTGTAGATACGATCCGTATCGGTGTAGAGGGTCTTGCCCCAGACCTCAGCAGGAAGCGTTGCAAGTGCTTCCGTTTTGTCTGCCAAGGCAGAAGTGCGCACAACCAGCAGCGGGTGCACAAAGCTCGGGTCTTCATCTCGGCCATAGGCTTCGACGCTAAAGCTTAAGAAGCCCAATTCGCGTTCGATAAGCATGTCCAGCGCTGAAGCGTCATGCTCTGTGGTGTCGAGTTTGCCAAGCAAATCCGTGAGCATGCTCACATAGGGCAGCTCATCAAAGCTAAAGCGACGTAAATCAAAGTAGTGCCAGACGTAATCGATGCCGTGAGTATCTAAATCATAGGCATAGCAGGGCAAAGGCGCTGTTTCATCCAGCGTAGCTGGCGTTTCCTCGGGCACGTCTTTGATATCCGAAACGTGTAGGCGGGGCAAAAGCGCAATATCTTCGGGAGCATCCGGCGCTTCTTGCTCGGCACGAAGAACTGCTACCTTGTCAGCAATGGCCGTTAACTGATCAGCAGACATCTGTGCGCGCAACTTGGCCAGCTCTGCTGCCTCTGCATCTGCCGCACCTTCGTCGGTAGGTATCAACTCTACAGCGCAGGAATGTTGGGAATGAACAACCATTTCATCAAGTAGCTGTTCAAAGCCGCCTGTTTTGACTGCATCCTTGAGATGTGCGAGTGCGTCTTCGTAATACAGATATGCCACAGGGTTGTCGTCGTTGTAAAGCCAGCTCGACATTACTTGCATTGACAGGGCAACACCGTCAGCGTAGACGCCCCAATCGCCTTCGCGTAGATTAAATTCTGCCTGAGCAAGCGAGGCCTCAAGGCGTTCGCGCTCGATGCCCTCAGCAACGAGACGCGCACAGGTGTGTTCAACAAGCTCACGGAACTGCTTGGCCACACCTGGCTTTGCCCCCTTGAGTTGGAAGATAACCTGCGGTTGTAGTTCGGCATCAATGAGTGTGGTATTAAAGTCTTGACCCAGACCCGCTTCGAGTACAGCGCGCTTAAGTGGAGCCTCATTGGAGCCCGCCAAGGTGTCAAGTAATACATCTGCTGCTAGCACACGTGTGCGCTCATCAGCAGTGGCAAACACGTA
>NZ_CAMXYY010000039.1 GCF_947253395.1 uncultured Olegusella sp.
ACGTGGCGTTTGGCAAGCAGGGCCGCTCTGCTTTAAATGATCTGTGGCGTTTGGCAAGTAGAGCTGCTCCATTTGAAATGGAACGTGGCGTTTAGCAAGCAGAGCATCTCATCTGAAACGATGTGTGGCATTTGACACGCACGGTGCTACAGAAGTAAACCGATGGTACGCTGTCTGTCAGCTCATTGCATAGCAAAAGACCCCTCGAAAAAGGGGTCTTGATCATTCATGGTGCGGGCGAAAGGACTTGAACCTTCATGAGATTGCTCTCATACGGACCTGAACCGTACGCGTCTGCCAATTCCGCCACGCCCGCGTGCGTAGGGATAATACTACGAATACCAGCAGATAGCAAGAAACTATTTATCGAAACTCCGGTCCTACAAGGGCAGTAACCTCACTTAACACGCTTTCAAAGCTCACACCGCGCAGCTCAAAGCCCGGCTGATGGCGAGTCATACACATGGCATCAACAACAAACTGACCCGCAAACGCAACTGCCGCACGCAAGGACTTATTACACATAATCGCAGCCAACAAGCTTGATGCATAGAGATCTCCTGTGCCGTGAATCATAAAGGGCAGCAGCTCACTCTCAAGCTCTTCGCCCTCAAAATCACGACCACACACATAGTTGTAAATTTTGTTGTCACCGCGTACGGCACCTTTGATAACCACATTTTTTGCACCCATCTCAAGCAGAGCGTCTACCAGGCGGGAAGTATAGTCACGGGAAACATCTTGGCCCTCATAATTGATGCCCGTTAATATAGATGCTTCCGTCAGATTGGGGACAAGCAAATCGGCTCCATCAACCAAACCGCGTGTGGCAGCGCACATTTCATCGGTATAGGTGGGGTATTTCTCTCCTGCATCGCCCATCACGGGATCGACAATACGCAAGGCACGGGGATACTCGCTATAAAGACGCTGGATAACTGCCACTTGCTCGGCAGAGCCCAAAAAACCCGAATACACCGCATCTAAATCGATACCATGAATTTTCCAAGCATCAAGATAGTCTTTGAGCATTGAGGTGGTGTCATGCATATAGAACTGAGGAAATCCTGTATGAGCAGAAAAAAGCGAGGTAGGTACTGGACACACGTCACAGCCAGCTGCAGATAAAACAGGGATAGCTACTCCAAGTGAACACTTTCCGTAACCACACAGGTCGTGGACAGCAGCTATACGCGGAATGTAGTTTCCAGAACGCTGATACAAAACCAAATCATTTGCGTTTGCCATAAGGTGTTTCCTTTCACGTGGACTGATGGACCTACGCTGCAGGACAGGATAGCCCAATAGTGGAGCTTGTGGCTAGGTTTAATGAGAAAAATTTTTACTAAAGAGCACCATCAGGGCTTGGTTTATTATCAACCAACGTCAGAGTTCTCATTCGTAGCCGTACTCTGCTCATCGGTAGAGCTAATTACATCATCTCCCTGGCCGAGGCGGGCAAAAGGTGTATAGCTCGAAGTAATCTTTTTACGTAGTGCTTCTTGGGTTTTGGAATCCATGCCCTCAATCGTGCAGTTATAACGCACGCCATTTGAGGTGTTTTCTTTGGTCCAAATAAAAGTCATAAAGGGATGGGTCTCACCGGTTGGCTTGATGAAGTTAAAAAACTGCGAGGTAAGCAGGTTCCCATTGTCATCCATATACACATTCACATGATAGATAACGGTATTAATATTGGGGTTCAACAACGCATTAACCGAAAGCGCTGTGGCTTGGATCTGAGAACTAGAAAAGCAGGTCAGGACATTTTTTGAAGTGGTATCATGCACCGACACTTCAACGCGATGGGTATGTTGATCGGCTTCTTGAACGGTAAAATCCTCGGGGAACTGCGTAAAGCCGTTACCCCACTCAACACCGCCACGAAGTGCAGATGCCACAGTTACCACGCTGACATCTTGAGAAAGATTGGCGGTGTTGACACGCCTTACCACACCACAGCTCACCTGAGCCAAAATAACGACCACAAGCAACGTCATCACAAAACCGATGGCGGTTCTGCGAATACGCAGTTCAACATCAGAACCAGAAGGATCGGCATCTGATAGTGGGTCAATATCTACTCCGTGACCTTTTTCATGCCGACGCTTACGCTCACGATCAGCACGCTCACGATTGCTATGACCCGTCTCATCTACCGTTGAAAAAAGTTGCTCCGCCTCTTTATGTCCAAGGGTGCCTTTGGCAGGACGACGTCCCAAAATCGTTCGTTGCCTCTGTGCCATAACACCCCCCCCACTTCTTTAACAAGCAAAGCTTAGCATCGATTTTCGAAAAACACGACAGTTCAGCTTACCTAGACGACAGCTCAGCTTACCTAGCTTAGACGATGAGCTACCGCATCACAAACGAGGGTAGCAACTACCGTCTTTGCATCCTCGATGCGTCCATCGAGCACAGCATCAATAAGTTCTTGCAAAGGTACAAGATCAACGTTAATAAATTCGTCAGCATCGGGACTTGAATCACAGAGGTGCAAGCCTGTTGCCATATAGAGGTGAATAAGCTCGTCAGCAAAACCACAAGATGTGGCAATGGTTGTCAAAAAAGCAATCTTGTCAGCTTCATAGCCAGTCTCTTCCAAAAGCTCACGACGAGCACAATCCAGCGGATCTTCACCAGCATCCAGCTTGCCAGCAGGCACCTCAACGGTCACACGATTGAGAGCAGCGCGATACTGTCTCACGAGACAGATTCTGCCATCGTCGGTGAGGGCAACAACGGCAACCGCGCCAGGATGACGCACGACATCACGAATAGCATGACGACCATCGGCAAGGGCTACTTCCATACGGTTGACATCAAAAATACGCCCATGCCAAGCAACGTCCTCCGAAAGAATGTGCTCCTCAAGAGCGGCATCGCGTTGATCGCTACCACCTAACACCAAATCACGTGATTCAGGCAAACCAGACCTATGAGCTGCGCCACCACGATCACCGTCATAGGTATATGCCTCGGCTGACTCTAACAAATCAGCAACTCCGCTGTTGTTTGTCGCACTGTCATGTCTACTATCGTTCTTCTTGCTTGATGAAGCCATATTTCAGTCCTTTGTTACTACAAACTTGCGAGAGCATGATGGCCAATGTCACTGCGGCACTGCTTGCCTTCAAAATGGATAAGATTGGCCGCCCGATAGGCAAGTTCACGAGCAGCAGCCAAGGTTGGCGCCACCGCCGTCACATCGAGCACACGACCGCCAGAAGTATAGGTACGCCCATCCGCACCAAGGCTGGTACCGGCTTGATAAACCGTCACACCTTCAAGCTGTTCTGCTTCTTCAATGCCTTCTATGAGTTTGCCTTTTTCATAGGAGCCCGGATAGCCCGCACTGGCAAGCACAACAGTCATTGCCCAATCGTCATTCCAAGAGACCATTGATGCGTCAAGCGTACCCTTGTCGCAGGCGAGAAAAACATCCACCAGGTCTGCCTGCATACGTGGCAGCACTACTTGAGTCTCGGGATCGCCAAAACGGGCATTAAACTCCAATACCTTGGGGCCTTCGGCGGTAAGCATAAAGCCACCATAGAGACAGCCTGAATAGCAGATCCCATCGCGACGCAACTGATTGATGACCTTTTGTTCCATTTCACACATTTGAGTAAGTTGCTCTACAGTCACGTTTGGTACGGGAGAATAGGCACCCATACCACCCGTATTGGGACCAAGGTCACCATCATAGGCGCGCTTGTGATCTTGGCTCGTGGCAAGTGGTACTAACGTTGTGCCATCTGTGAGAGCCAGCAAAGAACATTCGGGGCCTTCGAGCATCTCTTCAACAACAACCGTTGTACCTGCATCACCAAACGCCCCCTCAAAGCATTCTGCAACACCCGCAAGTGCTTCTTCGGTGCTTTGGGCAACAATAACCCCTTTACCTGCGGCAAGACCATCGGCTTTTACCACGACAGGCCCGCCCAGCTCACGCACATACATCTCGCACTCAGCACGATCCGTAAAGGTACGGTATGCCGCGGTTGGCACGCCAGCGCGTGTCATCACATCTTTGGCAAAACACTTGGAGCCTTCCATCCGAGCTGCTTTTTTGCTCGGACCAAAACAAGCAATACCTGCAGCTCTCACTGCATCGGCTACGCCTGCCACCAACGGAGCTTCAGGTCCAATTACCACCAGACCAATCTCGTGTTCGCGAGCAAAACGAGCCACGTCCTCGGGGCTATCTTGACTGCAATCAGCTAGCTCCGCTTCGGCAAGCATGCCCCCGTTTCCTGGTGTCACCCACAATTTGCCAGCGTGGAAAGACTCTGCAAGCTTGCGTAGCAAGGCGTGCTCACGACCGCCTGAACCCAACAGTAAAATGTCGATCGTCTTGGCTGCGCTCTCCATATATTGTCCTTTCAAAGGCAAATTCTGGCTTAACTACCTATCGGTCACTATCGCCCAAGAGATCACTTACTTCCTCGGGCATGATGAGCGACTGTGGAACGAACGCAACACCTGCTGCAGAGGCACCTACCATAACCACAGAAGTAGGACGTATGGGCAAAATACCTGCGCTCACGTGCTCAAACTCATTGGTATTGAGAGGACGCTGCAACTTGGATAGCGTAGTGGAATCTACTGACTTTGCCTCAAGAAGCGTCAGCGGACCTACCTGCTGAGAGTATGTACTCATCTCGCGGGCAAGAATACCCGCAAGCAAATCAACGCTTTCGCTGCGGCGCTCAACTCTGACAGTACCACCAGGATTAATGGAGGTATAAAGCCAGCCTCCCGACACACGCATGCCCAGTGTCTTGAGCGAGCGTCGAATGCCGCGAATATCACCTAATATACAAGCGCGATCGAGGTCAATGCCTGGGGGTAAGAGCGTCAAAAGACGTGTTTTGCTGGCCATCTCATCAGCACGTTTAATCGCTTCTTCCGCAGTAAGACCCGCATTGCGGTCAGCCACGAGGCGCAATACTATTAAAGCCAACTGTACAGATACTGCTTTGGTATCAATAACAGTGACTTTGGTATCCACATACTGAGTTGCTGCTTCAATAGCGGAATCATAGGAACCCACCAGCGCCGCTGAGGGCGCTGGTACTACAATTTCTTTGAAACCACGATCGACAAGCTCATCGAAAGTCGCTTCAAAACTATCGCGACCAGGAGCCGTAACACGTGCGCGAGCACGTGCGGCCAGTACATCTAACGCATCGTCCATCGTCATGTTGCGATCAAGCAACTCATTTCCAGACAACGATAGACGCTGAGATACGAGTTCTACTTCCAGTCTCCGACAAAGCTCTGGTGACAGGTCACAAGCGCTGTCACACACAATGGCAAAATCTGGCACACTACCCTACTTCCAGTAGCGGTCAATCGACTGATCGCGATCGGGACCGACTGTGATAATCGAAACACGGACACCGGCAAGCTGCTCGAGAAAATCGATATAGTCCTTTGCTTCGCGAGGCAGCTGATAGAAATTACGAATACCAGAAATATCACACTTCCAGCCAGGAAGCTCTTCATAGACCGGAGTGGCATGATAAAACACCGATTGATGTTCGGGAACTGTGGTATAGCGAACACCGTCACACTCGTAGGCAACACACACCTTGATACTGTCAAGACAACCCAGTACATCAAGCTTGGTAATAGCAAGGTCAGTCAGACCGTTGATACGTGCAGCATAGTTAACAACCACTGCATCGTACCAGCCACAACGACGCTTACGACCTGTGGTTACCCCGTATTCATGACCAACCTTGCCCAGCAAATCGCCCGTCTCATTAAAAAGCTCTGTAGGGAAAGGACCAGAACCCACACGAGTAAGGTATGCCTTGGCAACACCAAGAACGCGGTTGATATTAGTGGGACCGACGCCAGAACCTGTTACCGCTCCGCCAGCTGTGCAGTTAGAAGAAGTAACAAAGGGGTAGGTGCCGTGATCAATGTCAAGCATAGTTGCCTGAGCGCCCTCAAAAAGAACATTCTTACCAGCTTCAAGCTGCTCGTTGAGATAAAGCGATGACTCAACAATATAAGGACGAATACGCGATGCCATCGGCAGATAGGTCTCACAGATTTGATCAACCGTATAGGTAGGCAGGTCATAGACCTTAGAGAGGATGGGGTTTGTGTAGGCAAGTGCCGCATCAAGCTTTTCGCGGAAAATCTTTTCGTCGAGCATATCTTGGATACGTAAGCCTGTGCGGTTCATTTTGTCCATATAGCAAGGACCAACACCGCGCTTGGTAGTGCCAATAAGGTTCTTGCCGAGCTTTTTTTCGTGTGCCCCATCAAGATCTTTGTGGTAAGGCATAACAATGTGGGCATTGCCCGAAATCTTAAGTTCATTACAACTAATTTCAGATTCAGCCAGCATGTCAATCTCAGAGAGCAAAATCTCAGGATCAACAATGCAGCCATTACCAACAATAGGAGTTGTTCCTGGATACATAACGCCTGAGGGCACCTGATGCAAAGCGAGTTTTTTGCCATCGGCAATTACCGTATGGCCAGCGTTTGCACCGCCTGCATAGCGACAAACTACGTCAAAGTCACCTGCAATAAGATCGGTAACCTTGCCCTTACCCTCATCGCCCCACTGGGTTCCTACGAGCACTGATGCGGGCATATGCCCTCCCTTTTGTTAGCGCCGTTGTTTATAATGCGACGGCTTTCGGACCAACCTCTTTAGTATAAAGCAGGACAGGCTTAACCCTCGTGGAGTGAGCTTGTCACACAGCAGCTGCAGATATATATGTATTGCAGCTCTTGTTAGTTTCCGCCACCTGCCGGGCGATATACCTCGACAAAGCGCGTTGAATTGGCAAGGAACGTAAGATCGACGGTGGTCAAAGGACCAGAACGGTTTTTAGCAATAATAAACTGCGTGACACCCCAATCTGGACGGTCACCTCGCTCTGCTTCTTCTTGGGAAGTGGAACGGTCAAGCAGAATAACTATGTCAGCGTCCTGCTCAATAGCACCAGATTCGCGCAAGTCAGAAAGTTGTGGTCGTTTACCTGTACGTCCTTCAACAGTACGATTGAGCTGCGACAAGGCAATAACAGGGATGCGTAAGTCTTTTGCCATAACCTTGAGGCCACGACTCATTTCGGAAACCTCAGTAGCACGGCTATCCGCACGCGTGCGTCCAGGTGGCGGTGAAACCAACTGTAAGTAGTCAAGGATTACTATGCCTTTTTCTTTGTCGTGCAAAAGGCGGCGAGCTTTGGCGCGAATCTCGGTGACCGTTGTACCTGCCGTATCGTCAATTTGCACATCAAGTTTTGAAAGCTGAGCGGTTGCTTCCAGCAGAGCCGCCCACTGATTGTCTTGGATACGTGCGCCACGGATATCTGAAAGCGGGATACCTGCCGTTGCCGAAAGTAAACGTTGGGCAATCTCTATTTTGCTCATCTCAAGCGAGAAAAAAACCACCGCGGCCCCGTTTTTTGCCGCATTAATGCAGAGATTAAGGGCAAACGACGTCTTACCAACACCAGGGCGAGCGCCAACAACAATCATCTGACCAGCACGCATACCCTGTAATGCCCTGTCGATATCGCGAAATCCCGTCTTGATACCAAAAGCTTCCTCATCGGCAGCAGCCATTTCGCCAAGCTGTTCATAAAGCTCGCCCATTATCTGAGAAAGCGTTGCTGAGTTGTCGCGCACATCCTGACCAGTTACATCAAAGATTTGCTTCTCTGCATAATCAACAACATCACGAGAATCTTCGGGTGCATCAAATGCCATTGCCTGAATACGCGCTGAAGCAGAGATAAGACGTCGCAAAGTCGCGTCGCGCTTGAGCATCTCAACATGATGTTGCCAGCTAGCCAGTGCAAGAGAGTTTGATCCTAATTCCACCAAGTAAGAAGGACCACCAATTTTTTCAAGTTCACCAGCACTTTTAAGATGATCTGCCAAAGAAATCGGGTCTACTGGCTCGCTGTGGTCAAACATCTCGGCCATGGAAATAAAGATCTGCTTGTTAGCATGCAGATAAAAATCATCGGGTTCTAGACTAATCAGACATTCCTGCAATACATTCTCAGAGAGAATCATTGCTGAGAGAACAGAGCGCTCTGCAGCAACATCTTGCGGCATCGATACATCGCCTGGAAGCGCGGTAAGTGAAAAATCACGTTCGTTCTTGAGGCGGCGTCCCCAAGATTGTGTCTTTTCCCTCTCGGGCACGGTGTTCTCCTCTCAAACGTGATATCCGATAAACGCAAACGCAGCTGCACATAAATTTACAACTCAAACGCCTCATTGTCTGGGCAAAGCATAGTACCTCATGCGCTTAAGCTTTGCAGGGCCAAAAGTACACAAATAATGTTATCGATACTCTGATGTAGAAACTAATTATCCTCAAGCTGCAGTTTTGCAAGTTTTCTACGTTTTCAACAATTTTTGGACGTATCGACGAACGGTGTTTTCAACATGAACAGAACTCTCATGGATATGCTCTGGTTACAAATCCAATCCAGCATTTTTGCATATCTCACTCATTAAATTTCCTATTTGCGCAGGTAGATGAAATTAAATATTCATTTAAATAAAAAATCCCTCCATCCCGCAGGGGGTTGGAGGGATTTATACGAACGTTCGTTGCGTTTTGCATCTTTTTGAATTCTGGGTACTACCTGCAACTTTTGTTGAAATCTGCAGGTAATCCACTACGAACAAACAGACGCATAGTATGATCCGATAAAAACTACTCAGCGGCCTCTTCGCTCGCTTCGGTTTCTACCTCAGTCTCATCAGCTACCTCTTCGACAGGCTCCTCAACTGCTGCCTCAGCTTCAGGACCAACCTGAACGATAACCTTGGCATTGATCTCACGATAGAAATTGACCTCAACCTCGTGAGCTCCTGCGGTCTTAATGGTGCCGCCGCGACTAATGCGCTTACGATCAACCTCAACTGAGAGCTGGCTCTTGAGAGCCTCGACAATCTGAGCAGAGGTGACCGAACCAAAGAGCTGACCATCCTCGCCAATGCGAGCGTCAATGACAACTTTCTTGCCATTGAGTTGATCTTTCAGCGCGTTAGCGTCAGCAACACGCTTCTCCTCGCGCTTCGCGATATTGTGCCTACGCTCTTCAAGCTGTTTAATGTTGCCAGGGGTTGCGGGCTGGGCAATCTTGTTGGGGAACAGATAGTTCTCCGCATAGCCCTGGGCGACCTCAACGATGTCGCCTTCTCCGCCCTTGCCCCTGAGCTCACCCATAAGGATGACTTTCATGGGACGCTCCTTTTCGTTGAATGCTTCCGCCCGCTTAGCCGCGGTTGCGACCACCACGGTTGGAAACCACGGGCACAGCGTACGGGAGCAGAGCCATTACGCGGGCGCGCTTGATTGCCACCGCGATATCGTGCTGATGCTGCGTGCAAGCGCCCGTAACGCGACGGGGCTTAATCTTGCCACGATCAGTCGTAAATTTACGGAGAAGCTGCGTGTCCTTATAGTCGATAAAATCGACGTTTTCCTTGCAGAACTGGCAGTACTTGCGGTGCATGGGGCGCTGCTCTTCGCGGCGCTGCCTCTGCCTCTGCTTTGCCATTAGATACCTCTTTTCAATTCCTAGAACGGTATATCCTCGTCATAAACGTCGCTGGGAGGCGGCGTCTGGACGGGAGTCGTTTGGGGTGTAGCTGCGGGGGCAGCATAGCTAGCTTGGTTATGCGTCGGCTGAGGGGCCGAGTAATGCGGCGCTGGCTGAGATTGAGTTTGGGGCTGCTGTTGGTAGCCACCCTGTTGCTGAGTATTTTGGCGAGAGGAAAGAAATTCCAACTCGTCTACGATAACTTCCAGCTTGCTGCGACGCTGTCCATTGGACTCCCAGGAGCTGTAACTAAGCCTGCCTTCAATTGCAACCTTCATACCCTTGTAGAGGTAGTTTGAAAGCGACTGGGCACGATTGCCAAACATAACGCAGTCGACAAAGTTGGCTTTATCTTCCCATTCGCCTTGTGCATTACGACGACGATCGTTGACAGCTACGCCAAAGGTCAAAACCTGCGTGCCACTGTTTGTGCTACGCAGCTCAGGATCACGCGTTAAGTTGCCAGTAATAATTACCCTGTTAATGCTCATTGTTCCCACCTCTCGTGCGAGTCTCCTCGTCCTTCCATATGTGGTCGATGTTTAGTCCTTGTCGGGACGACGCACGACCATGTGACGCTTCACGTTGTCATTAATACGCAAAACTCGATCGAGCTCAGCAATCTGCGTGGGGTCAGCATGGAAATTAATAAGGATGTAATCGCCCTCGGTGAGGCCGTCGATCTCATAGGCGAGCTTGCGCTTGCCCCAGTCCTCGACGCTGTCAATCACGCCGCCGTCAGTAGTGACAGCCACCTCGATACGTTTCGAGACGCCTGCGCGAATCTCCTCAGTTGCTGTGGGATCGACAAAATACAGTAGTTCATAAGCCTTCATCTCTTCACCTCCTCTGGACATATGGCCTTGGCAAATGAAGGTGCAGCCAAGGCAGGAAAGGCTAAGGAATGATACTATCACAGCCCAAGTCGCTTTTATAGGACAAATTTCACAAAGAACATCCCACACCTTCCCCACATGCAAAAAATAAACCCATCAACTTGGATTTAGCTTGGATGGTCTCTGCCCTATAGCTGACTTAAACTGGCACGTTCTTTACCTTATGTGTGTTTATCCAGCTAGATTGCTATGTTTTGCAGCACTAAATGTGACTCAGCCAATCTACTGGGGATAAAATACTTCTTCTTAATTTTTTACACTCATAAAAGCTTCATAAGCTTTAGCTCACAGCTGCCCTATACCTTTAGCTATACCTTTGCGTTGTGAGCATTTCCCATGCTACTTTTTCTCTTCAAAAATCTTGTTGCTTTCCTGCCAGGTGGGTACATCAAACTGACGCAACCAAAGTCCTGTTGCACACGTTTGAATCATCTGAAAAAACGAAAAGCCAAGACTACTAATAAAAGCTGCAATCGCACAAGGCAGAGCGTTTGCGGCGACAAGACGAAGTATGTCAGCTGCAGCGTACATAACATAGGAGGCGGTAAGATCTTGCAGCACATCGCTATATGCCAGCATAAGATAGCTATCGCTTAGTTGACTTGCTATAAGGATCAAAATCGCCATCCATATAAGAGAAAGAATAAGACCAATTACCAGCTGAAGCACAATGTAAAGCCCGATAAGACGCAAGGCACCTTTGTGGTCTGCTTTAATTAACGACCAAATCCTTTTGATTTGCCATCCTGCCTTAAAGTCGTGATAGATGGTGGCATGTAATGCTGCAACAGGAACCAAAAAAGTCGCGATAAAACTCAAAAGTAGGCTAAAGGTATTGGCAACAGCCCCATCCTTAAGCACCGAAGCAAACAGCAGATTGAGCACGTATACCGAAATGCCCACCCACAAAGCCCCGACAAAGGCACGCCAACCTGCAGAGATGCACTCGCCTACACGGACGTTCCGCTGCTTTGGTGCAGCATCTACTCCCCACGCAATCAAACGAGCCCATTCAACGGCATAGCCATTACAACCTAAAGGCCCCGCAATAGGCACAAAATTTGCTGCTGCCATTACCAATACAGGCTTGATCCATCCACGATCGTGGCGAAGTAATGCGAGTGACTTTTTGTAGTAGTGCCTTTCGTCTGCCATTTCTTCTCCTTGGCTCGCAAATAAAAAAGTCGGTCGCTACTGCGGCCGACTTGACTCATCTGGCGGAGAGGGTGAGATTCGAACTCACGTACCCCGAAGGGTAAACGGTTTTCGAGACCGCCGCATTCGGCCACTCTGCCACCTCTCCAGATAGAGACGTGGCACCCTCAGGTGCCACGAAGAATGCTCTGGCGGAGAGTCAGGGATTTGAACCCTGGAGACGCTTTAGGCGCCTACACGATTTCCAATCGTGCTCCTTCGGCCACTCGGACAACTCTCCAGAAATTGTGCAACGGAAAGTATACAAGAAAGCGTTAGTCTGCGCTATCTGTATTTTTTATTTTTGCAGATAGTTTGAGCAAAGCACAACAACGTCTTGAAAAACATAGGCTATCTTGTAGCTTTTCTTCCTTTGTGTTGCTACTTTATGAGCTTGATATCTCACAAGAAAAGTTTTGTTTCCCTTAGTATTTTTGTGACTAAGCCTGATAAAGTCTTGAGGCCAGATGTGAGGGGAGGCCGCAGTGCATAATTTTTTCTTTACACCTTATGGTGGCATGGATATCACGGGGTTGCCTTTGCCAACATGGCTTGATCTCTCTGCGGTTATCGTGGGTGCCCTTGCAGGTGTTTTCGCTGCACGTCAGCGCAAGCTTGATCTTGTAGGCTATGTCGGTCTCGCTATGATTTGCGGGCTTGGCGGAGGATTAATCCGTGACACTATCCTTCAAAAAGGAAGCGTCTACATGATGGATTCTCCTTACGCTATCCCTATAGCAGTGCTGACTGGTTTGATTGGGTTTTTCTTCCCTGGGACTACCAAACGCTTTTCTCGCTTTTACGAATGGGTCGATATTATGTCGGTATCCCTCTTTGCGGTTGCCGGTGCTGACAAGGCAATCATGTTTCACACAAGCGGAGCTGCCGTTATCTTGTTGAGTACTATCACAGCTGTAGGTGGCGGCATGCTACGTGATGTCTTTTTGGGGGAAGTACCTCAAATTTTCCGCCGCTCTAACCTCTATGCAATCTGCTCGGTTGTAGGAGGGGCGCTCTACTACAGCATGGTTTGTATGTTTGGGGTACGCAAACTCTGGGCATTGATTATTTGCGTCTTTATCATGGTTGCCATGCGCCGTTGGTCTCTCAAATATAACGTTTTATCCCCCGACCATGTTGACCTCAGTCCTCGGGCAAGCAAAGCTATTCGCGTGGTCTATACCGCTGCTAGCAATGAAGGGCGGCGTCGCGGTGAAACCATCATTAAAAAGCCCGGTAGTCATAGGCAGTAAATACGTGTTATAAAAGATTTTTTTCAAACTCTTTATCAAAAGAAATAGGGTACTCTGGGGAGCCTAAATCTTTTCCATCAGCTGTCCAATCGCTTTCAACGTTAATATTATGAAGCTGAATAATAGGCACGTTATACAAATGCTCATAGGTACAAACTGAAATAAACGTTTTTTCGTCTGTTTGGGTAAATGAACTTATATATCCAATCTTTTTCGTACTACTAGTTTGCTTTTTTAAGTTCATTTCAATTTCCCCGTAATACTGCCAAGGAAATTCCTCTTGCAATAATTGTATATCAATATCTGAATTTATAGGTAGATTATTGCTTAGTTGAACACTTGTAATTTCAAACCAACCATTTTCGATGCGTGCAGTAATAGTAGCTTTTTGAACCTGTGAAGAGGCTATAAGCTCTTTTGCATCTGGCGTTTTAGCAACCTCATCATTACTAGAGAGAACCAAGGGCACGATAACTGCACTATTTTGAGATTTTTTATCAATCATTATAAGTGATATGCCCCAATGTTTATGAGCATTAGTATCTTTCCAAGAATCACTAAGCTCACAAAACCCTTCGAACTTAACGGTATTTTCTTGGAGAACAGGGATGTCACTACCAGAGTTGTTCTTCAACCCACTCTCTGTTTTGCTTAATTTATCTAAACTATGCAAAGACCCTGTGGGAATAAATGCATTTGTTTTTTCATATGGCGGTGCTTGTAAAAAAGAAAACACAAGAATGCATACCTGAATAAGCCATGCAATAAGAATAACTCTTCTAATGAACAGCACAATTTTATGTTCATCTAAAATAGCTGAAATTTTATTTATTGATATATATCTACCATTATATGTCCAGGTGAAATGATGCAGTAATTCTTGTGCCAACAAAAAACCAATTAATGCACCGGTTGTATTAGTAATAATATCAATTACGTCAAACAAGCCTAACTTAAAGATAATTTGAATACTTTCAATCACTAAAGAAAAAATAAAAGAGATTAAAACAGTTCTCTTAAATTTAAACCCTTTTAGTGCCACAAAAAAACCAAGTGGAATAAAAATTAATTGGTTTGCGAGAAGAATTTCTGGCTGAGCATAAAATTGCATAACTATATCAGATAAATCGAAGTTATACCCAGACATACCTGGACTTTTAAAGAGTAAAGACCAAATAAGAATAATAAAATAAATTATATAATAGAAATGTATTATTTTTTTATAAAAATGCTTTCTTATTAACTGGAACACAAGTAGCCCAACACATAGAGCAATAGTGCCAGAAAACAAAAAGATAAAGGCAGTCGGCAATATAGTACCAATAGCAATTAAATTTTCTAAGTTTGCAAATAGATATGTTTCAGCAAACCTATACGAAAAGAAGAAAGTTGCTGCTGCCGGCAGCAAACAAAGTAGCCAAGTGGCAAGCCAACCGCTTTTACCTTTCATGATATTCGCCGCATGTTTAGTAGTAAAACGATCCGCTTATGTCACACGATTGATCCGCAGTTGGTGCAGAAAAATAAAGTCTGTACGTCCCTTTAGAGCAGTAGGTGGTAAATTTTGAACCAGTTACATTATTAAAGAATGTTTTTTGCCCAACAGTTTTCCACTTCCACCCTGTATTTCTTTGTACAAGCACAGAAAATTGAACATTCCTACCATAGTTTTTTGTTTGTGTATGCTTTACGGTACAGTTATGACCAGAGCTAATGTATGCCGTTTTTACTGATGGCTTATCCCAAATTCTCCAGCCTTGATAGGTAAATAGCGTTTTTGCATTTGCAAGAGTTGAAATTGAACACAGCAAAATGACAGTTAAAAGACCTGTCTCTTATACACATCTGACGCTGCCGACGAAACCTTATGGGTG
>NZ_CAMXYY010000040.1 GCF_947253395.1 uncultured Olegusella sp.
ATTAGAATAACGGTCTCGTGGGCTCGGAGATGTGTATAAGAGACAGGATAAGCCTGTGCTGCGTTTGGATTTTGAAGGATTTCCTTATTTGGGTATCTGGTCTCCTGGTTGCGAGACAGGTGATGCACCCTTTGTCGCCCTCGAGCCATGGACAGGTACTGCAACGCGTACCGACGAAGATGACATACTTGAACACAAGCAAGGCAGTCTCATAGCAGAGCCTGGCAAGACTGTTGAGCGCGCTTTTAGCATAACCTTGCTTTAAACAGAGCCATAGCGCGGCAGCTTACAAAAATTTGCAAGTTGTCGCGCTATGTTTTACTTAGCTAAAGTCAGCAATTTGATTTTCAAGCTGCGAGATAGTTGCGCTCAGCTCATCAGCACGCGCGCGCTTCTTCTCGATAACAGCCGCAGCTGCCTTGGCAACAAAGCTTTCATTGGCAAGCGTACGCTCGGTACCAGCAAGCTCTTTTCGAGCTGCCTCAAGCTGCTTGCCCAGGCGCTTTTTCTCTGCTTCAAAATCAATGAGACCGCCGAGTGCCACAAATACTTCCATATCACCGAGAGCAACAGAAATAGCGCCCTGAGGCTTGTCAATGCGCGCACCAACTACCATCTGGTCGATGCGGCCCACATTACAAATAAAGCTGCGTTGAGCCTCGATAACCTCGGCATCATTGCCCATAGTACGTACTGCCACATCAAGCTCGGTGCGTGGGGAGAGGCGATAACGTGCACGCGTGGAACGCACAGCACCCACCAGCGCTTTTGCCAACTCAAAGTCGTGCTCCGCACGCTCATTTACATAGGAGACAAAGTCTGCCTCCTCAGGCCAGGCGGCCATCATAAGGAAACGACCGTCGTGGCTGACATACGTGCCATTTTCATCGCAATCCAGCTTGCTTGCAGGCAACGCATCCCAAATCTTTTCGGTGACAAAAGGCATGACGGGATGCAACAAACGCAAACTCACATCAAGCACATAGACCAAATTGCGCTGTACTTGCAGCTTTTCTTCAGGGGTGCCCTCAAGCAGGCGACCTTTACAGAGCTCGATATACCAGTCGCAAACCTCATTCCAGAAGAAGGATTGCAAGTCGCGCGCATAATCACCAAACTCATATGTTTCTAACTGGCGCGTAGCCGTAGCAACCGCACGGGCAAGACGAGAAAGCATCCACGCATCCTCGGACGTTTTGGCAACAGGAGCTCCTGGCTGATAGCCCTCAAGGTTCATCTGTACAAAACGACTGGCATTCCAAATCTTGGTAACAAAGGAACGCGCTGCATCAGTACGATCTGATTTAATGAGTTCGCGTGTCTTTTTGTCGATATCAGCGTCAAACTTAACATCTTGATTGTTGGTAATCAACGTGAGCAGATTGTGACGCATGGCATCTGCACCGTACTTTTCCATCAAATCCATGGGGTCAACACCGTTGCCTTTGGACTTGGACATGCGGCTACCGTCCTTAGCCAAGATAGTCGCGTAAATATACACATCGTGGAAGGGTACCTCATCGGTAAAGTACAAAGAACTCATGATCATACGCGCAACCCACAATGCGATAATGTCGCGAGCAGTCACGAGCACTTTGGTGGGGTGATGGCCTTCCATGCGTTCGGGATGGTCGGGCCAGCCTTGCGTAGCAAACGTCCATAGCTGGCTGGAAAACCAGGTGTCAAGTACATCCTCGTCTTGATGAATATGATGATTTCCACAATGTGGGCAGACATCAGTATCTTCAAGCAGAGCATCTTCCCAACCGCACTCCTCACAGTAAAACACCGGAATACGATGGCCCCACCAGAGCTGACGGCTAATACACCAGTCCTTGAGGTTTTCCATCCAATTGAGATATGTCTGGGTCCAGCGCGCAGGATGGAACGTCACCTCACCATCCTTTACCACCTGAGTCGCACGCGCCTTAAGCTTGTCAACAGCAACAAACCACTGCTCGGACAGCCATGGCTCCAGCGCAGTATCACAGCGATAGCAGTGCATGACTGAGTGCTCAATATCTTCGATATGATCAAGTAGGCCATGTTTGTCAAACCAAGCAACGATAGCCTCTCGAGCTTCATTGCGATCCATGCCTGAATAGGCGCCATAGCCCTCAATTACGTGCGCAGTTTCGTCAAAAATATTAATTTGCTCAAGATGGTGAGTTTGGCCCATAGCATAGTCATTGGGGTCATGAGCAGGAGTTACCTTGACAAAACCCGTACCAAAACCTGGCTGGACATGCCAATCAGAAAAAATTTCAATCTCACGATTGACGATGGGAAGCAAAACCTTCTTGCCCACAAAGTCAGCTTTTTCTGGATCTTGAGGACTAACCGCAACGCCCGTATCGCCAAGCATGGTCTCGGGACGCGTGGTTGCCACAGTGATATACGTTGCATCACCTACAGGCTCTACCAAGGGGTAACGCAAATACCAAAGATGACTTTTTTCATCATGATATTCGGCCTCATCATCAGAAATAGCGGTACAGCAGTGAGGACACCAGTTCACAATACGCTTACCTCGATAAATGAGACCGTCATGGTACCAGTCGACAAAGACCTTGCGAACCGCACGTGAAAACTCAGGACTCATCGTAAATTGCTCATCATCAAAATCGATGGAACAACCCATGCGCTTAATCTGATTGACAATCGTGCCACCGTACTCATGAGTCCAGTCCCAACAGACATCTAAGAACTTTTCACGACCCATTTCAAGACGAGACTTACCTTCTGCCTTGAGCTTTTTATCGACCTTGGTCTGAGTGGCAATGCCTGCATGGTCTGTACCCAAAATCCAGCGAGTAGAGCGCCCGCGCATACGGTTATAGCGCACAAAGGTATCTTGGATACTGTCATCCATCGCATGACCCATATGCAAAATACCAGTAACGTTGGGAGGTGGAATGGTAACCGTACAGTCCCCTACACCGCAAGAACGCTGATAGCAGCTCGCCTGAACCCATCGCTTAATCTGCTCAGGTTCGTTGGTAGCAGGGTCGTAGGTCTTGGGCATTTCTTCCATAACAATCCTCCCTCTCCTGCCACGACGTGGTGGGCACTCATGTCTTGAGCGTGCCTCGCCTTGGCGGAATAAAACTTACAAGTTCGAACGGTTGGCGCCTTTACCAGAACGTACAATCTGGGGAGACTGCGCGCCACCCACCGATTCAGGCGTCACAATAACCTCGGTAATATCAAGGTCGCTTGGCAAGTCAAACATCGTGTTCTGCAGTGTTGCTTCACAGATGGACCGCAAGCCACGAGCACCCGTACCGCGGGCAATAGCTTGGTCAGCAATCTCGTGCAAAGAGTCCTCAGTAAAGTTCAAATCAACGCCTTCAAGATCAAACATACGCTTATACTGCTTGACAATAGCATTGCGCGGCTTGGTTAAAATCTCAACCAAATCATCTGCTGTCAGTTCACGCGTGGAGCAAATCACCGGGATACGCCCGATGAACTCAGGGATCATGCCAAATTTATGCAGGTCTTGAGGCATGACATTGCTCATCAGTTCGTCTTGGTCATCCTCGACCTTACGTGAAAGTTCAGCATTAAAGCCAATGCCCTTCTTGCCAATACGATCGGCAACAATCTTGTCCAAGCCCACAAAGGCGCCACCGCAGATAAACAAAATATTGGTGGTGTCGATGCGAATAAGCTCTTGCTGAGGATGCTTGCGACCACCTGTAGGGGGTACTGCGGCTTCGGTTCCCTCAAGAATCTTGAGCAATGCCTGCTGGACGCCCTCACCCGACACATCGCGCGTAATCGAGAGATTCTCAGCTTTGCGCGCAATTTTGTCGATCTCATCGATGTAAACAATGCCCATCTGAGCACGTTCAACATCGCCATCTGCAGCCGTTATGAGCTTGAGCAGGATATTTTCGACATCCTCACCCACATATCCCGCCTCGGTCAAAGTGGTTGCATCAGCAATGGCAAAGGGTACCTCAAGAAAGCGTGCCAACGTCTGAGCGAGTAATGTTTTACCTGTACCGGTAGGGCCAAGTAACAAGATGTTGGACTTTGCAATCTCAACGTCTTCGCTATCTTCAGCAACCTCATCAGCGCCTGCAGCAATGCGGCGATAATGATTGTAGACAGCCACACTCATTGCACGCTTGGCTTCTTCTTGGCCCATGACGTAATTTGAAAGTTCGTCATAAATCTCATGTGGCGTTGGAAGATGTTTGAGAGGCATCTCAGTGTTAGGCTCAAAGCCTTCCTCAGGCGCAAGCTCAAAACCAGCAGCTGCATCATTGCTGATATGTGTCAGTTCTTGGGCCCGTACACGAGCATCCTCAGCATCAGAACCTAAGATAATATCCTGACAAGCAGCAACACATTCATCGCAGATGAATACCCCATCAGGTCCTTGAATTAACTTGCGCACCTGAGTACGAGTCTTGCCACAAAACGAGCAATGTAGCTCGTCAAACATCCCTGTTCCGTTCTTACCAAACGAAGGCATGTGCCCTCCTACTCAAAATCTTACTGCTCGGTGCGTGACGTAATGACACGGTCTACGAGGCCATACTCCATCGCTTGTTGGGCACGCATATAATTATCGCGCTCGGTGTCAATATTAATTTTTTCGACTGGCTGACCAGTATAGTTTGCGAGCAATTCATTGAGGTGCTCGCGAATCCACTTGGTCTCATTAGCCACAATCTGAATATCGGTCTGTTGTCCTTGAGCTCCAGAGATGGGCTGATGAATCAACACCATCGAATTAGGAAGTGCCATACGCTTGCCTTTGGTGCCAGCAGCAAGCAGGACAGACGCCATCGAGGCTGCCATTCCAACACAGATGGTCGAAATGTCAGGCTTAATAAAATTCATCGTATCGAGAATGCCCAAACCAGCATAGACCTCGCCACCAGGAGAGTCGATATACAGACTAATGTCTTTGTCGGGGTCTTGGCTTTCTAGGTGCAAGAGCTGCGCGATAACAAGATTTGCAGATTCGCGTGTAATCTCCTCACCAAGAAAGACAATGCGGTCGTTGAGTAGTCTTGAATAGATGTCGTAGCTACGCTCCCCACGAGGGGTCTGCTCAACCACATAGGGAATCAAAGGAATATTTGTTGGGTTGTGCATAAGTGCATCCTTTCGCCTACGAAATGCTTTACCTAACGATGGTACCCCACTCGTAGCTCTCTGAGACATTTTTGGATAAAAGTGCCCCAGCAGTTTTTCTGCCAGGGCACTTGACCATCAAAAACTTGCGACCAAAAACTACTCAGCGTCCTCGCTGGCCTCGTCCTTGTTGCTCTCATCCTTGGCGCGAGCCTCGGCAACCTCGTCAACCTCAGTAACCTGTGCATTCTCAACAAGCCAGTTAACGGCCTTGGTGCGACGGATGGACTGACGCACCGCAGGCATACGACCATCAGAGAGGAACTCCTTGATGGAGGAATCAACATCTTTGACGTTGGCCTTCTCAAACTCACCACGGATATCCTCATCGCTACAGTCAAGCTTGAGCTCGCTTGCTAGAGCGTCAAGGGCCAGAGACTGGCGCGCACGCTCTTCGGCCTGATCGTGCAGGTCAGCCAAGAACTCATCGCTCTTGATGCCCTGCATGCTGAGATACATATCAAGATTCATACCACGACGAGAAAGTTGACCCAAGAATTCCTGAGCAAGCTCGTTGAATACTTGATTTTGATAGGCCTCGGGAACCTCCTCGAGATCGAGCTGTTCGCCAATAGCAGCCACAACGCGATCTTCCTTAAGACCTGGCAGGCCCTCCTTCTTGTCTGCTGCAACTTCTTCCTTGACAGCGTCACGGAGCTCAGCGACAGTATCAAAACCAAAGCCAGTCTTAGCAAACTCATCGGTAAGCTTGGGAGTAACTGCCTTCTGGATGGTATTGATAGTCACCTCAACCTCAAACTCATGGGTATGGTCATCATGGCTGTGAGTCCAAGAGATGGTCTTGGTCTCACCAACCTTCATGCCAACAATTTCAGAGACGAGCTCATCGGCAAGGTTAGGATTGCCAAGGGCGACGGTACGATCCTCACCAGCAATACCAGACTCACCCTTCTTGTCAACGGCAGTGACCGTAATCATGTCCTTGTCCTTGACTTTCTTGGCACGCTTATTGGGCTCAAAGGTGGTGCGATACGTGAGCAACTGCTCAATCTGGTGGTCAATCTCCGCCTCGGTTACCTCTGCAGGAGGCATATTGATAGCGGGAGCATCATAGCTCTTAAGACCAGCAACGGGAGGCACAACAACCGTGCAATCGATAACAAAGTCCTCGTGCTCAACGACAGGATCAGACTCACCCCAGTCAGGACGCTCAACGGGAACAAGGTCGAGCTCCTCAATCATCTGAGGTTGAACCTCTTGGAGTAGCTCGTCAGTAGCCTGTGCGAGAACTGCGTCCCTACCCAAAATGCCATCAATAACAGGACGTGGTGCACGACCACGACGGAAGCCCTGGAAGTTATAGCGCTGAGCAATGTCACGATAGGTCTTCTTGACCGTAGCATCGACCTCAGCAGCAGGGACAGTAACCTTGGCCGCGACCTTGCCGTCGTCGGTCCTCTCAGAAGTGACGGAAATCTTCAACGTTCCTCCAGTGTCTCATGCCAAATCATCTGCAAACGTTAATTTGGCTTTACCTCTTGTGCGAATGGTGCGGGCGAAAGGATTTGAACCTTCACGGGTTGCCCCACTGGAACCTAAATCCAGCGCGTCTGCCAATTCCGCCACGCCCGCATATAAACACACAGGAGAAGATATTAGCAAAATAACCCTCCGCTGGGTAGGAAAACTCAAACTGACCACGCAGCAACTACATGACTACCGTTGACGGAAGAAATGCATGCGGATTATCTCTGCTTTGAAGCAGAAATTCTAGACAAAAAACAGCGCCTGCCGAGCATGAGACCGGCAGACGCTGTAAAACCATCACGCACAGATTCTCTTGTACAGACGCCTTAGCAAACGCCCTGAGCCATCATAGCCTCTGCTACTTTGAGGAAACCAGCAATGTTGGCACCAAAGACCAAATCGCCCTCATGACCGTACTGCTTTGCGGCGTTACTCGCAGCAGTATAGATAGACTCCATGATGCCTTTGAGTTTTTCGTCAACCTCATCAAAGGTCCAAGAGAGATGTTCTGCGTTTTGGCTCATCTCAAGACCAGAAGTCGCAACACCACCAGCATTTGCAGCCTTGCCAGGCGCAAAGAAGACATCGTTTTGCAGCAAATACTGAGTTGCTTCAAGGGTGGTTGGCATGTTGGCGCCCTCGACTACATACCTAACGCCATGAGCAACAAGCTCCTTGGCATTGTCAAGATCAAGCTCGTTTTGTGTAGCACAAGGCATAGCAATATCACAGGTCTCGCCCCAAGGACGCTCGCCTGCATGGTAAACAGCATTAGGACGAGCAGCAGCATACTCGGTTAGACGCGCACGATGCACTTCTTTTACCGTCTGCAATGTGGCTACATCAATGCCATCGGGATCATAGACATAGCCTGACGAATCAGACACGGTAACAACTTTTGCGCCGAGCTGCTCTGCTTTTTGAACTGCATAGATTGCAACATTACCCGCGCCAGAAACACAGATGGTCTTATCGGCAAGAGGAGCTGCTGCAACGGTGGGAGCACCCTCTTTTTCGGCTACCATATGAGATAGGAAATAAACCGCACCATAGCCCGTTGCTTGCGTTCGCGCAAGAGAACCACCATAGCTCAGACCCTTGCCGGTAAGTACGCCAGACCATTCATTGCGCAGGCGCTTATACTGGCCAAACATATATCCAATCTCACGAGCACCCGTGCCAATATCACCTGCAGGGACATCGGTATTAGGACCAATGTGACGGAAAAGCTCGGTCATAAAGGACTGACAAAATGCCATAACCTCACGATCAGACTTACCCTTGGGATCAAAGTCACAACCACCCTTGGCACCACCCATGGGAAGCGTTGTGAGACTATTTTTGAATATCTGCTCAAAACCGAGGAATTTGAGGATGGAAAGATTCACACTAGGATGCAAGCGCAGACCGCCCTTGTAAGGCCCAATGGCTGAATTAAACTGAATGCGATATCCGCGATTAACCTGAACCTTACCCTCATCATCAACCCAAGGTACACGAAACATAATTATGCGCTCTGGCTCTACAAGACGCTCAAGCAAAGCGGCTTGCTCGTACTCGGGATGAGTATCAAGGGCGGGCTGAAGGGTTGTTAATACCTCAGTTGCAGCCTGAATAAATTCGGGCTGATCAGCGTAACGCTCAGATAGCTCAGCGATAACGCGTTCGGAATAGTTTTGTGCGGACATGCTTCCCCTCTCATGGTAGTGCGGGCACGACACCTGTCGCCCCGGTGCGGGCACCATCCCAAGACAGCGCCCCTCTGGCGTACTCATTCACGCCCAGTCTAGAGTAGACAGGTTTTTCTTTGCCTACTAAATCAGGTAACAAATTTATCTATTATGAAACAGTTCGCCAACTGGCAAATAAATGAGCAGTTCACAAAGCGGCAAACAAATGAAAAGCTTCGTTAAGTGGCAAATAAAAGTATGGTCGGGGCGGCGGGATTCGAACCCACGACATCCTGCTCCCAAAGCAGGCGCGCTACCAGGCTGCGCTACGCCCCGATGACGGAGGGCAATTATAGATGAGCTGTGCCTTTATCGCAACGGATAGAACGACTTAGCAATAATTTTTTACTTTGTTTGCCCTGCTCTCACAAACCTATACTACAAAAATATTTCAATTCTTGTGAGAATTACTCAGCAAAGGCAAGAATTATGTGGCGTGTTGTGAGGACTTGGGCTATTCTGTCTAAGCACACCATGTGCGGCGGTAGTTCAATTGGTAGAGCGTCAGCCTTCCAAGCTGATTGTTGCGGGTTCGAGTCCCGTCCGCCGCTCCATACAAATACCGAAGTCAGCGTCACTGAGGCGCTGACTTTTTTTATGCTGTACCTGTCGTTATATGCCACATTCCGACACATATTTTTTCTCTCTGCCCACATTTTTGTCTGGCGCTGTTTTTTCAGGCCAGACCTATACTTTATACAAGCAGAATTTTAATGAGGCCGAGCTTGAAAGGTTTTTACCCATGAGCCGACAACTGGGACACACTATCGTTATTGCCAACCCTGCTGCTCGCAGTGGCAAGGGAGCTCATGCGGCTGAGTTTGTCCACCGATACTTCAAAGCGCATAGCTCCGCAACAGATACGTTCCAAATGCAGCTTACTCACGCACGCGGTCATGCACAAGATATAGCTGCCCAAGCGACTGAGGCAGATACTGTCATTGCCCTTGGTGGAGACGGACTTATCAACGAAGTAGTAAATGGTCTCATGCAAATACCTGCAGTTTGCTGCCCTATCCTTGCTGTTATAGCCATGGGTTCGGGAAACGACTTTGCGCGCACCCTTGGATCTGCCATTAACGACCCCAAAGCTGCACTTACTGAAATTATGACGGGTACGACAAAACAGCTTGATCTAGGTGTTTTAGATAAGGACACTCCACAAGAAAAGTACTACATAGAAACGCTCTCTTTTGGACTTGATGCAGCTATTGCTCTTGATACCACCGATCGTCGCGCGGCAAATACCCACCAACAAGGCGCTGTACTTTTTGCTACTTCTGGTCTCAAAATTATGAGCAAAGCTCATCGTGGCTGGGCTTTTAGCGCAAGCTACTACGATGCCTCTGGTATTAAAAAAGAAATCTCAGGTCGCGAAATTATTTTTGCGGTGCAACAGGGCGTCAGCTATGGTGGTGGCTTCCAAGTTACACCCAAGGCAGATATATCTGATGGTTTGCTTGACCTTTGTTATAACTGCAGCTTGCCAATGGTGCCCAACACGCTGCGGCTCTTTGCTTTGGCTCGTCTCGGAAAGCACACACGGTCTCGGCATTTAGCTTTTGATCAATTGACCCATTTGGACATACACTTTCCTGAAGAAATTCCTCCAGGACAAATCGATGGAGAAAAAATACCCCAGCAAAAACAGCACAGCATCGATGTAGCCCCTGCTGTTTTGAAAGTTATCGCTCCGAGAAATGCTACCGATTCATTGAAACTATCCGCCCTATAGACCGCACAGGTAGCACTGCTCCTCCCTACCAAGATAGATATTTAGCATTATCCAATGACCAGTGAACATCCCGTATATAAGATTGCAACCCAATGCCATCCCGTTTTTTGAAAAGTGCCAAAATATGTGCGTGTTCTTTATTAGCTTTGCGCGCATTTGCTTCCAGTACCTCAGGCTTTTCTTGCAAATAGGCGCGTTTCATAAAAAAGCGATTAAGATTATCAATATAGTCTGCAAGTCGACTATTTCCACACTTTCGCACGTAAGTTTGATGAAACTCGCGTTGCAAATCATCATAGCGATCAAATAATCCGCTATTGATAGCCAGCTGCATACTGTTACACAAAAATCCCAGTTGCGCAATATTATTGTCGCTCATACGTTCTACTGCCAAAAGAGCCGCTCTCCCGTCAAGTGGTCCCAAAATTTCAAACACTTCACGCGCAGCTGACTCATCAAAACCACGTACCGTAAAACCTTTTCGCGGCAAACGCTCCAAGTATCCTTCATCTGCAAGCTGCATCAGCGCTTCTCTTACAGGAGTGCGACTCACTGACAGCGCATCAGCAATGCTTTGTTCACTAATATGTTCAAACTCCCCCAACATTCCTTCATTAATGAGATTGGCAATATGCATATACACATGATCTTTGAGAGAAAAATATTTTTCTTTACTCATGCTGTCACACACCTATAAGCTGTTGTTTTTGTATTACGATTGTATACAATCGACATTATTGCCTATATAAACAAAATAATAAAGATAAATAGCATGTTATCTACCGCTTACTGAAAAAATAATACCTTTGAGTATAGATTGTACACGGTATACAACTCTTAAAGATATTTTGGACTTACGGAACGCAAAGTTAGTTTTTTTGAAAGGAGTTTGGCCATGGCTAGATTCACTCACTGCATCGTCCGTCGTCCAAGTCACTCATTGATTGACGGCATTACCTCTGCCCCTGAGCTTGGAAAGCCCAACTACAATCGAGCTATTGAAGAGCACAATGATTACATTGATGCTCTTACGCGTTGTGGCGTAGATGTTACCGTACTCCCTGCATCTGAAGAGTACCCTGACAGCTGCTTCGTTGAGGATACCTGCGTAATTACATCTTGCGGTGTTATTGTAGACAACCCAGGAGCTGAGTCTCGACGTGGTGAGGCAGCGTTGCTTGAACCTGTGCTGCATCGTTTTTTTGATTATGACAAAATTCGTCACATTACCTCACCGGGCACTCTTGAGGGTGGTGACGTCATGATGGTAGGCAACACATTCTATGTTGGTAAATCAAAGCGTACCAACGAAGAAGGTATCCGCCAATTTGCCGCCATACTACAAGAGTGGGGTCTAAAGTGTGTTGAAGTACCTTTGGAAAAGGTGTTGCATCTAAAGACAGGCGTCAACTATATCGAGAACAACAATATGCTTGTTTCTGGTGAATTTATCGAAAAAGCTGAGTTTGCAAACTACAACAAAATTATTGTTCCTGAAGAAGAGGCCTACGGCGCCAACTGCATTTGGATGAATGACACAGTCATTGTCGCTGAGGGTTATCCCACTGTACTCAAAGCCGTACAAGATGCTGGTTATAAAACTATCGTGGTAGATACATCTGAATATCGCAAACTCGATGGCGGTCTATCCTGCCTAGGCTTACGCTTCTAGAGCTTTTTTCATCATCCCCAAAAGGTTGCGTAGGACGGTAAAACGATCTACGCAACCTTTTACTTCGGAGAGAGGCTGCTACGATGCAAACATCTAATGTAACGACAAGTAGTCCCACAAAATTACTTATAGACAAACAAGGTAACAAAATCATTGATCCCAATGGTATGGGTTTACTACGTCTGTCAATGATGGTTATCACGGCAAGCATTTGCGGTGGTATTTTCTCGCTAGCAGGTGACCTTGCCGCAGGCGGTGCCAATACAGGAGCTGTACTGATTAGCTGGGGCATTTGCTTTGTAGGCGTACTGTCGCTTGCTATGTGCTTTTTTGGTTTATCACGTGCGCGGCCTGACCTAACTGGCGGTATTTACGCCTATGCTGCCGCAGGATTTGGTGATTTTGTTGGCTTTATTTCAGCATATGGCTACTGGATTTCAGGATGCCTATCTAACGTCTCATTTGCTCTTTTGCTCTTCTCAGCACTTGGATATTTCTTTAAACCTTTCGAAGGTGGGAACAATCTTCTCTCATGTATTTGTGCCTCAGCATATCTATGGTTTTTGGTCTGGTTGTCAGCAAAAGGTGTCAAAGAGGCAGCTAAACTCAATATTTTTGTAACCATTGCAAAGATTATTCCTCTTGGTCTCTTTATCGTCTCGATTTTGCTGTTGGGTAAATTTAATCCTTCTATTTTTATGGCCAACTTTATGGGTGAACCAGGTGGTCCGGGCTTTTTTGAACAGGTCGTATCCACTATGGTTGCACTTGTTTGGGTCTTTACCGGCATCGAAGCATCCGTGGTAATTTCAGGACGCGCTCGTCTCGCGAAAGATGTGGGACGTTCAACTATTATTGGATTTATTGCCATTTTTGTACTGTATATGCTGATATCAGTCCTCAGTATGGGTGTAGTACCTCGCGAGCAGATGGCACAGCTCGCAACACCTTCGATGGCTGGTGTACTCGAAGCTGCCATCGGACCTGTTGGTGCTGCCATTGTCAATCTCGGCGTAGTACTGTCGCTGTTAGGTGCTATGTTAGGTTATGTCATCATCAATGCCGAAACTCCGCATGAAGCAGCAAAAATGGGTACTTTCCCCAAGATGTTTGCGTACTCAAACAAAGCAGGGTCTCCCATCGTGACACTCATTGTGTCATCTGCAATTACACAACTATTTCTGATTCTGGCAGTATTTGCAACAAGCACCTATCAGTTTATGTACAACTGTGCCGTATGTACAATTTTAGTACCCTATGTTGCATCGGTATTGTACTTTGCCAAAATCGCTTGGCAGAACAAGTTCATGGGCGCCGATGGTGCGGGTAATATCAACAAGGCACGTTTTTTTGGCTCGTTAGGTGTAGCATATACTATCTTTCTAGTATGGTCCTGTGGGTTAACTGGCATTATGATTACAACCATATTGTTTAGCCCAGGCATTATTCTTTATGCTTGGGGCGAAGTAACCCAAGGCAAAAAGATTTTGCCAACTATAGTGGATAAAGTCATTGCAGCAATTATTATCATCACAATGGTGGCATCGGTATATCTTATTGCAACGGGTGTCATTTCGGTACTGTAAGGAAGCGGACTGCAGGTGGCAGTCGTCTAAGGCTACCTGCAATAGATTGGTAGGTAGTTACTCAAACGTGGTAACGAAGAGCTTCCAATGAGCAAATACGAGCCCCAAAACCTGAGCTACATCAGATTTTGGGGCTACACCAATGCTCTTAACGTGTATTACGAGCTCTGAGCTATCTACCCTTTAGCAAGCTTTACTTCTTGGCAGCAGCCTGCAAAGCAGCCTTGACCTCAGCGGCGGTCTCGAGCTTCATAACCTTTTCGGTCAAAGCATCTGCCTCTTCCTTGGTCCACTGCGAAATAATGTAGCGCGTACGCAGAATGGACGGCGAAGATACGGAGAACTCACCGAGGCCAAAGGAAATCAGCACAGGAATAATCAAAGGATCGGCTGCCGCTTCGCCGCACATGCCAACCAAGATACCAGCCTTGTTGCCTTCCTCAATAATGCGCTTAAGCGAGCGCAGTACAGACGGTTGGTAAACCTCATAGAGATACCCAATGCGATCATTGCCACGGTCAGCACACATCGTATAACCGATAAGGTCATTAGTACCAATCGAGAAGAAATCACATTCAGCGGCAAGTAAATCTGCAATCAAAGACGCGGAGGGCGTCTCAATCATGGTACCAACCTCAATATTGGGGTTATAAGCAATGCCACGCTCATCGAGCTCCTGCTTGCACTCCTCAACAAGTTTCTTGACCTTGCGAATCTCGATGAGGTCAGTTACCAGAGGCACCATAATCTTGACATCACCAAAGGCGGAGGCACGCAGCAGAGCGCGAAGCTGTACCTTGTACTCCTCAGGATTGGCAAGGCAGTAGCGAACGGCACGGAATCCCATGAAGGGGTTTTCTTCTTTGACAAGGTCAAGGTAGGGGATCTCTTTGTCACCGCCCACATCAAGCGTACGAATAATGACAGGCTGGTCCTTCATACGCAAAGCGACTTTTTGGTAAGCAGAGAATTGCTCATCCTCGGTAGGTAGCTCAGAAGCATCCATAAAGAGGAACTCAGAACGGAAAAGACCCACGCCCTCAGCGTCATGCTCAATAGCGGCGGTCGCATCATCGGGATTGCCAATATTAGCAACAAGCAGTTTGCTCATACCATCAGCGGTATTGGTTGGCTTGCCACGATATACCTCGAGCCTCTTTTTGTCAGCGGCAAGCAGCTCAGCCTTAAACTTATAGCTATCGAGCTCTTCATTGCTAGGATTTAAGAAAACCTCACCCTGAGTACCATCAAC
>NZ_CAMXYY010000041.1 GCF_947253395.1 uncultured Olegusella sp.
ATACGCTTGAGCTGGGTCGTCATACCCTGCAGTTCTTCTTGGCTCCCATGGTTCACTGGCCTGAGGTTATGGTTTCCTACGATCAGCTGACAGGTGTTTTGTATTCCGCCGATGCCTTTGGTGAGTTTGGCGCGCTGGGTGGCAACATCTTTGCTGACGAGGTTGATTGGGAGCATGACTGGCTGGATGAGGCTCGTCGCTACTACGTTAATATCGTAGGTAAGTATGGTGTGCAAACCAATATGCTGCTCAAAAAAGCTGCCAAGTTGGATATCCGTATGATTTGTCCGTTGCATGGCCATATCTGGCGCAAGGACTTTAATCTCATCCTAGATAAGTACGCCAAGTGGGCAAGCTACGAACCCGAAATTGATTCTGTCGCAATCTTTTATGGCTCAATTTATGGCGATACAGCTGTTGCGGCTGATATTCTTGCGGGCAAGCTGGCTGAGCGCGGCATGCGCGATGTACGCGTTTACGATAGCTCCAAGACTATGACCTCTGAGCTTGTTTCTGTTGCCTTCCAATACTCCAAACTTGTCTTTGCTTGCGCCACCTATAATTTGGGCATCTTTGATAGCATGCGTACTTTGCTGGACGATATCGCAGCTCATGCCCTTAAGAATCGCGTTGTTGGCATCATGGAAAACGGCAGCTGGGCTCCTACGGCGGGTAAGCTCATCCAAACACAAGTTGAGGCTATGCCCAATATGACTATTCTCGAGCCTGTGGTGCACCTGCGTTCTAGTGTTAAGGAAGCAAATCTCGCCGAGATTGAGGCTTTGGCCGACGCCCTCGCTTCCGCCTAATTCGCCTTACATTAGCTGTTATTCATCCGCTTAGGGAGAGTCCTAAGCGGATTTTTCTTGACATACTGTATATATATGATATATACAGTATGTACACAATGAACAGAACAAAGGGAAAGGGAAACGAGCGTGGAAATTGTCATTTCCAACTCCTCGGGCAAGCCCATCTATGAGCAGATTGCAGATCAGTTGAGAGCGGCTGTTCTTGCAGGCGAGCTTAGCGCTGGTGAACAGCTTCCATCCATTCGAAGTCTTGCGACGAGTCTACGCATTAGTGCGATTACCACCAAACGTGCCTATGCAGAGCTTGAGGCGCAAGGCATTTTGGAAACGGTCCCTGGCAAAGGTTGCTTTGTGGCGGGTGTCGATCCAGGACTTTTGCGAGAAGAGCAACTCAGACGGGTGGAAGCAGCGCTTGCGCAAGCGGTCGCTGTGGCACGAACTGCTGCGATTGATTCTCAACAACTGCACGAAATGCTTGACTTGATTCTCGAGGAGGAACACTGAGTATGAAAGCATATGTGGGTACAGACGCTCAGAGTGCTGCGCATTTTGCGTATACGGCTTTTGATAGGGATAACAAGCTTCCCCTTGGTAGTCTTGACTTGTCAGGGGAGATTTGCGATTTGAGATTGTGCGAGATTGACAAACGTTATGGTGACTTTGCCCTTCAGTCAGTATCTCTTGATGTGCCTCGAGGGTCGATTGTGGGTTTGGTGGGCCGTAATGGCGCAGGTAAATCTACACTTATGAAAGTTGCACTCGGTTGTGTGCATGCTGATGCTGGTTCGGTCGAGCTCTTTGGCAAAAAACGAGATGCTCTTTCCGGTGCGGAACTCACCGCTCTTAAAGCTCGTATAGGTTATGTGAGTTCGGTCTGTGCATATCCGTTGCGAATGAGTGTGGCGCAGGTTGCAACAATGTATAGCTTGGCATATCCAAAGCTTGACTATCCGTTGCTCCAACATCTGCTTGAGCGTATGGGCTTGCTACAAGCAAATCCAAAGCCCCATCGTTCATATGCTGCCCGCAAAAAGGTTGGAGAGCTTTCTCGCGGTATGGGTATGAAATTACAGCTTGCTTGCGTGCTTGCCTGCGGTGCAGATTTGCTTGTAATGGACGAACCGACAGCAGGTCTTGATCCTATTGTGCGCGATGAACTGCTCGATATTTTACGCGAGAGCATGGAAGATGGCACGAGATCAATTCTCATTTCTAGTCATATTACCAGCGACCTTGAGCATATCGCAGACTATATTGTGATGCTTGAAGAGGGAAAAATTGCATTTGCAAGTGATTGTGGGCGCATTTATGACGAGATGGGTATCGCTCATTTGCGCGGCGAGGAACTGGAGTATCTGCTTGCAAGTGCTTATATTCCTGAAGGCCAAATCCGTATAGTAAAGCGTGACTTCTCCTGGGATGTGCTTGTTTTCAACCGTGCTCAGTTTGAGCAGCGCTTCCCAACTTTTACCATTGATAAAGCGACAATCGATGAGACGATGACCCTCGTTGCGAAGGGAGAGCTGAGATAAATGCTTGCGGTTCTTTATGCAGATTGGTGCCAGTTTTTGCGCAAACTTCCGCAGTATCTTCTGCTATTTGCGACGGTAATTATTATCGTTGGAGCGGGCGCAGTCTTTGGCAGAGACGACATAGATATTGCTCACGTCACGATAACAAATTTGCAGATACAGATTTCGCTCGCCATTTTCTTTATGGTGATTTATATCTTGGCAGGAGGTGCTTTTTCAGATGACGAAGCAAATGGTTGGCAGCAGGCTCGTGACGCGCTTCCTCTGACGCGCGCTCAAGTGGTAACAGGACGTTATGTTTTTGTGTTTGCGGCAACTATTACGGGAGCTATCGTTTGTATACTGCTCAATGGTGTAGTGGTACTCGCAATGCAACAATTCAACAGCAATGCCTTAAGCACTATGACAGAAGTTGGCTCTGTACTTGTAGCGGCTGCCTTGATATTGCTTCTGTTACTTTCACTCCAAATGCCTGTTTTGTTTTGGTGGGGAGCTCAACGAGCTTGGCCTGTTATGTCGCTGCCTGTGATGCTTCCGTTATTGTTAACTTTCCCTGCACCAAGGCAAGGATTTTTACGAGCGACAGAAACGCTGTCAAAGCTGTATGCGCAACTAGGGATGGGATGGAGTTTAGTTGTTGCGGCTCTGCTCGTGGGTTTGCTCTCCTTCGCCTCGCTCAAACTCTCGCAGAAACTTTACGCAAAGCGGGATTTGTAAGAAAAAGCGCCTGGGGCCTGTGCTGTCCCAGGCGCGCTGTGCGTTATAGGCGGATAAGTCAGCGCTTAGATAAGTGGAGTCGTGCGATGATCAATCGTCAGATAATCTTTGTTGGTGGTATGAGCACCAAGAATTTCGCTGGTAAAGACTTCTAGTTGATCGATAGCAGCATGCAGATCATTCACGCGATGAGGCTCAATACACTCCATGATAAAGGCGCAATGAGGAGTGTTGTCTGTAGCTGCGCTACGCTGGCAGTCACGCCAGTTCCAGCAGCGACAAATAGCCCCCGCATCGTCTAGGTATGCAAGCTCACCAGCGAGGGTGGGATCAGGAGTATCCTCACCAACAGCCAGATAGTCGTCTCCACCTTCGCTTAGCGCGAGACGGAAGGTGCCCACAAAGGCATCGATATTTTCTACGCCCATGGGGAAGGCATAGGTCAGAGAAATTGCATTGGATATATCAACTGCGGGGTTGATGGAGCCAACCGGATTGTCTTTAAGGACACGCTTAAGTAGGTTTTCGATTGAGCAGCGGGCGCCATGCTTGGTCTTAAATTTGCGGTATGCCTCGCGCCATACCGCAGGAACTTCGTTTTTGCTGATGGGGTTGTTGGGCACCCATTTGCGCGCAACAATATTGGCACGTTTGAGCTCCTTCTGGGCGCGGGCGACCAGCGCAGGATCAATTTGGTCGGTTGGTTTGATGCCATCTACGGTCAAAACGCCAATAGTTGCCTTGGGAAAAAGCTCCCAGAAAGACTCCTCAGTGACAAAATTTATCATATAGCTCTCCATGTTTGCTGCTCGTTGAGAGTACGCTTGAACGACTTGAATGTTCCCACATTAATTAAGACTTATGTTGCAGAGTTAAACAAGTCGAAAATTGATGAACAAATAAGAGACAGATGAGTAAAGCCCTTTTGAGGTCCGCTACAGGGGGTAGACTAGTAGCTCCCACATGATGAACGGAGTTTCCCTTGTCACTGTCTTTCGATGAGTTTATGAAGTCTCAGTCTAGCTTCTCTGAGCGACAGGGCACAGCAGCGCCTGTTGTAAAAAAACCATCTCGAGTAGCAGTTGGTACGACTGACGAAGTGCCTCTTTCTCCCGTAGAGAGTGCCGTTGATATTGATAGTCTTAATGCTGCGCAACGCAAAGCGGCACTATGTACACGTGGTCCCTTGCTGGTTTTGGCAGGAGCTGGTTCAGGCAAGACGCGGGTGTTGACGTACCGCATTGCGCACATGATTTCTGATGAAGGAGTACGTCCTTGGCAGGTGTTAGCAATCACCTTTACCAACAAAGCAGCAGCCGAGATGCGCGAGCGTCTGGACGCATTGCTCCCTGGGGGCACGCGTGGTATGTGGGTGTGTACCTTCCATGCAATGTGTGTGCGTATGCTGCGCGAGGATGGTGAGTTGCTGGGCTATCGCCCCAATTTCACTATCTATGATGACGATGACTCAAAGCGTCTTGTCAAGACCATCATGGATGAGTTGGATATTGACCCCAAGCAATTTCCCCTACAGGCTATTCGTTCGCGTATCTCACAGGCAAAAAATGCAATGAAAACAGCTGAGGATATGGCAGATGAAGCCACAGGAGATCATAATCCGCTTAGCCTCAAAGCAGCTCGTGTATATCGAGAGCTGCAGCTACGTTTGGCACGAGCAAACGCTATGGATTTTGATGATTTGCTTATCAAGGCATATGAGCTGTTGGCAAAACATCCCGACGTATTGGACAAGTATCAGGAACGCTTCCGTCAAATTAGTGTGGATGAGTATCAGGATACCAACCATGTTCAGTATTCCATTACCAATTTGTTGGCAGCAAAGTATCGCAATTTAATGGTGGTTGGCGATGACGACCAGTCAATTTATAGCTGGCGTGGTGCCGATATAAAAAATATTCTTGCTTTTGAGCAGGACTATCCCGATGCGCAGGTAGTCAAGCTCGAGCAGAACTATCGCTCAACCCATCATATTTTGTCTGCAGCAAATGCTGTGGTGAGTAACAATTCCCGACGCAAAGCCAAGCGTCTTTTTACCAATCGCAACGATGGAGACAAGATTTTTCTGTATCAAGCAGATGATGAACGCGATGAGGGTCGTTGGATTGGCTCGGAGATCGAAAAAAATCATGATGATGGTACCAGCTATGATGACATTGCGGTCTTTTATCGTACGAATTCTCAGTCGCGTGTACTCGAAGATATGCTGTTGCGTGCGGGGGTGCCTTACAAAATCGTGGGTGGTACGCGATTCTTTGATCGAGCAGAGATTCGCGATGTAATGGCTTATCTCAAGCTTGTGGTCAATCCTGACGATGACATATCAGCCTTACGTGTTATCAACACGCCCCGTCGAGGTATTGGTACAACTTCCATTGGCAAAATTCGCAGCTATGCCACAGAACACGACTTGACCTTCTTTGCAGCTGCTCAAGCTTGTGTGGCAGAAACAGGTCTTTTTAGTCCTAAGGTACGTGCAGGCTTGGGTGAGTTTAGCGCAGCTATAGAAGCAGGCCGTCATCTGCAGGGTGACTTATCAGATGTGGTTGAGACAATTGTTGACAAAACGGGTCTTATACGTGCTCTCGAGGCAGAGCATTCCGTTGAAGCTGATGGCCGCATTGATAACATTCGAGAGTTTTTTGGTGTGGCTGCCGAGTTTGATGAAACGCATGATGATGCCACAGCAACGCTTGAAAGCTTAGCCCAACTTGCTGCAGCTGCCACAGCGGATGAAGCTTCCACAGCGCCCCGTGCAGCAGCAGAAAATGCGGCGAGCGTTGCTGCCAAAAAGCTTCCGGCTTTTATGGAGTGGCTAGCTCTGCGCTCGGATCTTGATAGTTTGGCTGGGTCCAGTAGCGCGGTAACGCTCATGACTATTCATTCTGCAAAAGGCTTGGAATTTCCTGTTGTATTTGTTGCGGGTATGGAAGAGGGGCTTTTTCCTCATCGTGCAAAGGAAGGCGAGCCAGATTCTTTTGAGGAAGAACGCCGTCTTGCCTATGTAGCCATTACCCGAGCAGAGCGTAGACTCTATCTGAGTTATGCAACAACACGTAGAATGTTTGGCTCTACCTCGGCAAATGCGCCGAGCCGCTTTTTGGCAGAAATCCCTGAAGATGATGTTCAAACCATAGGTCTTGGTTCTTCGGGATATCGTGGAGTCGGTTGGGAAAAACGTGGCGATCGGCATGGTACCTATGGTAGTGGCCGCGGTAGCGAGGTTTACGGTGGGCAGGTCTTTGGTTCGCGTACGCGCTCAACGGGTGGTTCTCGTGAGATGGGCTCCAATGCACAGCCCATTCGTCGCGATGTCGCAAAGGCAAATGAAAGCTTTGCGGTGGGCGATCGGGTGTCGCATAAGACTTTCAAGATGGGTACTGTGCGTGCAATAGACAAGGACACTTTGACAGTCTATTTCGAAAGCCTTGGCACTACCAAACGCTTACTTAAGGGATTTGCGCCGATAGTCAAGATTGTTTAGGAGCAAACGACTCTTTGGCTCTGCTTGCGTTACTCTTAATGTATCTGTAAAGCCCTATACAGGAGGTTGTTTGTGAAAGGCATTATTCTTGCGGGCGGCTCGGGAACGCGCCTCTACCCCTTGACCATGGTCACGTCCAAGCAGCTTTTGCCTGTGTATGACAAGCCGATGATTTACTATCCGTTATCTACGTTGATGTTGGCTGGCATTCGCGACATCTTAGTGATTTCTACCCCTACAGATACCCCTCGTTTTGAGCAACTGCTGGGTGATGGTAGCCAGTTTGGCATTTCACTGAGCTATGCTGTGCAACCGAGTCCTGATGGCCTCGCTCAAGCTTTCATCATTGGCGAGGAATTTATTGCAGGAGATTCTTGTGCGCTTGTCTTGGGCGACAATATTTTTTATGGCAATGGTCTTTCTCGTCATTTGCGTCATGCGGTAAAGGCAGCTGAGCGTGAGGGGGGAGCGACGGTCTTTGGTTATTACGTGGATGATCCCGAGCGTTTTGGCGTGGTGGAATTTGGGGAGGATGGCAAGGCAGTTTCTATCGAAGAAAAACCCGCCAACCCCAAAAGCAATTACGCTGTAACCGGTCTGTATTTTTACGATAACCGCGTGACCGAGCTGGCTCGTCAGGTTAAGCCTTCTGCTCGTGGTGAGTTGGAGATTACGTCCCTCAATGAGATGTATTTGCAGGATGGCGCTCTTGATGTGGTCACACTGGGTCGTGGTTATGCATGGTTAGATACAGGCACCATGGACAGCCTCTTTGATGCTTCTAACTTTGTTCGTACTATAGAAAGTTCACAGTCCATTATGGTTTCGGTACCCGAAGACATTGCGTATCAAAATGGCTGGATTGATAAGGACGCGCTCAGACAAGCAGCCGAGGCGTACGGTAAAAGTCCCTATGGTGAGCACCTGCGTCATCTGCTTGATGGCAAGATTCGCAAGGATAGCCGCTTTGAATAGGATTGGATAGTCAGTTCACGTGGGCTTTGCTTGCCCAGTTTGAATGAGAAAACAACACCGCTTTGGTAGCCGAAAGGAACCTACATGGCAGAAGAGAAATTTATTCCCAAACACATCTTGGTGACGGGCGCGGCTGGTTTTATTGGTTCAAATTTTGTGCATTATGTCACCCGTGAGCACCCAAAGACACAGGTGACGGTGCTTGATAAGCTTACCTATGCAGGTAATATTCATAATCTCGATGGTATTGCGCCTGAGCAGATGGATTTTGTACAGGGAGATATTTGTGATGCTGAGCTGGTAGACCAGCTAGTCTCACGCTGTGATGCTGTCGTACATTATGCCGCTGAGAGTCACAACGACAATTCGATTGTGGATCCGTCACCCTTTATCCAAACCAATGTGGTGGGTACCTATACCTTGTTAGAAGCAGCACGTAAATACGATGTGCGTTATCACCAGATTTCAACCGATGAGGTTTATGGAGATCTGGCCTTAGATGACCCCCACAAGTTCCACGAGGATTCACCTTATTGTCCAAGCAGTCCTTATTCTTCGAGCAAAGCGAGCGCCGACCATCTGGTACGTGCTTGGCATCGCACCTTTGGCGTACGTGCCACCATTTCAAATTGCTCCAACAACTATGGTCCCTACCAGCACATTGAGAAGTTTATTCCTCGTCAGATTACCAACATATTGTGTGGTATTCGTCCTAAGCTTTATGGCGATGGCAAAAATGTGCGTGACTGGATTCATACCGATGATCATAGCAGTGCGGTCTGGACCATTCTTACCCAGGGACGTATAGGCGAAACGTATCTCATTGGTGCTAATGGCGAGCGCAACAATATTGATGTTTTGCGCTTGATTTTGGAGCATATGGGCCGAGCTGTCGATGACTTTGATTGGGTGCGTGACCGTCTTGGTCATGACCGTCGTTATGCCATTGATGCGAGCAAGCTCCAAACTGAGCTTGGTTGGCACCCATCCCACACTGACTTTGAGAGCGGACTTGATGCCACTATCGCTTGGTATCGCGATAATCGTAGCTGGTGGGAGGACACAAAAGCCGAGACTGAGGCAAAATACGCCAAGCAAGGTCAGTAAGTAAAAATTCGAGGGAGCTCCAGTGGATTTTGGAAAGCAGCTTGCGGCACACGAGACAAGCATACCAGGCGTTATTGTTTTTGATCTAACGGTGCACGGCGATAACCGCGGCTGGTTCAAGGAAAACTGGCAGCGTTCCAAGATGTTAAAACTGGGACTCCCTGACTTTGGTCCTGTTCAAAACAATATTTCTTATAACGAGTCTCGCGGTGCTACCCGTGGCATTCATGCTGAGCCCTGGGATAAATTGATTTCTATCGCGGCAGGCAAGATTTTTGGTGCTTGGGTAGATTTACGTCCTGGCGCGAGCTACGGTCAGGTTTTTTGCTGTGAGCTCGATCCAACGCGAGCAATTTATGTGCCGCGTGGCGTGGGCAATGCATACCAGGCACTTGAGGACGGCACCATCTACACCTACCTTGTTAATGCGCATTGGTCTGCTGAGCAAAAGAAAAACTATACGTTTGTAAATTTGGCTGATCCACAGCTCAATATCAGCTGGCCCATCCCTTTGGAGAAATCGATACGCTCCGAGGCAGATTTGCATCATCCTTTCCTTGCAGATGCCTTGCCCATGGGTCCTCGTAAAACTTTTGTAGTGGGTAGTAACGGTCAGCTCGGGCGTGCACTCCAAGCAGAAGTTGCGCGTCGCGGGCTTGAGGGCTGGGAGTTTCACGATATCGAAAGTTTTGATATGTGTGATCCTGTAGCCTATGAACATATTGCTTGGGACACCTTTGGTACCATCATTAATGCGGCTGCTTTTACGGCGGTGGACAAGGCGGAAACCGCTGAAGGTCGTAGGGCTGCTTGGAACATTAATGTCGAGGGTGTCGCCAAACTTTGTCGTGTGGCTGCCGAACATCAGCTCACGCTTGTACACGTGAGCAGTGATTATGTTTTTGATGGTATTCAAGAAAGCCATAACGAAAGCGAGGAGTTTGCTCCCTTAGGTGTCTATGGACAAACCAAGGCCGCAGCAGATGCACTCGTCGCACAGCTCCAACGTCATTTTGTTGTGCGCTCAAGTTGGGTTATTGGTGATGGCAAAAATTTTGTTCGCACCATGATGGATCTTTCGCATCGCGTGGCAGGAGGCAAGCTTGCGCAGGTGAGTGTAGTTAACGATCAAATTGGTCGCCTGACCTTTACAAAAGATATGGCTGCAGGCATTTTGTGGCTGTTGGGATATCGTGAAGGTGATACGGCACTCGATGACCGTGCGCCACATGCTGAATTTGGTACCTACAATCTCACGGGTAGTGGTGCAAGTGCCAGTTGGTCTGATATTGCTGCGCGCATTTTTGATTTGACTGGGGGTAATGGCGATGCGGTCAAGCCAGTTTCTACCGCAGAGTATTTTGCTGAGGCTCCAAGCCCCATTTCTCCTCGTCCCCATTACAGTACTCTCGCATTGAATAAACTCTCAGCTACAGGCTTTGTTCCTGCAAATTGGGAAGAATCGCTCAAAGCCTATATTGAGGCTGAGCAGGCTCGTTAGGAGATAGTGGTGTTTGGGCTCAAGACGGAAGCGTGCTTTGATAGCGCACATTTTTTAGCTGACTATCACGGCACATGCGAAAATCTTCATGGTCATCGCTGGCGTGTCGTTGTGTATATCAAGCAAGACCAGCTTGGCACTGAGGGAACACAGCGCGATATGGTACTTGATTTTGGTGAGCTTAAGCGCATTGTGCGCGAAGAGGTTGCTGCGTTTGACCATATGTTTTTGGTTGAAGAGGGTACGCTCAAGCAGACCACTATTGATGCGTTGTGTGACGAGGGTTTTAAGCTCAAGCTGTTGCCCTATAGGACAACGGCAGAAAATTTAGCTAAGAATTTTGCTGAGCTTTTTTACAAACGTGGTCTGCCTATAAGCCAAGTAGATGTATATGAAACGCCTTTGAACTGTGCAAGTTATTTTGTAGATTAGCTTTATTGCCTGCACCTGTGTATATCTAGAAAAAAGTGACCAAAAGTATCCCTTTTTTGTGGGTAAACAGTCATTACGTGTCTCCTTGATGTCCACTGAGGTAGGTATACTTCAAGTGCGAGCTAAATTTTGAACAGAGGAGCAAGTAATGGACAGGCGGACTCTACATGGTGTGAACCTTACTGGCTGGCTCACACTTGAGTCATGGGTGACCCCTGGTCTTTTTGCGGACTCTGGTGCCCTCGATGAGCCTTCACTGATTCGTGCGGTGGGTATAAAGCGCTATCAGGAGATAGTGCGTCATCATCGTGCGACGTTTATCTCTCAGGCAGATTTTGTACAGATTGCTGGTCGCGGGTTTAATGCTGTGCGTCTGACCGTGCCCTGGTATGTGTTAGGTGATGATGGTCCCGAGACTGGTCCTTATGTGGGATGTATCCAGCAGGTCGATGATGCGCTTGAATGGGCAGAAGATGTTGGGCTCAAACTGCTGCTTGTGTTGGGCATCAATCCTGGTCGCGAGGCAGATGATGGTGGCCTTGTACACGGTCGGGCGCGTTTTGTTGACTATCGTCAAAGTGCTTTGCAAGTCATTGCCACGTTGACTCGCCGCTATGCATTACGCGATGGGTTTGTTGGTATTGAAGTGGCAGATGAGCCTCTCGCTCAAGTACGTCGTGGCTTGGTCTTAAGCGACGGCGTGCCCATGCACATCTTGCGTACCTATTATCGTGATGCATATGAGCTCATTCGTAAGGAGGCGGGGGAGGATGCCGTTGTAGTTTTGCCCGATGCAGACCTACATCGCTCCTGGCGTTCGTTTATGGGACAGCGTCAATACAAAAATGTTTGGCTTGATGCTCATCTTTACCATTACGAAGACAAGGTAGATGTGACAGGTCCTGTGGGCGTGCGCAAACTTGTGGCCAGCTCTCGCGCAGCGCTTAAAGCTATAGGACGTGGTCATCTGCCCGTGATGGTCGGTAAATGGTCTGGTTCTTTGCCTTTTCCTGATTCTCTAATGACACCTGAAGGTCGCATTGCACTTGAGCGTGTTTTTATTGCCGAACAAATCAATGCTTTTCGCGACTGCCCTGCGTGGTTCTTCCAGACCTGGAAGACGACAAGCAGACTGATAGGCTGGGATGCGCGTGTGGCTTTGGCGACCTTTGAGAGGCGGATGCTCAACTAATGGCTATTGCACATTCTCATGCAGCCGCAACACAAGGAGAAGGTATCCTTTCTTTAGTTGGTACACCTATTGGCAACCTTGGAGATATTTCACCACGCGTAAAGCAGACCTTAGGTTCTGCCGATGTGGTGCTTTGCGAAGACACTCGTGTTACTGGCAAATTGATGTCACATTTAGGGCTGCATGTACCTCTTGAGCGTGCCGATGACAATGTGCTTGCGAGTCGTATTGAGCCTACACTTGCCCGTATTGCTGCAGGTCAGCGTGTTGCTTTTGTATCGGATGCAGGTATGCCTGGAGTATCCGATCCTGGTGTTCGTTTGGTAGATGCCGCGCTTGAACAAAATCTTTGTGTGGAAGTTATTCCCGGACCCTCAGCACTTACCTGTGCTTTGGTGGCATCAGGCCTGCCTATGGAACACTTCTTTTTTGAAGGATTTTTGCCGCGGAAAGCAAGCGCTCAGCACAAGCGCTTGGCCGAACTTTCGGTAGTGCCAGGGGCATTGGTACTCTATGAGTCTCCACGTCGTGTGGTAGATACCTTGACGGTGATTGCTCAGGCTTTTCCTCAACGGTTGGTAGCTTTGGTGCGCGAGTTGACTAAGTTGCATGAAGAAGTTTTGCGTGGGCCAGCACGTGAGTTGGTAGATGAACTTGTGCAGCGACAAGATGCAGGCAATGTGCTCAAAGGCGAGTGTGTCATTGTGATTGCACCGCCTTGTGCAGACGAATTGCGCCAGCTTGCTCTGCTTCTCTCACAAACCGCTGGACAGGCTGCCAGTTTTGAAGAAGCGGCACAAGCAGGACTCGCCGCAGGAGAAGCAAAAACGGTCCTTGCTAAGCGTCTTGCCAAGCGATATGGTCTCCCAAAATCCGATGCCTACGCTCGCATTTTGGAGCTCTCTGACAACTAAACTGCCTAGGGTCTGTTTGTACGCATTTCTCTGAGGAGCACAAAGGGGGCTTGCGTTAGAATAATAAGTTGCATCATTCGCAGACTTTTAGCAGGAGACATTTTTCATGGCAGACAATCTAAACAAGCCGTCTTTTTATATCACCACCCCTATCTATTATGTTAACGCCGCTCCGCATCTTGGTACCGCGTACTGCACCATCTTGAGTGATGTGCAGGCTCGTTATCGCCGCGCTGCTGGCTATGATGTCAAGTTCCTCACGGGTCTTGATGAGCATGGTGAGAAAGTTGAGACTACGGCTGCTGAACACAAGATGACTCCTCAAGAGTGGTGTGATTCGCTGGCTCCTGCATTTACGGATATTTGGAAGACTCTTGAGATTTCCAATGATGACTTTATTCGTACTACTGAGCCCCGTCAGGAGCGTGCGGTGCAGTATCTCTGGGAGCGTATGCGGGAGTCGGGCTACATCTATAAGGGCAGTTATGATGGTTGGTACTGCGTTCCTGAGGAGACGTACTTCACCGAGACTCAAGTGCGCCACTCCGACGAGGAAAACCACACCGAAGGTCAGCATCTTTGCCCCGACTGCGGACGTATGCTGCAGCGTGTGCAAGAGGAGAGCTGGTTCTTTAAACTCTCTGCTTTCCAGGATCGTCTGCTTGCTTTTTATGATGAGCATCCTGACTTTGTGATGCCCTCCTTCCGCATGAAGGAAGTTCGCACCTTTGTTGAGGGTGGCCTGCAAGATCTTTCCGTCAGTCGCACGAGTTTTGACTGGGGTATCAAACTTCCCTTTGATGAGAAGCATGTGACGTACGTCTGGTTTGATGCGTTACTTAACTACATGACGGCAGTGGGTTATGGTCAGCCAGGTGAAGCGGCCGCAGCAAATCTTGCGCACCGTTGGCCTGCTCAGTATCACGTGGTTGGTAAGGATATCATCCGTTTCCACTGTGTTATTTGGCCTGC
>NZ_CAMXYY010000042.1 GCF_947253395.1 uncultured Olegusella sp.
GGAAACACTGATAGGAGCCTGAAACGTCATGGTGGAGGCGCGGAGAATCGAACTCTAAGAAATTTAGCCATCTACCAGCTAATCTATTGATTCATGTGTTACGAATGCGTCATTATCAATTTTTCATTAAGTGGACTGGAGAATATGCTGTGTACGCTACGCTCCAAGTCTGCATGACTGGGTCGCACATAGCGTTTGAACGTTGTCATGATATTTGAGTGACCAAGCAGCCGTGACAAGTCCTCAATATTCCCACCTGCATGAAGATAGCTAGTAGCGTATGAGTGGCGACAATTTTCAACGGTTATAGATGGTACGACACGGCTTGTTTCATTACACCAGCGTAAAAACCGTTCCCACCTATGCCGCGCAGTTGATGGCGAAACTCTTTTATTAGTAACGCCTTGCAAGACGGCACCCACGTTGTTTGTACTGTTGTGATCGCGATAATCTTTCAACATTGCGCACACTTCTTCTGGAATAGGCAATACACGCTCTGATAGCTCTGTTTTAGGTGCTTTAAGGTCATTGCTGCCCTCACGCGCAGACACGGGCAAATAGGCTCTTCTTATGGCGCATATCTTGCGTTCAAAATCTATATCTTGCCAATCTAGACCATAGCGTTCTTCTGGACGCAAGCCCATAAGCAAACCGAGCACGCCTAGGATGCGGCAAAAACCACCATCTACAACTGAATAATCAGAAAGCGCTTGCAGAAGCGGCTTCATATCCTCAAATGTGGTAATCACAAGCCCGTTATCACGCTTTTTACCAGCAGGTGGCATGTTGTATGCTGCAAAGGCTGGATTAGAGGTAATAAGTCCGTCACCTACAGCCTGATTGAGGACTGTTTTGAGCACGCCTAACGCTTTTTTTGCAACACATCTTGTTTCGCAGCTATCTACCATGCGCTGCACCATCGGGCGGTTAATGTCGCGTATGTCTATGTTTTCAAACGCAGGACGCAAGCGCAAGCGCAACTCTTTTTCGTAGGTGTCACGCGTGGATGCAGTGAGCTTAGAAGTTGAAGCCCAATACCACTCGTCTACATATTGCCCAAACGTACAACGACCAGAACGGTTGCGCCTTGCATCGCGCAGCGCTATCAACTTTGCCTGCTCTATCTTTGCTTCGCGCGAACTGTAACACGTAACTTTTTTGCGGTCACGTTTGCCATTCAGGGTAAAGCCTATGTATTCGCTTACGTCATATACAGTTTTACCGCTTTTGAGCTTGCGCTTAGTGATGGACATGGGGCACCTACTTTATTTATATAGGAAAGGCGTTGTTACACGTGGAAACAGCGCCTTGCAAATTACTAAAGTAGCTAATAAAGCTATGAATTAATATCAATGCGCTCAGCATCTACAGCGGGGATTGTGATATTACCGCCCATTGTTGACTTATATGTGTATGTTCCAAGGCAATTACCGTAGAAAGTTACTTGGTCATCTTCCAAGATGTGCGTATTCCCCATGATGCTTTGTTTGTAAACAACAAGCACGACGTCATCATAGCTCCCGCTGGTAGCAACTCGAAGGGTTACGCTCTCGTCGTCTCCCTCTATAACCTGTAGAACCTCTCCGCTAAATTTAACTTTCTTGCCTATGTATTTATCTGGTGTGCGCGCGATTGATTTATAAGGAACTGATTCATAATCTTCTGGCTTTAAAACTTTCTCAAGATGGTCAATTGCTCCATTTAGATTAGCAGTTTCTGTATCAACAGCGCTCTGACGTACGTCCTGTTCAGCAACGGTTTTAGCGCTTTCAATCGCGTCTTGCAAATCGCCCCAAGTCTCAGCGGTGTAATCCTCCTTTTTTAGTGACGATGCTTTCTCGATTGTTTTGTTTAGCTCGTCTTTGTCGGCAGACTTGTATTTGAGTTCATCAAGCACATAGTCTAATTTGCTTTTCGCTGTATCTACGTCAGCTTGCGTTGCATTCTCATCGTTAAAAACCGCCTTGGCTTCCTTTAAAGCTTCTTGTAAATCTTTCTGACTATCTAACTCAAGTTCGTCTGGGTCTTCTGATTCAGCGCGGTCGATGGAATTCTCTAACCATATCTTTTTTACGGACGCTTCAGTTCCCTCAGTTTTTGCGCTTGTGTTTGTTGTAGGTGAACTTGTTGAACCGCTGTTACCATTTTGCACGAGTGCCACTATAACAATAACCGTTACAAGTAAGCCAACTGTCAGCAGTATGCGATGCTCTTTTATCCACGACATTAAACCCGCTTCTGTGTCTGATGCCTCTGTTTTCTTTTCTTCCATCTTTCCAATCCTTTCTAAAATTCCCAATCCCAAGGCACGCAGTACCACACCACGCGTCCTATCACCCGAATTGCTACGCTCTCCATCCGTCAGGGGCAGTAAAGCTCACTACGCGTCCTATAGCGTGGAATGATGGTGCGTCTGGGTCGCTTTGGTCTATCACACGAGGACGGTATTCAGCGTCATAGCTTTCTGGATATAGCGTCACTATCCCGCTGTCGTACTCAACACGCTTTATTGTGGCGTCATCACCATTTACAAATACTGCCGCTACATCGCCGTCTCTAACCTCAGCATCTGGGTCAATGAGCACGAGCGAGCCTTCTGGGAACAGACGGTTCATGGAGTTTCCTGCCACCACGAGCCAGAAGCAACGGGAACGTCTATCAACAAGCGTTGCGGGGGTGTCATGAGTCTCATCTGATACAGCCAACGCTTCGCGTGGCGTACCTGCTGCAATGCGCCCCAATACGGGGACGGGGGTAGTATCGACGGGGCGAGCAGTGATAATGTGACAGTTTGCATATTTACTACCGAGCAAATCATCAGTAGTAGTTCTGTAAAGATTTGCTAATTGGATTATCGAGCTAATATCAGGCTCATTTATTCCCTGCTCCCAGCGCCTAATTGTTCCTAAAGGAATTCCTGATGCATCAGCGGCATCTTGTTGCGTCATTCCAACGCGCTGTCTAGCTGCTTTAAGCCTTGTTTTATCAGACATCTACCCACCCCCCGATTAGTCGTTGTGTATATGTAATCACAAACCGAGTAAAAAAAGAAGATTTTCGCTAGACAGTAATCGGAAAACGTGTAGTATATAACTCAAGTAATCGGAAAACGATTAGTTGGGAGGTGATTAATTGTGATTAGCAACATCCGTGGGGAACGTGGGCGATTTGGTTTTTCTCAAGGCGACCTTGCAAGACGCCTAGACGTTTCTGAATCTCTCGTTCGCAGCTGGGAATCTGGAAAGACTAAGCCCTCAGGAACTGTTCTTCTGAACATGTCTGAGATGTTTGATTGTACGACAGATTATTTGCTCGGGCTGTCCGACGAACGCATGGGGCACATGAAGCAGCCCACCCACTAACCACCAACAACAACCTGTACCACCCACCATCACTAGATGGCTAGTACCACTTTGCAAAATTTTGTTCTTTGAAAACCGAATTGCGGAATGTCTCTCCGAAGGCTTTAAGCATGTACAGCCGTGACGCTTGCGAGCGTGTGGGCTGGAGCTAGGTAAAGGGGCAAATGTTTTATTAGGCACTTCAAGCTTTTAATCTCATTGCTCAGGAAAGGTACTCATCATGGACGAAAAGCGTATACAAACCGTTGAGTTGCAAGTAAAGGCTAGCGGTCTAGACGATATTGAGAAGCAGCTAAAACGTATTCGCAAGCTTGCAAAAAAGACCTCACGCGAGCTAGATAAGGTGCGCGGCATAAATGCGCAGCATAAAGCATCAATGAAGGCGTACTGATGCACTGTTATACAGACGCAGAGTTATTCTGGTTGATAGTGAACACTATCCTTTTAACATCATGCTTAATTACTTTGATAGTAAACATTTTCAAAAGATAAATAAGAACTACAGCGGACGCCTATAAATCGTCATGGATTAGGCGCCTTTGTATTACTAGATAAAACCGAATGGGTCATTTGGAGCGGCAGAACGGAGTTGCCGTGGATAAAACAGAGCCTAATCTTACGAATAGCGAGAAAGAAGAATTAAAAAAGAATCTTCTTGAATTTGTATCATCTGTTACGACGAAACAAATCAAACACCAATCTATCAGCAAGGTAGAGCTTGATGCAATGGTTAGTGTTGTTCAAATTCTCGTTTCAAGCTTTTAATCTTCTATTTCAGCTTCCGCATGAAGCTCCGCGAGCTTTCTATAGAGAGCTTCAACAAAACCAGCGACCTTATCTTGATGGTTAATGGGCGGCACGTTGCTACTTGATTCAATAGCTGCCTTAGTAAGCTCTACCGCTTCTTTGAGTGCGGTCTCCTTATTGCTTGCAAACATTTTTCCTCATTTCAAAGATTATTGCCGCTCCAAATGACTTATTCGGGATTATCGCATTTCACAACTAATAAAAAATGCCCTCCACGTGCAGCAACACGTAAAGGGCGTGCCCTGAAAGGACAAAGAAACATGGAAATTATACCTCAAGTATTTAGCAATTCAGAGTTTGGCGACATCCGCGTTATCAAGGGCGATGGCGGCGAACCGCTTTTTATTGCAAATGACATATGCAAGTTCTTTGGCGTCATGAATAAAAACCGAGTATTGCAACAGCTTGACGATGATGAAAAGGGGGGTACGCAAATTGAAACCCCTGGCGGCAAGCAAACAATGACGCACTTAACAGAAGCAGGGCTATACCACTTCTTATTTATTATTCAGCCTTCAAAAGCACGCGGAATCCCCCAAGAGGAGATTGACGCTAAGTGCAGGCTTGTAAATCGCTATAAGCGCTGGGTGACACACGAAGTCCTACCCTCAATCCGTAAGCACGGTGCATATGCCACCCCACAGACGATTGAAAGCATTATCGCAGACCCGCGCAACGGGATTAAATTGCTTGAAGCGCTAGCAGCAGAGCAGGATAAGAACAAAGCTTTGCAAGCAGAAAACGCCGCTATGCAGCCTAAAGCTTTCTTTGCAGATGCAGTCACACAATCAAAAACATCTGTGCTTGTCGGCGTGCTCGCAAAGCTACTCAAGCAGAACGGATATGAAACAGGGCAAAACCGACTGTTTAAGACGCTATGCAATGACGGCTATCTAATCGGTACTAAAGGGCGCAACTATCACATGCCAACACAGCGTTCTGTAGAGATGGGCTTGTTTGAGGTTAAAGAGAGCACTCGTACGCATTCAGACGGTCATACCTCGATTGACCGAACAACCCTTGTAACAGGCAAAGGTCAAGTCTACTTTATCAACCGCTATTGTGAGCAGGTGATAACACATGCGTAAACACATCCGCTATTACGAAACGCCACGTTATCACTATAAAACTGAGCGCGACAACACGGTTAGAACAGCTTTAATTATTGTCGTTGCAATACTTGCATTTGAGCTGTTGTATGACCTAACAGCGTGGCTTTATACAGGTATCGCCTTGGGCTTTAGTCACGCCTACCTACCATGGTACGCAAGCAGCGTTATGAGCCTAGTAGGTGTGCTATGAGTGGCGACAAGATTAACGCCTACCCGCTTTATCTCACGCAGAAGGAAGCGGCAGCATACGCAGGCATAGGCGAACGTGCCATCGCTGAATTTGTAAACAGTCAAAATCCGCCCCCGCTACTAATCATAGGTACGCGCAAGTACATACAGCGCGATGGGCTATCTGACTATCTGAAAGAAAAACAAACATGGAGGTTTAAACATGAGCGTAAAAATTAACTCACTAGAACTTGAAAACATTAAGCGCGTGCAGGCTGTGCAGCTTGAGCCTACAAAAGATGGTCTAACCGTTATAGGCGGAAGAAACGGGCAAGGTAAAACCAGTGTGCTCGATGCTATCACATGGGCTTTGGGTGGCGGCAAGTATAAGCCAGACAATCCAAACCGCGAAGGCGCTAATACACCAGCAAAGCTTAAAGTAGAACTTGATAACGGCATTATTGTTGAGCGCCAAGGTAAATCAGGTACTCTCCGCGTTACTGATGTTAACGGCGGAAAGGGTGGACAAGCGCTTCTCGACGCATTTATTAGCCAACTCGCACTTGATCTACCACGTTTTATGATGGGTTCAGATGCAGATAAAGCAACGGCGTTACTGCAAACACTGGGAATTGATGAGGAACTATCTACCATAGACGAACAGATTCGCAGCACCTACCAAGATAGGCAGCTTGTGGGGCGAGATGCTAAATCCAAGCGTATGTACGCGGATAATTTGCCTTTTTATAATGGCGTGCCACATGCACCAGTAGTCGTGTCGGATTTAGTGCATAAGCAACAAGCCATTTTGGAGCAAAATAGCAAGAATCAAAGCTACAGGATGCAAGCAGCAGAGCTTGACCGCCAAGCAAGACAGGCAGAGGACGCAAAGATTACCGCCGAACAGCAGATTTGCGAGATTAAAAATCAGCTTGAAAAAGCGCAAGCCTACGCTGCACATGTAGCGGAACAGGCACAGAAAGCACGTGAGAACGCTAATTTGGCACTTAAACAGGCGCAAAGCCTAATCGACCAATCAACAGAGGAAATTGAAAACGAAATTGCTTCCGCTGAAATGACTAACAATCAAGTTCTAGCCAATAAAGCTAAGCAACAAGCTTTACAAGCAGCAGTTGACGCGGAGAACGAGTATACCGAGCTAACAAATAAGCTCGAAACACTGCGTAAAAGCAGGATTGCACTACTTGATAATTCACCGCTGCCATTAGCTGACTTGTCAATCAACGATGATGGAAAGCTTATCTATCGTGGGCAGACATGGGGAAGCATGAGCGGGTCTGAACAGCTCTGCGTAGCTACTGCAATTGTACGAGCAACTAAACCAGAGTGCGGATTTGTGCTAATTGATAAGCTAGAGCAGATGGACAGTCAAACTCTTAGCGAGTTTGGCGCGTGGGCTAAAAACCAAGGATTACAAGTTATCGGCACGCGCGTCGCGACGGATGATACATGCAACATCATTATTGAAGATGGGTGCGTAGCAGATAAGCCTGCAAGCCAGCAGATTTAGGTGATAAGCTATGCAATCACAGGAAGAAGTAGAACACATCTGCTACCAAGCAGAGTTAGACCGCGCAGAAAAGCACATGAACCAGCAGGAAGATGAGCCGAAAGAACACTATTGCGCGGCGTGCATGTGGTCAGTTTCATGCCACGGAATAAGAAGAGTGCCACAGCTTGTTTGTATGACGGCGGTCGAAGGCAGAATAATCAACGGGACTCTAGCAGGGTATCGCGGATGTGTATACGCAATGCCCATGAACACAACAGCAGAAGAAGAAGACTGTGACTTATGGGAGCCGTGGTGCTGATGCTGCCTAAGAGCAGCTACAACAGCTATGACGAGTACCTTAAAGACGGCAATCCACCTATTCCAAGCTACGAAAAATATAGAACCAAAAACGTATCGGCGACAGGAACGAAACACATTGTCGCCGATATTTGGTGCGCCCACGACCAAGCGCATGAAATTGCTGTCGAAGTTAATCGTCTTTTAGCTAAATACAACACAAAACCAAGATGGAGGGAGGTTTAGTGGGAGTTTTGAGCTTTGAGCCGTCTATCACGTTTGAAGTACCGTTTGTTTTCCCACTTAAAAGGTCGAGGTGGACTCCAAAACCATATCCACATGAGTACGACCCACCAAGCAATCGCAAATACAAAAAGCTCATTGCAGCGGCATATCGTAACAAGTGTAAAGAGCTGGGCATTTACGAAAAAGTGCCGAAACCGAACGAAGTCTTTTTGTATATCACCATTTACAGCCCACTACCAAAAAGCAGACCTAAGCGCATTGAATCAGAGCCGTTTACCGTTGGTTTTGACGGTGATAACTGCTTAAAAGGCGTTGCGGACGCGCTTAATAACGTTGCATGGGATGACGATACGCAAGTGACTGTTTGGTATGCACGAAAAGCACCGAGAACACGCGATATAGAAGAAAAAACAGTAATCGAAATTGCCAGCCCTTATCGATGGGCTGCGGAAAGGGGAATAAGTGTCTCAAGCACAAGCCGCCTATAAAACATGGAAGAAGTACGGTTTTGACGTTGATTTTAGTGCTGTTAAGTGTGAAACAGAGCAGGATTGGCACGACCTGCGAGCTAAAGGCATCGGCGGAAGTGATGTTGCTGCAATTATGGGCATCTCACCATGGTCAACACCGTTGCAGGTGTGGCTACAAAAAACGGGGCGTGAGCAGCCACAAGACCTATCAGACAATGAATTTGTTTACTGGGGAACCGTGCTAGAGGAAAAAGTAGCGGATAAATTCGCCGACGAGCACCCCGATATGACAATTAAGCAGGTAAAAGCAACGCTTATTGACCGCCTACAGCCATATATGCACGCAAACCTCGACCGCATGGTAATACAGGCGGACGACACGCCAGCAGTACTTGAAATTAAGACTGCAAGCGCAAGAAAGACGGATGAATGGGAGGAAGGCGTTCCCGCCTACTATCTCACGCAAGTAACCGCCTATCTCGCCATTACAGGCTGGAAACGCGCCTATGTTGCGTGTCTTGTCGGTGGAAATCATTACGTAGAGCACATAGTAGAGCGTGATGAAGAGGACGTTTTAGCAGTACGTACCGCTTGCGAAAAGTTCTGGGAAGGCTTTGTTAAAGCCGACATTATGCCTGAAATTACGAGCAGTGACCAACAAGCCTATGCAGAGCTAACCACGCCTAATTCTGGGGACTTTATTACTCCAAGTGATAAAGATACCGCGGATGCAGCAATCGATGCTTATTTGAGTGCTTGTAGCGTCTTAAAAGCGGCTGAACACCAGAAGAAGGAAGCTGCAACAACGCTCATGTCAATCATTGGCAGCAGTAAAGGAATCATAACTGATATTGCACGTGTCACATGGATCAGAAGTACCAGCTCAAAGCTTGACCAGAAGCGCTTAGAAGCAGAGCACCCCGAATTAGTAAAGCAATACCAGCAGTCATATGTACGCAATGGCGGAATTAGAGTAAAGGAGTTTTAATGGGACAGTTAGCACAGGTAGCACAAAACAACCAGCTTACACACGCTCGACCCGATGACAACATCAGGCGTTTGTTGGCGAACAACTGGGACAAGATTTCAGCAGTCATGCCTAAGCATATGAGCAGTGAGCGCCTATTTCAGCTTGCCGTATCGTCAATTAACCAAACGCCAAAGCTTGCAGAATGTGATGCAATGAGCCTTTGTTCGTGCGTCATGAAATGCAGCGCTTTAGGTCTTGAGCCATCAGCAGTTGACGGCTTGGGCATGGCATACGTTTTGCCCTACCGCAACCATGGGAAGATGCAAGCACAGTTTATTTTGGGCTACAAAGGCATCATTGAGCTTTGCCGCCGTTCTGGCCAGCTTAAAAGCATCCACGCACAGGCAGTCTATGAGGGTGACGAATACACGCACTGGGAAGATGAAGGAGGTCAGCACTTTAAGTTTGTCGCCAATAAAGATGCTGAGCACACAGAAAGCAAGCTTACAGACGTTTACATGTGCGCACAGCTTATGGGTGGCGGTTTTGTCTTTGAGACAATGACCAAAAAAGAGGTTGACGCTATTCGCAAGCGTTCTAAAGCTGCAAGCTCTGGTTTTAGTCCATGGAGCACTGATTATGAAGCAATGGCGCTCAAAACCGTCATTCGCCACGCAGCTAAATATCTGCCCGTATCGGTGGAAGCAAAAACCGCCGTTGCAGAAGACGAAAACACGCCAGATTACAGTGGAATTTTTAAGCCAGTCATTGTAGATGCAGATGGCGTGATTCAGGAGCCACAAGAAGCCGCTGTAGCCGCCGAAACCCCTTATATCAGTCACGAATCCAAAGATGTTCCAGAAGAAGCAGAACTGTACGAAACAGACCAAGAATTCTAATCATTTTTTATGTAATTAGGCATGTATAGAAATGTGCCAAATATACGACTGTAAGGAGTCAAAAATGAGCCTTCCAACACTTACTGATGAGCAACGCCGAGAAGCCATGAAAAAGGCAGTTGCAGCCCGACAAGAACGCGCGGAGCTACTGAAAAGCATTAAAGCAGGTAAAACCACAATCAAAGACGTTTTTGAGATGGCAGATAGTGGCTCAAAAATTGCCAAGCGTATGAAGGTTTACCAGCTACTACAGGCGTTGCCTAACTGGGGAAAAGCTAAAACTAGCAAGTGGATGGATGACAACTGCATCAAGGGCATGAAGCGCATTGGTGGCTTAGGCAAGAACCAGCGTGAGAATCTCTTGAAAATTGGTGAGTAGCATGAGCGACATCAACACCGTGGTGCTCACAGGAAATCTCACACGCGACCCTGAACTAAAGGCAGCGCAAAGCGGCGCGTCAGTGCTCAAGTTTAGCATTGCAAGCAACAGGAGCGTTAAACAGCAGAACGGTAGCTACAGTGACGTGCCAAACTTCATCGACTGCACCATCTTTGGAGCGCGAGCACAGTCACTATCAAGCATCCTTGCCAAAGGCATGAAAGTGACCATTGAAGGCGAGTTGCGCTATTCGTCTTGGACGGACAAAGACGGAAATAAGCGCTCAAAGCTTGAAGTTGTGGCACACAACATCGTATTGCCACCACGAAAAAGCCAGCCTGCATCCGCCCAACCATACGCGCAGAGCAAGCCAGCCCCAGCACAGCAGACGCAAACATACCAACAGGAACAAATGCCCACTTATGCATCTGCTGCTGCCTATAACGCGCCACAGCAAGCACCAGCACCAGACGTATATGACGAGGATATCCCATTTTAGTGAGGTAGAGCATGGACAAGAACATCATTGGACTCAACATTGACGAGTCAATCATTAAAAGCGCAGTAGTTGAGACTACTAAAGCGGCAATTTTAGCAAGCATGAGCGATAACGGACTTGCAGAGCAGCTGGTACATGAGGTGCTAAGTATCAAGGTCGATAAGGACGGCAAGATAGCAACAAGCTCGTGGGGGCGCGAAAGCGGCATAACGTACCTCGAGTACATTGTTAAAAAGGCCATCCAAGATGAAGCAAAATCTGCACTTAAAGAAGCCCTCGAGGAAAATCGCCCAGCGCTTAAGGAGGCGATTAAGCGCGAACTTGAAAAGGATAGCACACGTAATGAAATGATAAACAATTTTATGAGCTCGATGATAGAAACCATCTCGTATGGCTACTGCACGACCGTAAATGTTCAATTTGAGGAGCAAAAATGACACCAAAAATCACACCTAAGCAATTGCGCAAATACGCGGATATGTATGAAAATAACCCATCATACGACCGAGCTCGCATCATGGAAGATATTGGAATCAAAGCCAAAGCAGACGGCGAGGAGTATCTATACCCTACGAGCGCCATCCTTGAAGCTATCGCCGACAGCATTGAGCGGCACTATGTCGAGCTGCCGACTGACAAAGACGGCAAGCAAATCTATATCAACTCTACTGTCTACGATAAAGACGGCAATATCTACCATGTGCAGGGATTATCAAGCGGTAAATTCAACTTGATGCTCTCAAAGTCTAACGAGGGCAAAGAGCTTGCAAAGCTGTATCGCTCAAGCGATTTCACCATAACCAAGCCAGATAGCTGGGAGTGCATTATCCAAGATGCCTTTAATACGGGCATGGATTTTATCGCCGAAGACGGCGAAGAGCTAATGCTAAAACATGGCTGCTCAAAAGATGAGCTCGTTGCTCGTTGCCGCAAATTGGCAGGTGAGGCAAATGAGTAAGCCTACAGATGCAGAGCGTAAAGAGGTAGCCGAAAACCTGCGCAAGAACGCCGACGCTCACAAAGACATGCCGTTGCTATTAAACGTGGCGTTTGCGGCATTTGGTGATGATGCCCGCGACCTCATGGAAGAGACGGTTACATCTCAAATGGCAGCGCACAGACTAGCCGATCTGATAGACCCTGTGTGCGAACCCGTAGTTGAGCTAGAGGATGATTATTTCACCCTAAAAAGTGTCAAATGCTCAGCTTGCGGCGAGGACATGCCGCTTGAGTGCCGATATTGCCCCAATTGCGGAGCTAGGGTGGTGAGCTGCAATGACTAGCCTTAAGCCCTGCCCCTTTTGCGGTGGCACCACACAGCGCGTAAAAAGCTCTGGTCGCTGGGGGTGGTTCGTATCGTGCTCATGCGCAGCTGTAGGGCCATCCGCTATAACCAAAGAACTTGCAATTGAGCGTTGGAATACGCGCACAGAACCGATGCAGCAAACACTTTTTGGCGAGAAAAAGGATTACCACCATGAAAATTAAATCAGCTTACAAGAAATTTGAGTGCAGCGGTGGTGTAGGAAAGCTGCAATTTGAAGTCACACCAACCGCAAAAGACGCAGGAGAGCTATCGCGCTTGCAGCTACTGAGCATGCCTGTTGAACTGAGCATCGAGCCCATTCAGGATGAATTGCCGTTTGAAGAGCAAGAAAACAAGGCGATGGAAGCGCAAAACTGCACCATTTATGAGCTACCAGGCACTCAAGTAGTGTCTATTACATCTGATGTTGTTGTACTCGATGGGGTGCCAAATCTTGACGCGGTAGCGCAACTTATCAGCAAGGTTTTAGGACATGCGGATTGCTATATCGATGCTTATTGCGATGATTACGGACTTACGCGCAAAGAATTTTTCGATATATGGCATAAAGTTCAAGCATTTCTTGAGCACAAAGCCCATGAGAACACGCCAATTGAAGAATAGAAATGCAGGCCAGAGCTTTATTGCGCGATGAAGTGAACGAAGTGATAGGGGGTGTGGGCAAGTGGCTGTGACGGCCCAGGACGTTGAAGTAGCAGCGGCAGAACCGCTTGCCTACTTTTCGCACGATGCAGATGCGGCAAGCGATATCAAGTGCCGCAAGCTGCTCAGACGTCGCGGGGTCGCTGGTTATGGGCGCTGGTGGCTGCTTTGCGAGCATATGGCAAAGGCGAGCGGCCACAGTATCCAAATCAGTGAGGAAGAATATGCTGAAATACT
>NZ_CAMXYY010000043.1 GCF_947253395.1 uncultured Olegusella sp.
ATGATGAGGCTTCCTCAAAAGATGGTTCGAGTTTCGAAGTCGGCAAGCATAAAACCGCAGGTCAGATTTTCCTCTCGTCCGACAAACGAACCATCTATCGGTAAGCAGTCCGACAAACGAACCATCTATCGGTAAGCAGCTCGACAAACGAACCATCTATCAAAATGTGGGCTGCGCGGGAGAGGCAAAGCATTTATAGCAAAACAGGCACCCGAAGGTGCCTGTAACATTATTCACTGGTGCGGCGTACAGGATTCGAACCTGTGACGTTCTGATTCGTAGTCAGACCCTCTATCCAGCTGAGGTAACGCCGCGTGCAAGAAGTACTATGACATCCCCTTCAAATGATGTCAAGAAAAACTTGCAATCAATCCTGCTTGTAACTTATTGGAAAAGATTGTCGCGCAGCCCTCAAGGCCCAAGCTAGAAAAAAGCTCGCAATAAATTACGCCTCACAAAAGGGCCGATAAAGCTGCCCATCGTGAGCAAACGCCTCATAAACATAAGGAATCTCTGCCCTATCGAGACGATCTTGCACTTCGGAGAGCCACTCAATATCCCCTGACTCACCAGCAAAAACCAGACTGCTTAAAAATTGCTGCTCTTCAAATTCTGTACACACTTTCTGATTAGAGTTTTTCAAAATAAGTTTCTGTGTATGAGAAGGATCGCCAAAAAGCGCTTGTGTATCTGGACCCCAAGAAGTTTCATATATTTCTAGCCAGTCTTGGGTTTGCGTATAGCCAAGCTCACGATACTCACCACCACCCATATCGGTCTTATGGATACATTGAGTCTTTGCCCCTAGCATAGCGCCCTCCCTAGCTGAAATATAGAACAACTGTACCATATAATAGCAATTATTAGTACATATGTTCCTTTTTCAAAGTGTTTTCCGCAAAAAAAGAGGGGCTGCCAGCGCAACCCCTCTTCATTTCACATGCCAAGATTGATATCTTCGCTACGAACTAGCGACCTTCAGCTCGACGATCAAGATATTCCTGAGCCAAGCGTTCCTGGACATCGTGAGGCACCTGCTCATAGCTGGTAATTTCCATCTCAAACTCACCAGTGCCGCGAGACAGTGAACGCAGACGCGTCGCATAGTCGGTTACCTCGGCATAGGGCACCGTCGCCTTCACGATAGTGGAGCCCAGCTGATTGCCAGAGCCCGCCTCCATGCCTTCAACGCGGCCACGGCTAGCCGATACATCACCCATGATAGAGCCAGCATAGCTCTCGGGAACGGTAATGGTTAGCTGTGCCATGGGCTCAAGAATGACAGGTTCAGCCTGCTCAATGGCCTTTTGGAAACCAATGCGCGCAGCAGTCTTAAAGGCCATCTCGTTAGAGTCCACGGGATGATACGAGCCATCGTATACGGCAACCTTCACGTCAATCATCGGATACCCTGCAAGAACACCGTCACGCATGGTCTCCTGAACGCCCTTGTCGATAGCAGGAATAAAGCCGCGCGGAATATGCCCGCCCACAACCTCATCAACAAACTCATAGCCAGCACCAGGATTGGGCTCAACGCGTAACCAGCAATCGCCAAACTGACCTGCGCCACCGGTCTGCTTCTTATGACGACCCTGAGCAGAAGCAATGCGACGAATAGTCTCGCGATATGGAATACGCAGTTTGACTGTATGAGCCGTAACACCTGCACGCTCCTCCAGACGGCCAAGCAGTACGCTGACCTGTGCCTCACCTATGGCAGAGATAACAGTTTGACCAGTCTCCTCATCACGGTCAACGCGCAATGTGGGATCTGCATCAGCACTCTTTTCAAGGAAGGCAAAGAGCTTACCCTCATTGCCGCGAGCATCGGGCTCGATAGCAATACGATATAGCGAGTTGGGGAAGCGGAACGACGCAGCCTCGACTTTGCCTGTTGCAGAAAGAGTATCGCCAGTCATAGCATCCAACTTGGGCACAACACAGATGTCGCCTGCAGCCACAGACTTAACATCAGTTGTCTCCTTGCCAGTCATGAGATAAAGGTGGCCTAAGCGCTCACTCTTGCGCGTACGCGCGTTGTTAAGCTCGAGACCTGGCGTAAGCGTGCCAGCCAACACTTTGAGGAAAGAAAGACGACCATTTTGCGGGTCGTTAAGACTCTTAAACACAAAGGCAACAGGGCGGTCGTCATCAGGTGAAATATCAAGTTCCTCACCATTAACGAGGGGCACACGACCAAAGTCAGCCATTGCAGGAAACCAGCTAACAGCAGCATTCATAAAGGAAATGACCCCCTCTTCGCGGACACAAGAGCCCGCAAAGACGGGAACGAAGACACGCTCACGCAATGCCTTGTCAAGCAAACCTTCAATTTCCTCAACGGTGATGGGTTCGCCCTCGAGGTACTTCATCATAAGTTCGTCATCAGCCTCAACGACCAGATCCGTCAAGGTTTCATGAGCCTTCTGCGCCTCTTCGAGATACTCAGCTGGAATCTCGCTTGTAACAGGCTTGCCATTTTCAAGGTGATGCGCTTCCATGCGGATAACGTCAATAATGCCAGCAAAATCATTGCCCGTACCCATGGGAATGGTTACCGCAGCAAGGTTGTTGCCAAAATGCTCACGAAGCTCTTCGAGAGCCGTATCAAAATTGGTTTCTGCACGATCCAGGCGGTTAATAAATAGTGCACGGGCAAGGCGCAGCTCTTCAGCAGCAAACCACAGACGAGTCGTAATTGCACCAGCTCCAGAGGCTGCATCCACTACAAAGACTGCGGTTTCGCAAGCACTCATCGCCGTATATGCATCACCAACAAAGTCGGGATAACACGGGGCGTCGAGGACATTGATCCGCATGCCATTCCACTCGACCGGGGCAATCGTCGTGGAAATCGAAAAACCACGCGAACCTTCTTCGGTGTCGTAATCTAGCGTGGGTTTGGTACCAGCATGTCCGCCTAGACGGCTCGTCTTGCCCGTCAAGTGAAGCATGGCCTCGGCCAGCATGGTCTTCCCCACGCCGCCTTGGCCCACAAGGACTACATTCCTGACCTTTCCTGAATCTGTGCCCATGGTTCCTCCTTCTATTGAAGTAATGGCGAAGAAAGGGCGCAAAAGCGCCATTGGGCACACAATAACCTACTCGTGGACTTGTATAAACAACTCCTCGGGCAAGTGCTGCAGCGACACGGCAGGCGTAAGTTTTTTTATCTTTTTTGCAAAGAAGACGAAAGTTCTGCCATAACGCACACGCAACCTCTCGCTAAAAGAACAGCCCAGAAAAAATCATCACTTGTTGACCTCTCTTCTATAGAAAGGCATGCTTTGGCCCAGCTAGTTCTTGGCAAGCAAAGCGCAGCTCTTTTACGTATCGACGACTCACAGGCAAGCAAATCCCACCTTTTAATGCCACGCTTTGCTTATCAATTTTTTCTACAAAATTACAGTTGATGAGATAGTTTCGATGGCAGCGCACAAAGTTATCTTCAGCAAGGTCATACTGAATTTGTCTGAGCGAACTAGCATAGCTCGTTGCGTGCAGTTCAGGTCCCCAATAGCAGGTCACATGATGACCTTCAACCGAAAAGTAGCGAATTTCCCGAATGGCAAGGACAAAGCGCTCTGTGCCCGAGCGCATATGTAGGAATTCATGCTGAAGCTGCGACTGTACCTGCACCGCAGTACGCAAACACATCCCCAAGCGCACGGGATATTTTGGATAAAGCTTGTACAAAAAAGCAGATGCACCCGCCAAATAAGCTGGATACTCTTCCTCAGCATCGCATGAAGTGACAACAATAAACCCTTTGTAGTCTAAACGACGCAGATCCTGACTTATCTTAATGCCTCCACCTAACGGCAAATTGGTATCCAAAAAGAGAATATCTGCTGGTCCTCGTTTAAATACCGATTGATACAGAGCCTCAGAACCGCTCACCACAACAACACGCACACCTAGCATCTGCTCCGCAGAAATTGCGCGCAGTATCTCCACCGTTCGTCTGCGCATTACGCTGTCTTTATCAGCTACGAGCGCACGCACCTCATCACCTTTCTCTCTAGAACCAAAATCTAAAGCTGAAAAAACGCGAGTTATAAGCGTGCCAAAATCTCTAACGAAAGATATCGAGCTGTCATCATGGGGCACATCAGCTCAGCCAAAGCGTGTGCGTGGAAATGTCTTGAGCCGCTCCAAGGCCGCACGATAACGGCGACCCACAGGAAGCTGCTCGCCACTCAACAATGTCAACTCATGCTGACGGGCATCCGCAATATAGCTTGTGTTGACCACGTAACCGCGATGGCAACGCACAAAGCCTAGATTTGCAAACTGCTCCTGAACATCATCGAGTGTCGAGCGGTATTCCAGACTCTCAACCGTCTGCCCCCAATGACCACAAATTGTGTGCCGGTCAACCGAGAAATATCTCACTTGGGATAGTGGTACTTGATGCGTACCATCTCTTCCCTTCAGCCGAATGCTGCGTCCTTGCAAATCTTCAAGCATATATGCTCGTGTAGTATGCAGCGCCTTACCAAGGCGTTTTGCAAAAACATCGCTTCCTTTAACTAGATAATTTGTAGCGCCAGCATCCAGTGCGTCAAAGACCGAATCTGCATCTGGAGCGGTAACAAATATTGGTCCACGGTAGCCTTTTTGTCGCAGACTTTCTGTTAACTCAATGCCGTTCTCATGCGGTAAATCTCTATCAATCAACACTAAATCTGGTGGCATCAATGAGTCACATGCAACCTGCAACAGTGCCTTCGTGCTTGGCATTACCCTCGTTAAAATACCTGAGTTACTCGCGCGTCCCAGCTCTGCCAACAGATCTACTATCTGCCTGCACTCATCTCTATGTGGATCGTAGACCGCAACAACCACCGTGGCCTCCGTCCCGTGAGCACGCCGCGCAAAAACGCCAAGCAAGCATCAAGACAGGCAATGCGCGACTATGCGAATAAAAATCCTTTTATATGCTTCATAGTCGCGAGCATTTATCTGTCTGTGTTTATCAATGTCACCAACAACATCTTTTTGTCCCCAATGACCTGCTGCGGCGTAATATCTCCTGATGTAGCTTTGTGTCTTGCCTATGACATCTCCCGTGGCGGAAGATGTACTTTGAAGAACTGTGTGCACTCGCTCACTCATGATGACAAGCAACTTTTTTTCTGAGCTACGCGTTGAGCTCAATTATTGCGGGCAGGTACTCTACACTGGTGGACATGGGATACAAGACATACACCTGTCCAATAGCTCGATCGTGCGGAGGCTGCGAATGGCTCGCGGTCCCCTATCCTGTGCAACTGCGCCGCAAGCAAGAATGGATCGAGCAGCTTTTCGCCGACCTTACCAAACAAGACAAGACTGAAATCCTACCCATTGTCGGTGTACGTGGAGAGCCTCTTGCCTACAGGCATAAGGCAGCGACTCCTTTTGCACCAGCAGCCAAAGGACGCCTCCGCTCGGGATTTTATGCAGCGGGAACCCACCATATTATTTCCTGCGATGCTTGTCTTGTTGAAGAGCCTCATGCGCGTCATATTTTGCAAGAAGTTGCCCGCGTAGCAACACGCCTGCGCATTCCTGCCTATAACGAAGATACGGGGCAAGGAGTCCTCCGCCATGCCATTGTCCGCATGGGCTGGAAGAGCAAAGACGTACTGCTTACCGTTGTGACCAACGGACGAGAAGTTCGCAGACTCAGTCGCTTTACTGCCGAATTAAAACGTATGTGCCCCGAAGTGACCTCGTGCGTTCAAAACGTCAACACGCGCCACACCAACGCAATGCTTGGCCGAGAAAATCACGTGCTATGGGGCAGTGGTGTTATGTATGACGAGCTGCTCGGCTGCCGCTTTGAAATTGGTCCTACGAGCTTTTACCAAACCAATCCGGCACAGACCGAGGTTTTATATCAAATAGCGATTGATGCGGCACAGCTTGAGGAGGGGGCGCAGGTACTCGATGCATACTGCGGCACAGGCACTATTGGTATTTGCGCCGCAGTGCAGGCGCGCAAGCATAAGGTAGATATCAAAATCACTGGTATAGAAGCAGTGCGCGAAGCGGTCAGCTGCGCTAAACGCAATGCTGAGGCTAATCTCCTAGGAAATAACTGCCACTTTTATGCAGCAGATGCAACGAATTGGCTCACTACACGCAAACCTCAACAAAATAATTTTGACATTGCCCTGCTTGATCCACCGCGCGCAGGATCTACTGTGGAGTTTTTAACCGCGCTTTCCCAGGCACACCCTAAGCGTATCGTCTACATTTCCTGCAATCCTCAGACACAGCTACGGGACCTGCGCATACTTCGTGAGCTTGGATATCGTCTCGATCGGTTAAGTGCGGTTGATATGTTCCCTCACACCAGGCATGTAGAGACGGTCGCTTTGATGTTGAGGGCTTAATAGCTGTGTGCATATTTGCCTTTGTTCCCTGTACTACAGAGGTTTCAAACCGCTATCGTCAAAAGGTTTAGTTTGTGATGGTAGCGCGTTGGCGATAGTGCAGTTCTTTATATTAGTTTTTTAAGCAGCCAATAGGAACAACATAAACACCGTCTTTACGGCAGTATGCAAAGTCGCCTGTTCCCGTTAAAACCATAAGGAAAGATGGTGTGTTCATTTTATCGGTATCGATTTTTTCTTTCATTGTTTTAAGGCTTTTTGCGCCTTCTTCAATGAGCTTTTCACCTCCGAGTTTGATTTCAATAAGACCGTATTTACCGTTTCTTAGATGAATAACAGCATCGCATTCCTGTCCATCTTTATCTCTGTAGTGGTAAACTTCGCCTCCGAGAGAGTCTGCAAAAATGCGCAGATCTCTGATACATAGTGTCTCGAATAGAAAACCGAAAGTATTTAAGTCGTTTATCAAGTCGTTTGGTCCAATGCCCAACGCTGCAGCAGCGATAGATGGGTCAATATAGTAACGTGTATCGGATGAACGAATGGCGGTTTTTGATCTTAGGTTTGGATTCCAGGCAGGCATATCTTCTACAACAAATATTTTGCGAAGCGCATTAACGTAAGATGCAACGGTTTCCTCGTTAATTGATGTATCTTCGTTAGTGGAAATATCCCGTGCAAGCACAGTATTTGGTACTTGTGCTCCTTGGTGCCTTGCATATGAGCGCATAAGACGCTTAACTTTCTCAGTATTTTTTTGTACATTATCGGCACGGTTAATGTCGGAGTGTACAACAGCATCGTAGTAATCAACAGCTTGATCTAAAGCAATCTCATCACGCATATCTACCGATTGTGGCCATCCTCCACGGCATACAAGAAAAGCGAGGTGATCAATACTTAAGTTTGAATCACCTCCAATATCCTTAATTCTTGCAAAAAGATTTTTCAAGCTGACTTCGCCCGTGGAATCCCCAGATTCATACAAGCTCATTGGTCTCATTGTTAGCCAAGCGAAGCGTCCTGTACCAGAGTGAGTAATTTCTGTAGTGTCTGCAGGAACGGCAGAACCAGTTAGGATAAATTGTCCAAGCTCACTACGGTGATCAATCTCAAACCGTATTGCATCCCAAAGTTTTGGAGCAAGCTGCCATTCGTCAATTAATCTTGGAGTAGCTCCTTTCAGTAATCGCTTGGGGTTTAGCTCCGACATAGCGAGATTCTGTTCTTTCTTTTCCGGATCGTCTACATATAAAACACTTGCTGCAAATTGTTCTGCGGTAGTGGTTTTTCCACACCACTTCGGCCCTTCAATCAGTATCGCGCCTTTACCTTCTAGCTTTCTTTTCAATATATCGTCGGCAAGTCTTTTCCTGTATTTTTTCAACTGTGCCATCCTGTTTCAATTAAATCTGCTCGTATTTTCTAATGGTAGTTATGAATTCTATCATCATTTTCCGACGATTGGCGAGCTTTCGTTCCGATGAATGGCGTAATATTATTCCGACGATTGGCGGTATATTGTTCCGACGTTTGGCTATGTTACGTAAAATGACTGGAAGGCGCGGTGTGTAAAATACATATCACCCAGTTATAAAGGGCAAAATATTTAATGTGCGAGGTGATATGGATAAAAATAAGTTTAACGAGATTATGGCTAAAGACTACAATCAGTCGCTCAATTGCTCGTTTTCTCATCGAAGCTGTACATGTAGCTCTCCTGACCTTATATGGTCCAGGATTTCCACCGCAGTCCCGATAGTCGTGCGGCAAAGAGATAACGAGGACTTCTAACAGGTGCTCCGTCCTATTGTTAAATATCCGTCGACAAATTTCCTCATACGAGCTTATACTTAGCCATCCATACTGAGCTTTCAAGCATGTTGAGACGGTCGTTTCGATGTCTAAGGTGGAAAATAAGTACTAAATCAGTCAAAAGAAGGGGTGGCTATGGGAAGAACTATCAGAGTCACCGGAAAAGGCAAGCTTTCCGTTAAACCAGATACCATGTGCTTGGCCATTGAGGCTAGTGGAGTTTATTCTGATTATGCGAAAACGATAAAAAAATCTGCACACCAGACAAAGTTGCTGAGGAAGGCCTTAGAAAAATCTGGTCTTTCAGGAACAGATCTCAAAACGACACACTTTTCAATTCAATCCGAATATGAACGCTATCTGGATGAAAACGATAATTATAAGAGCAGATTTGTAGGTTATAAGTTTGAGCATGAGACCGAAATTAAATTCCCAAATGACAATCAGCAACTCGGTCGCACACTGTATGAACTGTCACGCTGTCCTGTGGAAGTAGAATTTACCATCCAGTACACCGTCTCCAATCCGGAAGGTGTTAAAAACGAGCTTCTCAAGAAAGCCGTGGAAGATTCCAGAGCAAAAGCAAAGATTTTGGCCGAGTCTGCGGGGGTGGCGCTGGGAGAAATTGAGCGCATTGATTATTCATGGGGAGAGCTACAAGTCGTTTCTCGCCCTCTTGAGTTCATGGCAGAATCTTGTCTTCCCGCACCCGGCAGATCGTATGATATCGATATTGAAGCCGATGATATTGATGTTGGCGATACGGTAACGATTGAGTGGGAGCTCAAATAACACGTTCGCAAGCCAGGTAGCTAAGGACAGCGCTCTCAATCTTTATCTAAAGAAGAAATGTCGATGCCGAAAAGCTGGACCAGAGCACGAAAGCTGTCCTGGCCATCGTAACAGGTATCAATGAGAAATCCAGGTTCATTGCTATATTCTTTAAGGCCGCGGTAGTAGTAGTATTTTTTTTGGTCTTCAATAATAAAGGGCACCAGATTGTTTTTTAAGCACTCTTTAAATGCAATCAGTCTGCCAACGCGACCATTTCCATCCTGAAAAGGATGGATTCGTTCAAACTGATAATGAAAGTCGATGATGTCTTTGAACGTCAAGGTTTCCTTTTTTAGATAAGCAGACAAGAGAGCTTTAATATCAGTGCGCACATTTTTGGGAGCGGTCGTTTCAATTCCGCCGACCACATTGGGGCGTAATTTGTACTCACCGACTTTAAACCAGGAAAGTGTTTCGTCCTTTGTCCTGCTTTTCAGGAGATAGTGAAGATGCTTAATGATGTCTTCGCTTAACGGATCTTCTGCCCTGTCAATGCAGTAGTCAATGGCGCGGAAGTGATTGACTGTTTCAATGATGTCGTTCACGGGAAGATTCTCTTCGGCATCAAGCGTATTTGTTTCAAAGATACGCCTTGTCTGATCTTCACTGAGCTTGCTACCTTCAATGTGATTGGAGTTATAGGTGAGGCGAATTTGAAGTTCATGGTAGAGACCGCCCGAGATTTTGTGCTCCTTTTCCTCCCTCAGTATTTGGAGAATGGGATTGTCTGATACGATGCGACACAGATCATCTTTGCTGCATGAAAAATAGTTACACAGCTTTGACATCACACTATCTGCCAGTTTTTCACCCTTTGAGATTTTGGCAAGGGTACGTGAAGAAATCCTCAGCACCGAGGTTAAGTCGGATTTTTTTAGATTTCTCTCTTTTAGTTTTTTATTTAGCCCATCGTAGTTATATATAAGGACACCTCCTAAATCTTTACTTATTATCTAAATAAACCGAGCGAAAGTAAAGATTATAGGGAGCAAAGTAAAGATTTTTGGATGGCAAAACCCAAACCTCTGTAATTTTTGAAAATTATTATTTTACTTCACGCGACGCCAGATTTCTGGCAACCCCTGAAAAGGGAGTGTAAGGGTTCAAACAGCTGTTGGTAAAACACTGTAAGGACAACGATATCTCCGTTATTGCCGCATTGATGAATGAGCGTTGCTGGAAAACAATAGACTCGTAAATAAAATTCATGCTGAGGGACACAAAATTGTACTCTTCACTGTTTATTGCTCAATTGAATAAGAAGTTGATCGAGGTCTATCTCTTGTCAAAAGCATAAATCTAAAATTTTGCATCAAGAGGTGATGAGGTGGAGAACATGGCGATCAAAAAAGGAACTATGCCCCTCAGAAGAAGACTTGCCTATGGCAGTGTTTTTTTATTATTTATACTCTTTCTGGCAAGCTTGCTACTTATCATTGTTCCTTCTGCTAACGGGTATTTTCAGGAGGGCATAATCGGGTATGTCTCTGATATTGTTTTGCGAATTTTTGCCGTTGTAATAGGTGGCACGTTACTGACGTTTGGTTATTTTTATAAGGAAAAATGGCAACACACCGTCATTTGGTTGATTTGTCTCGTGATTGCTTGCGCTGGGAGTTTTTTCTTATTAAAAGCTCCAGTCCTTGATTTACCGTATATAGCTCATCCTGCGTCTTTGAATCTCGATTTTGTGACCTTTGAAATGGACAATAATCATGAATATGCCATCATTTACAAGATGCAAGGCTACACGGCAAGCAACGATATCAAAGTGTTCGAGATTGATTCTCACACCTACGATATAGAAAAAGAAAAGTGGAAACCCCAAGATAGTGTATCGGCTGATATCACCTATCTGCCGCATACGAACGTATTGATGGAACTAACTACCTATGAAAGCAAGTAGCGAAGCGTCGTCTCTCAAAGCTTGGGCAATCAAACATTGATTTTGAAGGGTTGTGCCACGTCGCGCGATGTTATCAACGTTGTGCCGCCAACACAAAGGTTGGCGGCACAAACGCAGCTAGTTTGCAGCAGCAACCTCCACCGTTAGGTTGGAACGTACTCTTACGCGACCTTCGGCAATCATTTGCAGCACATCGGGATAAAGTTCGTGCTCAATCTCGTGAATATGCTCCTCAAGTTCATCGACATCCCAACTTTCCTCTATGGCAAGGGCGCGCTGCGCAATGATAGGACCAGCATCGTAATCCTCATTAGCAAAATGTACGGTTACGCCTGTAACTTTTACCCCGCGCTCATAGGCGTCTTGAATTGCATGTGCGCCAGGAAAGCTGGGAAGCAGTGCGGGGTGCAAATTGATAACGCGATTGGGAAACGATGCCAGGATAGGGCCATGTACCCTGCGCATATAACCCGCCATGACCACATACTCTGCTCCTGCTTTTTTAAGGCTAGAAGCAATCACCTCATCTGCAACAATAGGTTCAGCATAGATATCCTTACTAAGGGTAAGCGTTTGGATACCTGCAGCCTCAGCGCGCTTAAGACCTAATGCAGAGGGGCGAGAAGACACCACAAGCACAATTTCCGCATCGAGCGTGCCTGCTGCAATACGGTCAATAATTGCTTGCAGATTGGTGCCCGAGCCACTAATAAGAACGCCAATTTTGATGGTCATCGGTAAGCAACCTTTCCCGTACCAGCAATGCACTCACCCATCACAAAAGGCTCAAAGCCCTCGCAAACCAATGCCTCACAAAGCTCATCTACATCATTGGGATCGCAAATGAGTGACATTCCTACACCCATGTTGAATGTTTTATAGGCTTCATCGGGAGTAAGTCCTGCTTCACGGACTATATAATCAATAACAGCGGGAACGTTCCAAGCGGGACCTTCGCCCATCTCTTCCCAACTGCAACCGTAATCAGCCCCGCGATCAACTAAGGCATCGATATTGCTGGGCAGTGCGCGATTGAGGTTTTCGGTAATGCCTCCACCGGTAATATGCGCCATGGCGTGTATGGGCGCGCCTGCCTTAAGAATGCGCGTGAGAGGACCTGCATAAATGGTTGTGGGTTCCATCACAGCGTCGGCTAAACTCTTGCCATCTAACTCATCAAGCGGCATATTGAGTTCGTCAACTGTCTTGCCCTCAATCACAACCTTGCGCACTAAAGAATAGCCATTGGAGTGAATACCGCTGGAAGGCAAGCCGATAATGACATCACCTTCTTTTACGCGGTCGGGACCAAGCATATGGGGACGATCGACCACACCCACAACAAACCCAGCAAGATCGTAGTCATCAGGATCCATAACGCCAGGATGCTCGGCCATCTCGCCACCCACCAGGGCGCAGCCTGCCAAACGGCATCCCTCAGCAATTCCACCTACAACCTCAGCCATGGACTCGGCACTTAGCTTGCCTACGCTGACATAATCTAGGAAGAAAAGTGGCTCGGCACCAGCAACCACCACGTCATCAGCGCACATTGCCACCAAATCTTGGCCCACCGTATTATGGCGCCCTAGCAACTGCGCAATAGCGAGCTTGGTACCCACACCATCGGTGCCAGAAACCAGCACGGGATCTTGCATATCCTTAAAAGCTGCTATCGAAAACAATGAGCCAAATCCACCAAGCCCACCGATAACTTCGGGACGCATAGTCGCTGCAACTGCAGGTTTGATAAGCTCAACCGCCCGCGCTCCCTCATCGACATCGACTCCGGCATCTGCGTAGGTGATGTGCTTCTCATCGCTCATGTCGAGACCCTTCCGTTTGGAAACCTTGACCGTCTGTCTTGGTTCGCTAGCCCTTATTTCGTTGCAGCAAGCGCTGCATCGATTTCTTCTACAGGAGCACACACCAGTAAGCCGCGGCCTTGTCCCT
>NZ_CAMXYY010000044.1 GCF_947253395.1 uncultured Olegusella sp.
AAGGAATAGACTTTACGAATATAAAGTCTATTCCTTATAAGTTAAAATGCCCCGCATCCCTTTCCTTGGGAATGGCGGCTTACTGTACCTGGGCCACCATAGCCATGTTGGTTGAGGTGGTGTAGTCACCTTGGCGAGGCGACGTTTGAGGATCGCCTGCGGTAATAACAACAATATCGCCGGAATTAACCGCACCATGAGCCTTTGCAACTTGCAACGCATTATACAAAGTTGCAGATAAAGACCCTTGTTCGGTTGTACGGAAGGACTCTACACCCCACATAAAGCAGCAACGACGTGCCGTCTGCGCAATGGGAGACATAGCGTAGATGGGCAGGTGGGGACGGAACGTAGAAATGAGGAGAGCAGTACGACCAGAGCGAGTCGGGCAGATGATACACTTGGCCTCTACCTGATCGGCAATCTGGACACAGGAGTGACCGATGGCAGAGTTGACATTACGGACACCTTCGCGCTCCCTAAAGTCGGGGCGCTCAGGCAAGTAGCGCTCAGTCTCAACGCAAATATTTGCCATCGTCTTGAGGGCTTTAACAGGATACTTACCAGCTGCAGTCTCACCAGAGAGCATGACACAGTCAGTACCGTCGTAAATAGCATTTGCAACGTCGGTAACCTCAGCGCGAGTTGGGCGGGGATTACGAATCATCGAGTCAAGCATTTGGGTGGCCGTGATAACCGGCTTGTAGGCAGCATTGCACTTATGGATGATCTGCTTTTGGATGTGGGGTACCTGCTCGGAAGGCACCTCAACACCTAAGTCGCCGCGAGCAACCATAATGCCGTCGGACACTGCCAAAATTTCGTCAAAGTTCTTAACACCTACGGAGCTCTCAATCTTGGGAAGAATGAGAACACCAAAGTTGCCTGCATCGGCACAAATCTTGCGAATCTCGCGCACTGCTTCGGCACTACGAATAAAGGAAGCAGCGATTGCGTCAATACCTAACTCGCAACCAAACATAATGTCGGCACGGTCCTGCGCGGTAACCGAAGGCAAACCAATCTCGACATTAGGGACATTGACGCCCTTCTTTTCGCCGAGCTCACCGCCATTAACGATGTCGCAGAAGATTTCGTTGCCTTCAACGTGGTCAACCTCAAGGCCGATTAAGCCATCATCGACCAAAATGATGGAACCCTTGGTAACCTCGTTGGGAAGTTCTTCATAGTCAAGGGAGAAGCGCTCGGCATTGCCAGGGACACTGGTGTCGGTAGTTACGATAACTTTGCCGCCTGTTTGGAGCATGACCTTTTGGTGCCCCTCGAGTTCTCCTGTGCGAACCTCAGGACCTTTAGTATCAAGCATGATGGCAACAGGTAAACCCAGCTCGCGGGAAATATTGCGAACTCGCTCAATATTCTTACGGTGATATTCATGGCTACCATGGCTGAAGTTAAAGCGAGCAACGTTCATGCCGTTGACAATGAGCTGACGAAGAACATTGTCGCTTTCAGTAGCAGGGCCCATGGTGCAAACAATTTTAGTGCGCTTATTCATCGAACTCCTATCATAAAACCTACTGCCATGCTGATTTAATACGAGAGCATGGCTTGTCTTCATTCACAAAGACGACGGCATATGATATCCGCCTAAGAGCGCGGGCGCGCAAAAGGCATATATGTTTCACGCGTCCGCACAGGGCTTACACATATAAATTATTTAGCAAACAACGCTGCGAGGGATGAACTCTTCTTCGCGAGCGTAGTGCTGAGCGTTCTCCAGGGTGACGCGGGCAATCTGAGAGAGTGCCTCGTGAGTGAAGAAGGCCTGGTGAGAGGTCATGACAACGTTGGGGAAAGAGCAGAGACGTGCAGTAACAGAGTCGACAATCTCGCCAGAACGGTTCTGATAGACGTTGGCATTTTCTTCTTCGTAAACGTCCAGGCCAGCAGCGCCAATCTTGCCAGAGATGATGCCGCGGATGAGCGCCTGGGTATCTACTAATGCACCACGACCGGTATTAACAAAGATGACGCCAGGCTTCATCTTATCGATGGCCTCATCGTCGATGAGATGGTAGCTATCCTTGTTAAGGAAGGCGTGGAGACTGATGAAGTCAGAACGACGATATAGCTCATCGTAGTCGACATACTCATCAACAACGTGCTCTTCATCAACAAGCGCTTGGTTGGGATAGAGATCAGCACCCAAAACGGTCATGCCGTAGCCCTTACAGATGCGGCAAAGAGCAGCACCAATGCGACCAGTGCCGACAATACCTGCGGTCTTGCCATGCAGAGTCTCGCCAACCAGACCATTAAGGGCAAAGTTGTTTTCGCGAACACGGATATAGCCCTTGTGGATACGACGGTTGGCTGCCTGGCCTAGTGCCATAGCGTGCTCGGCAATAGCCTCGGGGGAGTAAGCAGGAACGCGAGTAACCTTGATGCCAAGCTCAGTTGCCATAGGAACGTTGACGGCGTCAAAGCCTGCACAACGCATGAGTACCAAACCAATACCAAAGCCCTTGAGAATCTCAAGGGTCATAGCCGAGATGTCAGCGTTGACGAAAGCGCAAACAGCATCATAACCCCGGGCAAGAGCTGCGGTCATGGGTGTCAAGTTGGTCTCGGTGTAGTCAATCTTGACATCGGGGAAATCAGCAATTTCCTTCTCAAATGACTCCTGGTCGTAGCTAGCGGTACCGTAAAAAAGAATCCTCATGGTGTAGCGTCCCTTCTTAAAAGACGTGCGCGCATATCCAGGTCGGTCCTGGACTTTTGCACAACCTGCTCGGACTTGCTCTAATTCTAGCGTATGAGCAGCCCAAGGGAGGTCTATCCTAGGAATTGCACGGCAAATTGGTTCTACTTGCCATCTTCGCTTTACTATTAAAATCAACCGCTTGCTATCTTCCTATAATTGTTTATAGCTAGCGTAGGCGGCGTGTGGAGATGAGGAGGGCCATGATTTACGACGGACTGGACAAACTCAATCGTTATCGCGGTTTGTACAAGGGTTTGGACCTGCTGATTGACTGGCTTGACTCGCACGATATGCGCGAGCTGCCCCTAGGAACTAGTGCGATTGATGGAAAACGTGTATTTGCCAACGTGATGAGTGCAACAACGCGTTATGCCCAAGATGCACACTATGAATAGCACCGCCGCTATATGGATTTGCAGGTCGATTTGGAGGGCGAGGAGTGCTTTAAGGTTACGCCTGGTCCGGTAATTCAAATAGCTGAGTTTAACGAGCAAGACGATTTTCAGCTGGCAGATGCGGCGGAGGGTGCCGATATGATTGATGGCACGCTTGCTCATGGGCGTTTTGCGCTCTTTGTTGCAGGTGAACCTCATATGCCAACATTGACCGTACCAGGCGCTACACCTGCAGTGGTTAAAAAGATTTGCTTTAAGGTCTTGGGCGATAAGTTTTGGGATGAGTAGGATAAAATACTGAGGGTGTTATAAGCGCTTCGACGTAATTGCAGGTGAGCCCTTGCCCCTCCTGGGGAATTATTATCGGGCACCTAGCGCCAAGCGAGGAGAGGGGCTGCTTTGAGCAGCCAAGATAGCCAGGAGGGACACGTGAAAGAGTATCTAGAAAGTTCGCGTGAGGTGCTGCAAAAGCAGGCTTCATCCGAAGAGCTGGGCCTTACCGCAACTGAAGCCGCAGCCCGTCTTGAAAAAATTGGCCAAAACAAGCTAAAGGAAGCAGAGAAGGATCCACTGTGGAAGCGCTTCTTCTCGATGATGGCTGACCCCATGGTCATCATGCTTATCATTGCTGCTCTTATTTCCGCAGCTACGGGCATGGCTCAGGGAGAAGCGGACTTTGCTGATGTCTTTATCATCATGTTTGTTGTCGTCCTTAATTCTATGTTGGGTGTGCTACAGGAGTATCAGGCTGAAAATGCCCTTGCAGCACTGCAGGAGATGAGCGCTGCTCAGTCCAAGGTAATCCGTGACGGCAGGCAAATCATTGTCGCCTCAGCCGACCTGGTCCCAGGCGATATTGTGGTGCTTGAGGCGGGCGATGCGGTACCTGCTGACTGTCGTATTTTGGAGAGCGCATCTCTCAAGATTGAAGAGTCGGCCCTTACGGGTGAGTCGGTACCTGCCAACAAGATTGCTGAAGTACTCGGTTTGCCTGCAGGTAATGACGATGTACCTCTGGGCGATCGTAAAAACATGTGCTACATGGGCTCGACTGTGGTATATGGTCGCGGTCGTGCTGTAGTTGTTGCAACTGGCATGCAGACTGAAATGGGCAAAATTGCAGATGCTATTGCACAGGCAAAAGATGAACTCACGCCCCTACAGGTCAAGCTTAACGAGCTTTCGGGTATTCTTACCAAGCTTGTTGTGGGTATTTGTGCCGTGGTCTTTTTGGTGGGTGTTATCCAGCATGGTGGCCTTGCATTCTTCTCAAATGTACCTGAGGTTTTGAATACCTTTATGGTTGCTGTGTCATTGGCAGTCGCCGCTATTCCTGAGGGTCTCGTTGCTGTTGTGACCATTGCTCTTTCCATTGGCGTGACCAAGATGAGCCGTCGTCATGCCATCGTTCGCAAGATGAATGCTGTTGAAACCTTGGGCTGCACGCAGGTAATTTGCTCCGATAAGACAGGCACTCTGACCCAAAACAAGATGACGGTTGTGCGTCATTACTCTGAAAATATTGGTCGCCTTGTGCGCTGCATGGTGCTGTGCTCGGATGCAAAGTGGGATGCTGCTGCAGAAAAGGCTATTGGTGAGCCAACCGAAGCGGCCCTCGTTGCAGATGCTGCCAAATTGGGATTTTTGTCCGACGACCTGGACTATGCAAATCCCCGTGTGGGCGAGGCGCCCTTTGACTCTGGCCGTAAGATGATGTCTGTAGTCAATCTTTCGCCTGATGGTGATTATATCCAGCACACCAAGGGTGGCCCCGACGTTGTGCTTGCACGCTGCACAAAGATGCAGACCAAAGATGGCGTTGTGCCGATGACCGATGAGTGGCGTGCCACCATCATGGAGCAGAACAAGCTCATGGCCAACGACGCGTTGCGTGTTATGGCGGCGGCGCGTGTCAATTATGGCAAGACCGCGCCTGCGAGCTATGTTGCAGCTGATCTTGAGCACGATATGACCTTTATTGGCCTTTGCGGCATGATTGACCCAGTTCGTCCTGAGGTCAAAGCTGCAATTGAAGAAGCCCATGGCGCTGGTATGCGCGTGGTGATGATTACCGGTGACCACATCGATACCGCAGTTGCTATTGCCAAAGAACTCGGCATCGTAAGAGGGCGCGATGAGGCTATTACAGGCGTAGAACTCGATCGTCTGTCTGACGAGGAGTTTGATAAGCGCATCGAGGATATTGGTGTCTACGCGCGTGTTCAGCCCGAGCACAAAACTCGTATCGTTGATACCTGGAAGAAAAAGGACATGGTTGTTGCCATGACTGGCGACGGTGTTAACGATGCTCCCTCTATCAAGCGTTCTGACATCGGCGTTGGTATGGGTATCACAGGTACTGATGTTACCAAGGGCGTAGCCGATATGGTGCTTGCTGACGATAACTTTGCCACCATCATTGGCGCTGTCGAAGAAGGCCGCCGTATCTATGACAACATCCGCAAGGCGATTCAATTTTTGCTTTCATCTAATCTCGCCGAGGTCATTGTTGTCTTTATTGCATCGTTGATTGGCTTTACCATCCTTGAGCCAACACATCTGCTGTGGATTAACCTCATTACTGACTCCTTGCCTGCACTTGCCATGTGCATGGAGGCAGCTGAGCCAGATATTATGCGCCGTCATCCCCGCAAAAGCCAAGATGGCATCTTTGCTAATGGAATGGGTGCCGATACGATCTTCCAGGGTGTGGCAATTTCCTGCTTAACCATGGCTGCATATTTCATTGGTATCCAGGCTGCTGGTGTGTCTCTGGCTGATGCCGTAGCTAGCGATAAAAATGGCGTTATGGGTATGACCATGGCGTTTTTAACTCTTTCGATGGTTGAGATGTTCCACTCCTTCAACATGCGCAGTCGCCGCAATTCTGTCTTTGGTTTGCCTACGCAAAATACTTGGGCATGGGGTGCTTTTGCTGTTGCGCTGCTGCTGACGTGGGTGGTAATTGAGACTCCGCTTTCTGCAGTCTTCGGCTTTGCTGAGCTTGATATGGCACACTATCTCATGTCTTTGGGCTTGGCTCTGCTTATCATTCCTATCGTGGAGATCTACAAACTTGTCTTGCGTAAGCTTGGCAAGAGCGAGGAGTAATGTGACGTACCGACTTTCAAAAAAGTCTCAGTCTCGTGGCGGCGCCATGTGGCGTCGTACAAAAGAAATGAGCGCTGGTGGGGTTGTAGAGACCCTGCCAGCGCTTTCCTCTCTTGCCGATGTACCAGATTTTGAGTCATTGCATGCGAGTGTAGCGCAGCAAGAGGCTTTCGTTGCTGCTGTAGCTGCGATGAGCGAGGCGGATGAAGCTGCTGTGCGCGAGTTGTATTTGGGCTGTGTAGTACGTTTGGATCGCGGTTTTCCTGCGATTGCCTGGAAAGATGGTTTGATACGCGCCGAGTTTTCCGTGGGACTTTCCAAGGCGGGGAGCCGCAAGCTTGCCACGGCAAAACTTGCAGGTCATGTAGGAGCAGAGCTTTCTGCTTCAACGCGCGTTGCTGTGGGCGATTGGGTGGTTTTACGTGTACCTGCACAGCACGAAATGGGTGTGATTGAGGCAGTATTGCCTCGTGAAAGTGATATTGCTCGCTGGCGTGGTAAATCTCGCGGAGAAAAGCAAACTCTTGCTGCTAACGTTGATATTGTGCTGATTGCCCTTGCGATGGGGGAGCGAGCGGTTACTGCCGATCGTGTTGCTCGCCCTGCTGTTGTGGCGCGTGATTGTGGTGCTCGGGTTGCCGTAATTCTCACCAAAGTCGATCGCGTGAAGGCAGATGAATTAAGTGCAGCTGAGACAACGGTAAAAGCGGTGCTGGGTGCTGATACTCCTTTGGCCTTGACGTCTTCAAAGGCTGGTTGGGGCGTCGATGCTGTGAGGGCATTGGTGCCTGCTGGTACGGTGGCTATTGTGTTAGGTGAATCTGGTGCAGGCAAGTCATCGCTGCTTAATACTTTACTGGGACGTGAGTCTCTTGAGACGGGTGCCGTGCGGTCGCGGGATGATGCGGGACGCCACACGACGGTCGCACGCCGCATGGTTTTGCTTCCTAACGGAGGTATTATCGTAGACGAACCGGGTTTGAGGTCTTTGCCTTTGGTGGGGCATGAGCATGGCCTTTCGCTGGTCTTTCCCGCAATCGAGCAGGCAGCTATGGGTTGCCGTTTTAGGGATTGTACGCATACCCATGAGCCTGGCTGTGCAGTACAAGAGGCTTTGTCCGATGGAAAATTTAGTGAGGAGGCTTTGTCGGCCTATCTCGCCCTTGCCGCTGAAATGCGTGTGAGCCTTTCTACCCTCGATCCCGACGTCACCCTATAATTTCTCTATTCCGTATGCCTCCTTGTCTGTAAACACGTTCATCCCACATAGTCTTCCAACTCGTATAGCCCTCTACTCCACACAGCCCTCCATCCTGCACGCTCCTCCACCGGTATACGCCCGCCATTCCACACAGCCCCTCCGTCCTACAGAGTTTTCCATTCCATACGGTCCTTAACCCCAGATAGTTCAAACTTTTAGCCCCGAGGAGACATTTTTGTTCGCATCCCTACCAAAAACGCTTCCACGGGGCTAAAAGTTTTTAGTAATGTGGGTCTGGGGCAATGTGACCCTTATCTTAGGCAGTCGTCGTTATAAAAATCCCGATGAACTTGTTGGCGCTTATGCATCATTTTTTGCGAAGCAGGACGAAGAACAATGCCAGTTGCGCAACAAATTGATTCCCCAATCATGTTCCATGCACGAAAATCGTAAAAATCTCGACCTGTAATGAATCTCACGTCGTATCCAGCATTCTCGAGAGCATGCCGACGAAGATTGTCTTCGTTCATTTGTGGGCGCCCTCCATGCCAGCGGAGTCCGTTGAACTCGATGACACTGTCTTGATGCTTTTTGCGAGTGTGGGTATTGTGCGCATGAAATAGAGCATCTACCACGAGATATGGCTTCTTCAATATGCATTGCCAACTCGAGTCTATATTTATTCGAACGTTAAATTTTGCATTGCTTGCACCAAAGCCACCGGATGCTCTGGGTAGGCGAAGCTGAACCAAACAATACGTTTCCATGGGAGATCTACTGCCGTCTTTTATATAGCGTAATGCTCGTTTGGCGATATCTAAACCCGGAATGGTGGTGTGTGAGTTTGCAGATTCTACTTGATGAATGTATTCACTAAGTTTGCTAGTAGTAGTGCGCCCAGCACACTCAACATAGCCGTCAAAGCGCGAAGGGATTGCTGATTTTATAGTAGTTGAACCGGTATTTTGTGTTTGCTTTGCTATTGAAACCAATCCTTTTGGAAGCAAGGCATAGCGATCAGCCAGTTCACAGCCAAAAGCCACAACAAGGTGGAGCTTAGCCAGATGAGCTGCCATTTGGAGGAACAACAATTCAGGAGAAACGATAGATTCGTTGGCGCTAAGCTCGTAGAAACTAGCTTGGGGAAGCTTCCAATTGCAGCTTCGATAAAAATAGACATGAGACTTGTGGCAGCGTTTTTCAGGGTGCACTAAAAATTGCAGAGGCTTTTCTAATTCATAATCGAATTCATCTTGTATGGCTTTGCAAATCAGCTCTTCACAAGGCATAGACTTTGCATTTTGATTTGCATCTTTTGGTATGGGAAGCAGAGCATGGCGAAGTAGAACGGCGATAGTAAAGTGAGCATGGGAGAGCAGAGCTGCGGAATCTCTGCAATATGCCGCCACTGATGTATATGGTGAGGGAAGTAGGGTTGCAGCTGCAAGGCGGTAATAGTCTCGGGCACTTTGATGGGTCAATATATGGTGCATTTTTCGGCCTCCTTGCTCAAGGGATAAAGCGATACCGTAGCAAATGCATCTTGGATTTAACTTGGATGATAACTGCAGCTAGACTGCCTAAAGATTGGCAGAATTGCTCTGTGTAGCCGGCGTACTTTGGGAGTACAACTTGCCATGGACTTGCCCATTGCTGCCTTTTGGAGAGTTCGTGAAGGGGCAATGATACAGCGATGTTTTGCTTTTTCGCAAAGCCGCAGCTTGAGGAACCAATACATCTTTTGTAAAAGTTTTGCTGTGGGTTGAAGTCGGTCCAAGGTGGCTTGGCTCTTGTTTTCATAAATAAGTTTTATAGCAAACGAACTGCTGATGAAGAAAACTTCGTCAGTTTAATGTCAACTGCTATGCAGTTTTGGACAAGCTAAATAGAAATACCCAGCTTAAACAGGCACTTCCTCAGTCAAAAATAGATGCGCACGGAAAACAGATGCCTTTGCGCTGACTGGGAAGGATGAGGATGTCAAAGCGTTTTCGCCTTATTTTTGCTATAGCCTGCTCTGTTTTGAGCATGATGCTTTGCGCTCTTTATGCTGATCATGTGCGTGGCGAAGCAGAACGCGTGCGCTCTGAGGCCATTGCTCGTTATGGAGGGGAAGTCGTCACGCTTGTCGTTACAAGCGAAGAGCTTGAGCCGGGCGATATTGTGACACAGGCAAACGTTACGACGCGCGATTGGTTGGCAGATTTGGCACCCGATGGTGCGTTGCAAAGCTTGGATGAGACCTTAGGTAAGGAGATTAGCGTTCCTGCTTCTAAGGGTGCACCTCTTACAAAGTTAAACTTCCGCGCAAATGAAGCGATGGCAGATGTACCGGCGGGTCATGTAGCACTGACGCTTCCCATTACGGACAAACTTGGTATCCCTCGTAATCTGAGTCAAGGTGCAAGTCTTGAGGCATATCAGGTGTCAAAAGACGGGACATCGCTCATTGCAAAAGGTATGCAAGTGCTTTCGCAGCCGAGTGCAAATGCTAGTTTGAGCGGAGCACAAGTGACATTGGCAGTGCCACCCGAAGGGGTATCGGCAGTCCTTGCAGCAAGTGCAGCAGGGGATCTGCGTTTGGTTATTCCAGCTGCTGATGTTGCTGGCAAGGCGAGCGTGCCAGCAGCTCCTGAGCTGAGCGAGCAAGAAGAAGCTGAAAGAAAAGCTGAGGATGCGGGGGATGCGGCGTCACCAACGGAAGCTCCCGTCAACGAAAGTGCCGCTTCTCCCAATCAAAAGGAAGATACTCATGAGTGAAAATATCTGGTTTGCGTACTGTGCTCTCAAAGCCCGCGATGAACTCAAACTTGCAGCTCAATCTATGGATGCTGACGCAAAGCTTATCTTTGTTCCCAGTGCTTGTCGGCTGAGGTCTTTGTTTAGTGAGGAAAAAGTACATAAGTACTCGGCAATTGTGGGTGGCTGTGATGAGGGGATTTCAGACCTCAATTTGGCAGCTGCATTGGTGCACGATGGCTATGCTCATCGCGTAGTTTTAGTGACAAAGAGTCCATCTCAGTCTTTGCTTTTGCATGCCAAGCAAGCAAAGGTAGACAGAGTTATTGATCTAGAGAAGCTCATGTATGCAGAGCAACCACAGGAAGAAATGTCGCCAGAATCCAGCGATAATTTTCCCACTCAAATGCCGTCTTGCGGTGTGACGAGAACCGCTAAATATACGAACTTACATGAGGAAGATCAGTCCTGTTTCGTTGTACCGCAGGCGGGGTCTATGGAGACCAAACGCTTAGAGAATCCAGCTGAAGTAGCGCCCATTTTTGTATTTGGGTCTGGACGTGGAGGCGTGGGAAAGACTGCACTTGCAGCAATGAGCGCGCTTATTGCTGCTTCTTGGGGTATGAAAGTTGCACTTTTTGATCTTGATCTTGCCTGTGGCAACCTTTTTTCTCTTTTTGGCTTGCCACGCGCGGCCGCTATGGAGACCTTGAAGTTAGGTATGTTTGGGGCGGCTCGCCATGCTCGTGGTGAATCTGAAGTTGGAATGGGTGTCAAGAGTAATAAGGATTTGCTTGAAGAGGCGAGCATTCAAGTTGGAGAAAATATTCGTCTTTGGGGCCCTTGTGCGCGTCCTGAATCGGCTGAGAGCATCTCTCCTTTAGTTGAAAAATTGTTGCTGACAGCTGCCTCTGCCTATGACGTGGTACTTGTGGATACATCATCTACCTGTACCGATGCAGCGGCTCAAGCGTTTCAACTCTGTGATCGCTTGCTGCTAGTACACGATGAATATGCAGGTGGCTTTGGCTCGCTGGCACGAACTTCGGCATTAGCTGTGCGGCTGGGCGTTGCCCGCACACGTATTGTACGTGTGGCCAATCGGGGTGATCGTCGGACGAAGTTCGATCTGATGGCAGGTCGAGCTGAGGTAGGGCTGGAAACCGCACGAGCTGTTCGAGTACTTGAGGGTGGCCCTGAAGTATCAGAGCTACTTGCTGCGGGAAAAGCCCAAGAGCTGGTAAAACTCGACTCTGATTTTGTGCGTTCGGGCGCTCACCTGCTTGCCCAACTACTGAGTGAAGTGGGCAAAATCCCCGATATTCCTGCAGCTCAGGAGGCTGTTATTGATCCACAAGCTTCTCGCCGACCTTTCAGACTCTT
>NZ_CAMXYY010000045.1 GCF_947253395.1 uncultured Olegusella sp.
CTGTATTTAAGGATTACAAGGTGGTGCTTGCTGTAGGAGACGGCAAACTGAATGAGGATGATGAGGCCAAAGAAGCCTTTGACCGTGTGCGGGAGGCAATCAACGACTATGAGAGAACCATTACGCTTTCGGTAGGGCAGCTCACAACAGGCGTGACAATTCCCGAATGGACCGCTGTGCTTATGCTCTCCAACATGAAGAGTGCTTCTCTTTATATGCAAGCAGCGTTTCGAGCACAAAATCCCTGCTTGTTTGAGGCCGGCTCTGGAGAATTCCTGCGCAAGCAAAATGCCTACGTATTCGATTTTGATCCCGCTCGAACACTTGACCTCTATGAAAAATTTGCCAATGACCTGTATAGCGATACTGCTGGAGGCAGGGGCGACCTTGATGCACACAAACAGCGCGTCAAAATTCTGTTGAATTTCTTCCCCGTTATCGGAGAAGACAATGAAGGCAAGATGCTTGAACTTGACGCAGAAAAGATACTCTCGATTCCAAGGAAAATTCGTAGCCAAGAAGTCGTGCGTCGAGGTTTCTTGAGTAATTTCTTGTTCCAAAATATCAGCAGCGTATTCCGTGCACCCGAGGCTGTGCGCAATATCCTCGACAAATTCGAAGCTTATAAAGAAGTAAAGCCCATCGATATTGATGAGAATACTGCCGATGAGCTTGAGCTTGATGAACAGGGTGAAGTACATTCTGACGAAGCGGGAATTATCGGGCTTTCCCAGGATTTATTTGGTCAAAAGATTTTTGATGGTATTGGTGAAAATCTAGATAAGGCTATTGAAGAACTTGATGCACTTCCACATGAAAAATCGGCCAATGATGATCTGCTTGCACAGTTGCACAAAAGATTTGCAGAGGATATTTCTAAACCTCTCGTGGAGCATGCGAAAACCCACTATGGACCCGAAATAACTCCCTCAGCAGCAAAGCAGCTTAAACGCATCATAGAAGCAAATGTCGGAATAGATATCAATCGAAAGATTGGTGATTATAAAATTGCTCGCAATAAGATTGCCAGTGAGCAAGAAAAAGCTGAAAAGAGGGCGACAACTAAGGAAGAGCGCGCGCAAATTGTCCTTGAATATTCAAGTCGTAAAGAAGCTGCCTTGGATACTCTCAAACAGGGATTACTTGAAGTAAAAGATTCCGCACCAAAAGAAGCTGGTGTCGCAGTAGTGCGAACTATTGAGACTTCAAAAAAGGAAGCAGAAAAGAAAACTATTGAAGAAGGTATTCGCGATCATCTGCGGGGCTTTTCACGCACTATCCCCTCTTTTTTGATGGCATATGGAGATAGCAGTACAACACTGGCAAACTTTGATTCCATTGTGCCTAATGAGGTCTTTCAAGAAGTCACTTCAATTACGCTTGATGAATTTAGGCTGCTACGTGATGGCGGAGGAATCGAAGATTCCGTAACTGGAGAAACGCAAGAGTTTGCAGGGCATCTCTTCGATGAGGTTGTGTTTGATGACTCAGTTCATGAGTTTATCAGGCTACGCTCAAAGCTTGCCAACTACTTCGACCCAAATCAAACACAAAATATTTTTGATTACATTCCGTCCCAGAAAACCAATCAGATCTTTACTCCGCGCAAGGTAGTAAAGCAGATGGTTGACCTCTTTGAGCAAGAAAATCCCGGCTGCTTTGATGACCCAAGCCATACCTTTGCTGACCTTTATATGAAGTCGGGACTCTTTATCACAGAAATTGTAGAGCGTCTCTACAACAGTGAAGAGATGAAGAAGAGGTGCCCCGACAAACAAGAACGTCTGAAACACATCTTTGAGCATCAGGTCTTCGGAGCTGCGCCAACCCAAATTCTGTTTGACATTACAACACATTTCATTTTGGGCTATGAAGGTGAAGTTGCAGGAGGGTTCGACACTAATTTCCTCCTAGCAGACACTGCAGAACTTGCGAAAGAAGGCAAACTAGCTGACTGGGTACAGGATACCTTTGGAGAGAAATTAGATTAAGTTCATCGCTCAATCAACCGAAAAGGCCACCCGAGCAATCAGTTCAGACTTACGGGGCCACCGTAGTGCGAGCGGCTAAGGTCAGACAACCCAAAATGCCTTGCTTGCCCTCACATCCTGCGGGAACAACGTAGCTCTCGATGTTGGCGATTTCGGGTGTCTTAATGTAACCTCCCAAGTCAGTCAGTAGTTTGGAACGGATAAGCGGAAAGAGGTGCTGCTGCTTCATAACACCGCCGCCCAAGATGATGCGCTGCGGCGAGTAGCAGAGTACATAGGTCGAAAGAGCTCGCGAAAGATAGGCTGCCTCGAGCTCCCAGACATCCGCATTGTCCGCAAGTTCGCTGGCAGGCTTACCCCAACGTAGCGCAATCGCAGGACCCGATGCGAGACCCTCTACACAGTTATCGTGATAAGCACACGAGCTCTTAGCCTTATCGCCTGCCTTGCGCTCAATAAGCACATGTCCTGTCTCGGGATGCAGCATGCCGTGCAATAAGCGGCCATCAATCATGACACCAGCACCGATGCCTGTACCCACTGTCAGGTATATCAAGCAGTCCAAACCGCGGCCAGCTCCAAACATTGCCTCACCTAGGCATGCAACGTTGACATCGGTATCATAACCAACAGGGATGCCCAGACCGCCTTTTAACGCGCCAAGAAAGTCGTAGTTTCTCCACGCAAGTTTGGGAGTTTCAAGAATCTTACCGAAGCTTGGCGATGCGGGATTAACACCCGTGGGACCAAATGCACCTACACCCAGTGTCGAGATACTCTTGTCAGCAAACCACTTAATGATATGCGGCACCGTAACATCTGGAGCCTCGGTTGGGATCTCTTCCTGCTCGTACACCTCACCCACAGCGTTGCCCACTGCAAGCACCATCTTGGTCCCACCGGCTTCGAGTGCCCCAAAACGCATCTTCTCATTTACCATTGTTTCCTCACTCCCCTAACACGTACTATCAGAATGTCCTTACCGTTGATGTGCAAGTGCTACGAAATCTCAACTGTGTGCTATATAGCCGCCGCCAGCACCTGCATTAGTTCATTGAAGTCTTTTACCTCTGCTAATTCCTGCTGCAATCGACTATCCTCAACGATGCGTACAAGCAGGTCATAAAGGCTTTCTAACTCGAAATGGTCGCCGGCTTTGATTGCGAGAAGAAAGACAATCTTAATCTGTTGATGCTCATCACTCCATGCAATCGGTCGTTTGAGAATGGCAACCGCAATACGCTTATGCAGTGCCTCGGGCTTCATGGAGTGCGGAATTGCAAACTGTCTGTTCATACTGGTGTCTGAGATAGACTCGCGCAGCATGACCGAATCAAAGAATGTGAGGTCTACCATCCCCTCGCGCTCGAGACCATCGCACATCTGGCGAATGAGAGTACGCTTGTCCGTCTGTCCATTCACGACCATGAAGTTCTCGCGAGCAAAGAAGCGCTCGAGCTTGCGAAATCTATCTGAGTCAAGTGACTCGATTAAACGTGAGACGAATTTGATGTTTGATGACCCAAATCTGAAGTCCACCAAAACGCTCAATCGCGCACTGTTATCAAGCGGCACGGTCGTGATTATAAAGGCAATACCTGCGAATTCGTGTTCTGATAAAGATAGGTACTCGCGGTATGACATGCTTCGTTTGACTTCAATTTTGTCTCCAAAGTAGGACTCAATGCGAGAGGTGAGCATGGACAACGCAGCCTTACCAGAGCTACATACCACAAAGACCCATAGCCGGTTAGTTGCATCTTTGGCTGAGAGACGCTCAATCGCCGCGCCTATATGGAGAGATAGGTAGCCAACGCTGTCCTCGTCAAGGGTATACGGTTCCTCAGTAAAGACTTCACTTGATGACATCAGCGTGATCTCATAGACGAGAGGAAAGCTTGTTTGAATCGTATTGAGGAGTGGATTTTTATACGGGTTATTGAGCTCAACCGCCTTGAAAATAGAGGTCAAATGGTTGATAAGCGCTGTATGTAGCGTTTCGTCGGTGCGCAGGTCATAGCCATAGTTCTGAAAAATCACCTCAAGAAGCTGGGTGACCTTATCCTCAAAATCAGGCATATCCGCTACGGAAGTCTCCCCGGTATGCGCATTGAGCATTACATGGCGATATGCGTAATAACGCTCACTAAAACTGAGCTTGATACCAAAGACACGTTCAAGGTCATTGCTAATGTCGTTGACAAATTCCCACCCTTCGGCGTTATCTGGCCTCGTACTCTCGCCCTCGATAACATAGCCGGCCTTCACACGCGAAACCGCCAAGGCAAGATGGAGCATGATGTTTTTTGCCCCTGCATCTGTTGTGACAAGAGTACTGTCTTTCAGATGTTCGTTAAAAATCGCCTGCAGTTGATACAGATCGACATTGGCAATCATCATCTGTTCTTCAGTTGAAAATCCTGTGACATAAGAGCGAAGATTTTGCCTGATAACCTCATGTGCAAAGCAGTCACGCCGATCGGCTTCACGTCCAAAGATACGCATGCCACGCCCACGTTTGTTCACGCACTCAATGCCATAACCAATCATGATCGCTCGTGCTTGACGCAGGTAGCTCTGTATGGTGCTCTCCTCTACAAAGATCTGGCCGGCAAGATCCTCAACCGTAATGTAGGAGTCGCTGCGTAAGAGGATGCTGAGTAACGTACGCAATCGGTTCGGCGCACTCGAAAGGTCGCGATTGTCTTTGTAACTCTCCAGCGACGCTATGTAGGCCTTATAGAGCTTGTTGTCTGAAATCTCTAGACGATAGCCCATTCCGCGATGCATAACAATCTGGGCACCATTGTCCCTAAGCTTATCGTTGAGACGCGAAACATCCGTGCGGATGGTGCGTGTGCTTACGTGACACAGGGAAGCTAACTGGGTAGCAGGGATATACGCTGCTTCCTGTACAGTATCAAATATCTGGTTGAGCCTTTCGTATTCGAACATAACCTGCTCAGCTTCTACACTCATCACGCTTACCTAGTCAAAATCTATGGTAATTATGCCCGCGTCACTCTCGTCCGTTCAGTTTTCCGTTTCATAGCGGAAATACCTCTATGTCACGGACTGATGCGTTTCCATTTCGAAGTGGAAATCACAACTCTTGTAGGAGATTTACCCAAGATGCAAAAATCAGATTGAGGAGGTGGTATGGATGACGCAGACCAAACTTTTGCACGATAACGATATTTATCTCGAAGTGGATGCAGCAACAAAAGAGGAGCTCTTTGCCTTCATTGGAGCGTGTGCCGTAGCACACGGCGTGGCAGGTGATGCCAATGCGGTGGCAGAAGACCTGATGGAGCGCGAGCGCCAAATGCCCACCGGGCTCACGAGTGGCTTTGCAATTCCGCACACTAAGAGCCCAAACATTGATGCGGTTGATGTCCTCTATCTGAGAACAAACGCGCCGATCGCCTGGGAGTCTATGGATGAAGAGCCCACACAGTACTTCTTTGTGTTGCTTGTTCCAGAGGCAAACGAAGGCAACATCCATCTCAAGTTAATCTCTGAGCTGGCAACTCGCCTTTTGGAAGACGACTTTATTGACAAGGTCAAGTCTATGCAGGATGCCCACAAACTTGCAGCATACATCAACGATTCAATCGAAAAGCAGGGATAGGAAGAGTAATGAACGTTGTAGGAGTAGCATCGTGCCCTGCAGGGTTGGCACACACCCCCATGGCAGCAAAAGCGCTAACTCGTGCCGGTAAGAAACTCGGCTGGAACGTCAAGATCGAACAACAAGGTGGCATGGGCCAGATCGACAAGGTTTCACAGGATGAAGCCGATGCAGCTGACTTCGTGATCATTGCGTCCGATCAGAAGATCAAAGACATAGAGCGCTTTTCAGCCAAGCCGACTATGCGTATCAACATCGATATGTGTATCAAAGCTCCGGAGGCGGTACTTAAGAAGTGTGCCTCTGCCGTCGAAGCTAAAAACAAGTAATTCTCACAAGTTGTGCCCATGATCATACGGCCATAGGTCGCATAGTAAAGAAAGAAGGGAACATAGTGAAACAGTTTTTTAGGGAGGCAAAGGGTCACCTAATGACGGGCATCAGCTTTATGTTGCCCATGATTATTGGTTCCTCGCTTGTCGTCGCCATTCCCACCATCATCGGTCTTTGTATGGGTGTCACAAGCCTCACTGAGGATCTAACCGGTTTTCTCGGTTTCCTCTATCAGGTCCAACAGGTTGGCTGGACGGGCATTGGTCTCGTTAATACCGTGCTTGCTGCCTTTGTCGGCTATTCCATCGCCGATAAACCCGGTCTGGCCGCTGGTCTTGTTGGCGGCGCTATGGCCACGAGCACTAAAGCTGGTTTCATCGGCGCAATTCTTTATGCCTTCATTGGTGGCTATATCGTGCGCTGGGCTCTTAAGAACATTAAGGTATCCGAGAAATACCAGCAGATCATGCCGCTCGTCGTACTGCCCTTCCTCGCCACCGGCATCGTTGCACTCATTGCGGTTATCCTTGCTTCTCCCCTCGCCTACATTAACCAGGCCATTATTGACTGGCTACAGGTCATGTGCCAAAGCGATACCAACAAGGTTCTCATGGCTCTCGTACTCGGCGCTATGATTGGCTTCGACATGGGTGGTCCCGTAAATAAAGCGGCCTGGACTGCCGGTAATGTACTGCTTGCCGCAGGTATTTACACCCCCAATGTGTATATCAACTGCGCTATATGCATTCCGCCCCTTGGTTACGCAATTGCAGCTGTCATTCGCAAAAGCCGCTTCTCCGAGTCCCTGCGTGACTCTGCCACTGGTAACTGGGTTATGAGCTTTATCGGCATCACCGAAGGAGCCATTCCCTTCACCCTAGTCAAGCCTTTCCGTCTTATTCCAATCAACATCATCGGCTCTGCACTTGGCGCTGGTCTCGCAGCTTTGCTCGGCTCTGATGCCATCATTCCGCCGCTTGGTGGTTGGTATGGTTTTATCACGCTGCAGAACCCATGGGGTTATCTAATTGGTATTGCTGTAGGAGGCCTGTTTATTGCCCTCGCTTCCATCGCCCTCGTCGACTTCAACGTCGATCCTGACAATATGGAAGAGGATGTCAACGTAGACGACATCGAGATTTCATTTGAGTAGTTCCTCTCATAGCACGACATAGCAAATGCGTCGCAGGACTGCAGTGAGGCGCAAACGATCGTGCTCCATATCGTAGACGCCCGGGAGCACCAAGGTACTCTCGGGCTTTTTTATTCCTTACACGCTTGTACGCACACATGAGCAGACCAAACCAAAGGAAAGGCAATCATGGGCAAAAAGATACATATCATCCCCCATTCGCATTGGGATCGCGAATGGTACTTCACCACATCTCGCTCGAAGGTCTATCTCATGAAGGATCTGGGCGATGTCCTTACAAAGCTGGAAACTGATCCTAGATTTACCAGCTACCTCCTTGACGGTCAATCCTGCCTGCTGGATGACTATCTGGCGTTTCGTCCTGAAGATGAGGATCGCATTCGCAAACTCGTACAGGCAGGTAGACTCATCGTCGGTCCTTGGTACACGCAAACCGACCAGATGCTTGCAAGCGGTGAGAGCATTGTGCGAAACCTTTACTACGGCATGCAACGTGCCGACGAAATGGGCGCTACGATGCACATAGGATACGTACCCGACTCGTTTGGACAAGCGGGCAATATGCCACAGATTTATCGCCAAGCAGGCATTGAGGATACGTTGTTTTGGCGAGGTGTCTCCGATGACATGGTTGAGCACACCGACTTTATGTGGAAAGGCGACGATGGCTCGCGGGTTTTTGCCAAGCAGATCCCCCACGGCTACTACATCGGCGGAAACATTCCTGAGGGCCCTGCGGATGCCGCCGCATTTTGGGACAAGCAGTGCCTAGACGTTGCGGGTGGCCCTGCGGCAACGGATAACATCTATTTCCCTGTTGGCTTTGATCAGGCACCTATTCGCACCAACCTGCCCGAGCTCATTGCCGCACGCAATGCTCAAGATCCTCACAACATCTATGAAATAAGTACCATCGAGCGCTATATCAATGAGACCAAAGCTGCTGCCAAAGACCTAGAGGAGGTACAAGGCGAGCTTTTGGTGGGCAAGCAGATGCGTATCCACCGTTCAATCTGGTCCTCCCGTTCCGACCTTAAGGCACTGAACACCAAGGCGCAGTTCTTTCTTACTAACATTATGGAGCCTCTGCTACTACTCTCGCAGTCACTTGGCAATGACTATCCGCATGGGGTGGTTGACACCATATGGAAGCTTATGTTTGAAAACGCGGCGCACGACTCCATCGGTGCCTCTGTTTCGGATGAAGTCAACAAGGATATCTACCTGCGGTACAAGCAAGTTCACGATCTAGCAACCAGTCTGGTTGAATTGCATTCTCGCCTTATCGCAACGAGCATACGCAACGCGGAAAGCTCGCACACCGTTACAATCTTTAACACACTGCCACAGCTGCGCTCGGCTGTGACTGTCGAGAAACTCTATGTGCCTGGTGAGCCATTCGAGCTCCTCGATCCTGATGGTCACTCCATTCCCTATACAATCATCAAGAAGCACGATCTTACGAAGTATGTACTCTCTCAGACCATCCGTCTCAACCCAAGTCGTCCTATAGATATTCCCGAGCGCATCTTTGAAGCTACGGTTGCGATCGCTGCCGAACAAGTCCCCTCTATGGGGTATGTCTCCTACACATTTTCCGAGGGTATCTCAGGCGAGGACCCGATGCAGACTCTAGACCACCTTGAGAATAACCGCTATCGCATAGACATCAATACCGACGGCTCCCTGTGTGTCCAGGATAAAGCGAGTGGCCATATCTACGACCACGAGGCCATAATCGCAGAGAATGGCGACGATGGCGATAGCTTCAACTCCTCACCAGCTCATAATGATCTGCGTATCCTTTCCAGTGAGTACACCCCAGAGATTAAGATCGAAGGGTCATCCATCTGGCAGCACGCCCTCATTTCATTTAAGATGCTTGTCCCGCGCGACCTAGATGAGCGCTCTCGTCATGATCGCACCGCTGTTCTTCCTGTTACCCTTGAGGTCATCTTGACTCAGGGCGCAGATGTCATCGATCTGGCTGTTACCATTGACAATCGCACGGTAGACTCCCATCGTGTATGCTTGCTGCTCGATCCAGAGATTGCAACGTCATATAACTATGCTGATGAGCAGTTCGGTACGATTAAACGTGACAATGTCCATGCTGAGCAGCTCAATGCTTATCTTAAAAGCCTTCTTAATGCACAAGACATACCAGAAGGCACAACCACCTCATCGCTCCCTACCAATTGGGTACAAAACCCCGGCTCTTGGCAAGAGCCACCTGTTTCCATTGAGCCAACCCAGTCCTTCGTCGCCATGACTGATGGTAAAAAGGGTATCGCCGCGCTGCCTTTAGGCGTGCGCGAATACGAGATTGTCGATGAGTTCGGCCATGATGCGACCGGCATAGACCTTCTTGACCAGGGCAGTGTGCCCAAGGTAAGCAAGGGACCTGAACACCCAAAGCTACAGCTTACTCTTTTTCGCACGTACGGACAGATGGGTAAGGAGAATCTGCTTTATCGTCCCGGGCGTGCCTCGGGCGAGACTGCCATACTCACTCCTGATGCACAGCTACATAAAAAAATGACCTACCGGGTAGGGCTCACGCTGTTTGCATCCGCTATCAACGCGTCCGGAGTCGAGCATATCGCACGAGGTTACGATACGCCCCTGACTGCGTATGAATACGCTCCCTTCTTGAACGGACGACTCATCTTTTCCGAAGAAGAGCGCGTGGGAACACGGGAGGGTATCTATTCGCTGCTCTCATACGATGGTGATTTTGAGATAAGCGCAATCAAGCCTGCCGAACAGCGCAGCGGCATCATCGTGCGTTTGTACAACGGCAAGGTTGGATGCGAAGAGACGGATAAAACTACAGGCGTTATGGCAGGGCGATTGATGTTCAAGCGCTCAGTTCAGTATGCCAGCATCGTCAACTTACGCGAGCAGAATATAAGAACCGCAGACTTTGATGGACGATACGTTACCGTACCTGAACTGAGTCCGTGTGAGTTTGTAACACTCTACATCGAACTGGGAGAAGCATAAACAGAGCCTGTATAGGACTGCTCTACCGTTTTAGACGCCTGTCCATCGATTAACCATTTCTTTGCACGCCACCCAATGAGCGGCTCCAAGCATATCAGTCCAATAGAAGACCGCATCATTGTTATTACAGAGTGAGTCGATGGTGCCATACGACGTTCCTGTGGAGCTAACCACATACTTCCGTATGGCACCATCCATCTGCGTAAATGTGATGGTATCTCTATTTGCAAGTGTCGATATATCTCGAAAGAATTCTTGGTAGGGCATGCCAAAGACCACCAAGCACTCGGTATGATCGCTTACTACAACCTGACAGGGTAGAAGCCCCTCTACGTTATCTGCCGGAGCAGAAACAGGAAAATCAAGACCAGCAGCTGATGCCAATACGCGTCCGACTACCCATTCCCCGCTCACTTCACGCTGTGGTAGAAAAGACATGTCTTCGGCAATGGAGGCTGTGGACTCTACTGCCGATTCGTTTTTTAGAACATCTAATACTTTGTCGCGTATCTCTCTGCTTTGTGTACTCTTAGTGGCCATGTCGACAAGACCTTGGGCAAGGATAAGGACGATCATAAACATGAGCGCAATCCCCACCCATTTTCCCGCAGTTCTCACTGTGTTTCTTAACAAAGGCCCACAAGCCATCTATTAGCTCCGAGTGTCTTTTCTACTGCGAAGAGATATCACTATGAAAAGACAGAGAACAGAGGTTGCACCAAGGGTTATTGGGATCATGAGAGATGTGGTATCTCCCGTTTTGGGAAGGTTTGACACGGTTGTCCTTTTGTGCCGACCGGCATTAGTAATGACCATATCCGTGTGTACTACGGAAGACACTTCACGTATTGTCGATTGCGTACTCGTGGCATAAGATGCATTCGATTTTTTAAGATGCTCGACGACTGACCAATCCCCCTTGCCTGACCAGCTATAAAACCAGTTATTTTCTGAACTAAGAACTACTGTCCGAAATAACGTGGTGCCGTTATAGATATCTACCGTCACAGAACTTGGGCGACTTCGCTTGTTATCCTGAGACCAGATTTTTGTCACACTATTTTTGTAATCCTTTGAAGTAGTCGTAAGAAATTTTGTCTCTTCCACGGTACGCATGTAGATATAGGTACCTTCACTTGATTTTGCTGGAATCGCAATAAGGAACGATGCAAATATATAGTTCGTCCCTTCGAGAGATATATTCTCTCCAACGATAAGGTAAAGGCCTGGCGTCAATCCTGTAAAGGTCGTAGATCCATCATGAACGATTGCTTGTACTGATGAAATCGATTGAGCATGGGCAGACACGTATCCCTTTAGTGTCTGAGCTGCCGAGAGCGATTTCTCTGCGGTGGTTTCATCTAAGACGATATGAGAGAAGCATTGGAGCCCCCTTGCTCATGTCATCTCGCGGGCTAGAGGACTGCCACAATGTGAGCTAG
>NZ_CAMXYY010000046.1 GCF_947253395.1 uncultured Olegusella sp.
CGAGCTTAGAATAACGGTCTCGTGGGCTCGGAGATGTGTATAAGAGACAGGATTACCAACCTCGGTGTGTACCTGATAGGCAAAGTCCAGCGGCGTGGAATCGCGTCTCAGACTCATAACCGCACTCTTAGGCGTAAAGACAAAGATTTCGTCCTCAAAAAGATCGACACGCAGATTGTTCAAAAACTCATGTGGATCGCCGATTTCGTCTTCAACAGCCCAGTCAAGCGTCTTGCGAATCCAATTGATTTGCGAGTCAATATCGCGGTCAGATGAATCAAATCTACCCGAAGAATTGCCCGAACGCTTATAGAGCCAATGCGCTGCAATACCGTATTCGGCCTGCTCATGCATCTGATAGGTACGAATCTGAATTTCAATAGGGCGCGCATCAAGGCCAACTACGGTCGTGTGGAGCGACTGATAGCCATTGGGCTTGGGCGTTGCGATATAGTCCTTAAAACGCCCAGGTAGTGGATGCCAAAGCGAGTGAACTGCACCCAATGCCGAATAGCAATCAGCAACGGTACGCGTCAGTACGCGCAGAGCAATGAGATCATAAATATCAGAAAATTCTTTGCCCTTGCGTGTCATCTTTTGATAAATAGACCACAGATGCTTGGGGCGACCAAAAATCTGAAAGTCTGCCATGCCTGCGCGACGCAACTCATCATCGAGCGTCTTGATAGCAGCGTTGGTATCTTCTTCACGCTGAGCACGCGAATCCTGCACCATACGAGCCACACGCGCATATTCCTCAGGCTCAAGATAGAAAAATGCCAGATCCTCGAGCTCCCACTTAACCGAAGAAATGCCCAAACGGTCTGCTAAGGGTGCATAGACATCCATAGTCTCGTGTGCCTTGTACAGCTGACGGTCAGGTGGAATCGCTGCAAGGGTGCGCATATTATGCAGACGGTCGGCAAGTTTAACGATAACAACACGAATATCTTTGGACATCGCCAAGAACATCTTGCGAAGGTTGAGAGCCTGCTTTTCATCCATCGAAGACACATGAATAGAGGTTAATTTGGTAACACCATCTACAATCTCAGCAACATTGTTACCAAAACGTTTGCGCACATCTTCTAGGGTTGCAGGCGTATCTTCAACGGTGTCGTGAAGCAAAGCTGCACAGATTGAATCAGCATCCATACGTAGATCACGAGCCAAAATCAAGGCAACCTCAACAGGATGGTTGATATAGGGCTCACCCGAACGACGCCGCTGATCGCGGTGGAATTCAGCAGCAAAACGGTATGCCTCTTCAACGCTTCTGTTGGCCTCGTCATCGAGGGTATCTGCACAAGTTACCTGCAAAACGCGCCAATTATCCGCCTGAGGTATGTCAGAACTACGTCGTCGCCCCTCAATATTTTGCTGCTTTAGAAACGTTCCCATACTCTCACCCACCACTTACAACATGCCCAAAACCTGGCACAATTGGCTTGTTAATACTATCAAGCAGTTCTGCTTGTGCACAACGCAAAACCCATTCGCGAAATTCTGCAAAGTCCTCAGCGGCCCTGATACCCTCAACATAGCGGGCTGACTGACCCAAATTCATGTGCGATGGATTACTCGCAAGCTTAATTTCGCGCGTGGGTCCATAGCCATGTAACTGGAGCAGACCAAGTTCAGCAAAAACAGCAATTCCTGCCTCAGAAACCTGCGCATCAAGCGCATAGCGCCCATCCTGCAGGCGAGCTTGTGCTGCAAGCTCCTCATCACTTACACGGATAATGCAGTCATCACTTGTTTGCTCTAGTAGGCGCAATGCACGCCACAGCATTTTAAGCTCGTCTCGCGTGGGAGCAGCAGCAGCCAAGAGACGCTCGTTAACCGAGGCATCCCGAGCAGAAAACATCAGCCAAATATACGCAGGAAGTCCATCACGGCCTACACGGCCACTCATCTGATTGAACTCAGTGCGACCAAAAGGCAACTGGTAAAGCACCACATGGCGCACATCGCCAATATTGACACCCTCTCCAAACGCGCTGGTAGAGACTATACAACACAGTCGCCCATCACGAAACGCACGCTCAACCTTCACGCGAACACGCGGCTCAAGGCCTGCGTTGTAATAGGCAATGCGATCGGCTAGCTCACCGGTCATATGGCGGAGCTTGCGCACCAAAGAAACGCTTTCCTCACGCGAGTTAACATAGATGATGCACTTCTCCCCTTTTGCAACAAGGGAGGCAAGAGCCAACTCACGGTCACGCTTCTCTCGACAGTCAAACAGCTCGAGATTTTTGCGCACAGCCTTATCAATAAGGACGTTTTCACTGCTAATGCCCAACAGATTTTGAATCTGCAAAGTAGTCTCTCGTGGAGCAGTAGCGGTGACTGCCAGCACGGTAGGATGAGCCAATTTATGACGAATTTCAGGGAACTGAGCGTACGCGGGTCGATTTGATGCGGCTTGCATCACATGATGCGCCTCATCTACCACCAAAAAGCCAACACGTGCTATTTGTGCAAAGCGGTCAATATGAATCGCCAAAAACTCTGGCGTGGTTAAGACGATATCGCAACTACCGTCTGCCAATTCCGACCAGACCGTTATACGCCTGTCTTGGGGTGTCGCACCCGTAAGTACGCGAACACCCACACCGATATGTGCAAACTCATCTTGAAGATGGCGAGCTTGATCATTAACGAGAGCACGCAAGGGATAAACAAAGACTGCTGCCTTGTGATAGACAACAGCTTCACGCGCTGCATGCACATGAAAGATTAGTGACTTTCCCCGACCAGTAGCCATCACTACAAGCGTCGATTGCTTTTTTGCCAAGCAGGCAAGTGCTTTGCGCTGAGCAGGAAGGAGCTGATGCTCACCAATAAGCTCAGCCGCTAATACCTCAGTAAGCTCATCGTAATCAAGTTGTGCCAACTCGCATCGATGCTCTGCGGGATTGGGCGCTGGAGGATCAAATCCTTCAAGTATGAGAGATTCACCTGGCGCAGGTCCGCTACTTGGTTGATCGCGAAACAAAATATCTTTGACCATCAGCTTGGTTTTGGTACGACCCTGCCATGTTTCGTTTTTTGTTTCAAATACGAGGTCAACAATACTTTCGGTAGAAGCAGCACGTTCCAACTCGGGAGCATTAAACATCACCGCAGGAACTTCACTAAAGCCATCTGTTGCAATAAACAAAAGATGTTTGCCATTACGCGAGCGTTTGCGATCGCGCATCGAGACACCACGCACAGCAAAGAGGGGCTTTTTATTACCTTGACCAAAGGGTTGCAGTGCCTCAAGCGAGGCAACCGTTTCGACATTGAGCTCAGAAAGCTCGACAAGAGCCGTAACTTCTTTGCGATATTCAAATTGCTCCTGGGGAAGTTTTGCGAGTATCGCAGAGAGTCGCTTACGAAAAGCGTCAATTTTGTTCTGGGCAATGGTGACACCAACAGCACCTGCATGGCCACCAAAACGAATGGTCAAGTCAGCACACTGCTCAACGGCATGAAAAAGATCGACCGTACCAACCGAGCGCCCCGAACCACGTGCTTCGCCATCTACCAAAGAAAACACGATGGCTGGTACGTGATAGTGGTTGACAATACGGCTGGCAACAATACCTTTGACGCCCTCATGCCAGTCTCCACCTGCAACTACTACAACACGACCGCCATCCCAGCAGCGTTCTGCTTCTGCAAGAGCAGCTTCGGACATAGCAAATTCTGTCTCGCGGCGAACTTCATTAATCTGCTCCAACGAAGCCGCAAGCAAACTCGCTTCTTCAATATCATCGGTATAAAGCAACTTAAACGCAATGTCGGTAGAACCCATCCGACCTGCCGCATTAAGGCGCGGAATAATCGAGAAGGGCAGGTCGTCAGCAGCAACTGTTGATAAGTCTACCTTGGCAATTTGTGCCAAGGCTACCAAACCAGGGCGTGTGGAATGATGCATGCATTCAATACCATCTGCCACCAAGGCACGATTTTCGCCCTGAAGCACCATCATGTCCGAAACAGTACCTAGGCAGGCAAGCTCGGTCAATGAACGCCACAAATATGGCTGCCCCAATCGGCGCCCCAATTCACAGACGAGCTTGAGTGCAACACCTGCTCCCGCCAAGTCTCGAGAAGGACAGTCAGCGGATAACTTGGGATCAACCACCGGAACACCCGTTGGCACCAAATCCGCAGGCTCATGATGGTCGGTAATCACCACATCAATATTGTGTTCAAGCAAGGCTTTTACTTCTTCAGCTGAAGCAATGCCATTATCAACAGTTACCACCAATTGAGGCTCACAAGCCTCAACTACGCGCAACAAAGCATTTTTGCTAAGACCATATCCTTCGGTAAAGCGATCAGGAATAAACGCTCGCACCTGTGCCCCAAGCGCACGCAAGCCCAAGCCCAAAACACTTGCTGCCGACATACCATCCACATCAAAATCACCAAAAATCGCGATTGACTCACCATCGGAGATGGCTCGCATAATGCGCAGCACCGCTTCTTCCATATCTGGAATCAACAGTGGATCGGACCAGTCGCGTTCAAGCGAAGGCGTCAAAAATCTTTGTGCTTCAACAGGGTCACTCACACCTCGAGCAGCCAAAACACGCGCCGCTAAAGGTGCTAATCCCAACTCAGAAATAAGTCTGGTTTCTGCTTTTTTATCTTGTTGCAGCAGCTGCCAGCGTCTGCTGCCTGCCAAGCCGCCCATGGCCTACTGCCCACGCTTTGTAAAGCTACGTGCTGCTCCGCGTTCATTCTGCTGGACAATACGCACTGCAGCCCCGGCGCCACCATAGCGCTCTTCGAGTTTGCGCCATTTAGGCTCGTGAGTCTTCCAAATCGCAAGCAGCGGGCTTGCGATGGCAAAGCTTGAGTAGGTACCCAAAAGTTCACCGATAAGCATGGCAAAAGCAAAGTCACGCAGCGTTGTGCCACCAATGGCATACATGACGATGATGGGCACAATGGTAGTAATAGTTGTATTAATAGTACGAACAATAACTTCGTTAATCGAGTAGTTTGTAATCTGGAAATAGGTACGGTGGTTTGCATCTCCACCGCGCTTGGCATTCTCATTTATACGATTGAACTCAACAACCGTATCGTAGAGCGAATAGCCCATAACGGTCAGTAGTGCCGCCACCACATTGGGAGTAATGGGTGTCTGGGTCCAAGCATACACGCCCAAAATAATGACAAGGTCATGCACCAGAGAAGCCACCGCTGTAATGGACATCTTGAATTCGTAGCGGAGAGACACAAAAGCAATGATGGCCACCAGTGACACCAAAAAGGCAATACCTGAGGATCGTACCGTATCAGCACCCCAGTCGGGACCGATAGTGGTGACCGTATAGGAGGACTTAGGCAGCTTGAGCGACTCGGCAGCAGCCGCAGCATGTGCCGTTGCATCTGTAGGATTGGTCGCATCCGAGCGCACAAGGAAGCCTTGCTCACCCTCGGTCACCGCCGTTTGAATAGTAAGGTTTTGCTCACCGGTAGCCTCAAGTGCACTGCGCATTTGAGCAATACTAATATCACCCGTATTTTGGAAGTCAATCTCAGTACCACCACGGAACTCAATACCAAAGACTAAGCCGCGAGCAATTAAGCCCACAATTGACAGCACTATTAAAATTCCCGAGAAGGTCAACAGCTGGAAACGGTGACCCATAAAGTTAATTTCAAAAGCAAAGTGACTACGCATGGGCCACACCTCCCTTCGAAGGCTGACCATGACGTGCACGCTCGCCCTCTTCCATATCGCTGCGAACACCCCAGAACCTAGGATGCTTCTCGATAGAAGCTGCTAACAGGCGAAGTGCCGGCGCTTTAAAACAAAACATCGTTACCAAGTCGCAGGCAACACCCAACATTAAGGTAAGACCAAAGCCTTTCACCGATCCTACGGCCACAGCAAAAAGAGCAATGGCGGTTACCAACGTAACAGCATCAGCGTCCAGTGAGGTAGCGATACCATGTTTGACACCAGACATCGAAGCTTGACGCACGGTACGTCCCATACGGATTTCTTCGCGGAAGCGCTCAAGAACCAAAATCGAGGAGTCCGCAGCAGAACCGGTAGTCAACACCACGGCAGCAAGTCCTGGTAGCGTTAATGAGTAGGCTCCAAAATGCGAAAGCAACGCCAATAAACCTAGATAGAGCAGCGCAAAGATACCAAGTGAACCCATGGTCAAAAGGCCAAGCCCTTGGTAGAAGAAAAAGAGGTAGATGATAACAATCGCAGCACCCGCAGCAATTGCAGCTACACCCTGTGTGAGCGAATCTTGACCCAGCGTAGGACCAACAACACGGCTCTCTGAGTAGGTCAGCGTTACTGGAAGAGAACCAGAATCAAGGATGGTCTTGAGTGAACGAGCTTCCTCAGCAGTAAAGCCACCTGTAATAGAAACCTGACCACCACCAATTTCTTCTTGCACCGCAGGCGATGACTTAATAACACCATCAAGCACAATCGCAATACGCCCATTGGTAGGTGCAAGCTCACGAGTAACCTTGGCAAAGGTTTTTGCCGCATCAGAGTTGAGTTTGACATTGACTGCATAGGCACCCGTAGCCGATTGGCCTGCCTGTGCTACCGAAGTCGAGGTGATAGACGAACCATCCATAAAAGCCTTATACGTACCTGGCTTGAGTTGGATGTTGGTGGCATCTTTGCTCTCAAGACGAGCAAGCGCATCGGCATCACCAATTTCATCGAGACGAACAAATTCAAGCTTGCCTGTCTTGCCGATGGTCTGCACTGCAGAATCGGCATCAGTCGCACCAGGAATCTGTACCAAGATGGAGTTGGAACCTTGCTTTTGTACGGTAGCTTCGGAAGCACCCAAAGAGTTCACACGATTTTGGACGATAGTGGTAGCGGTAGACATCTCATCGCCTGTTGGAGCAGAACCATCTGGCTTGGCAGCCGTCAAAATAACAGAGACACCACCACGAATATCAAGGCCCTGGGTAATACGTTCGCTCAAAGGTGTAAAGCCCCAGACACATACCACACACAGGCACGCAAGAAACACAAGCGTTGCAATATGCCTTCGCATAACCGCAGGCATATGCCTCGTTTTGCGGGCTTTATTACGTTGTGATGAGTTGCGCTGATTGCTTGTCGTAGAGCCAGATGTCGCCTGCCTCCAGCTATCAAAGCCCGAAGCGGACTTTGAGCCGTTCTTCTTGCTTGCCATATGTATCTCCTGAACTACCAGTAGTTTAACCAGCCCATTTTACCAGTCTTGGCAGACATAAGACGGCGCAAGAGCAACTGCAGCCCCTCGAACAACAACATTAAGCTACGAACGGCTGGTATTTTGCAGTTTTTTGACAAGAAAAACGATGGGCAAGAACAATCGCTCTGCTTTTTAAAAGTCATTACTTGCAGGCAACTCATTCCACGTATTGACAAAATCATGGTATGTACCTGCAATGATGGCTTCCCGAGCATCACGCATCAACTGTAGGAGATAAAAAATATTGTGCTGTGATAACAAAATGCCACCGAGCATTTCATTTTGCTTAACCAAATGATGGAGGTAAGCGCGCGTATAGCCCCCTTGGCATACGGGGCAATGACACTGTGCATCCAAAGGAGCGGCATCGTGAATAAAGCGAGCATTTTTGAGATTGATACGACCTTCACTTGAAAACGCTGTACCCATACGAGCAGTACGCGTAGGAAGCACACAGTCAAACATATCAATCCCACAAGCCACGCCACGCACCAAAGTTGTGGGATTGCCAACACCCATTAAGTAGCGAGGTTTGTTACGTGGCATATACTCAGAGACCAAAGGTGTCAACGTCTCAAACATCGTTTGATGATCCTCGCCTACTGAATAGCCGCCAATACCATAACCTGGGAAGTTGCCGCACTTCTCTAGGTGGCGCAGACTTCTCAAACGCAAATCCATATCCATACCACCCTGAACAATGCCAAAAAGTGCCTGGTCTTTGCGGGTATGTGCCTTATAACAGCGTTCAGCCCACTTGCTTGAAAGCTCAACCGCACGCTCAACAAAACTACGCGTTGCAGGATAGCCAGGACACTGATCTAACTGCATCACAATATCAGCGCCCAGCTTTTGAGCTATCTCCATATTGTCTTCAGGAGTCCAAAAGACATAACTTCCGTCGTAATCTACTGCTCGAAAACGCACACCCTCATCACTGAGCTTGACAAAATCACCATGTGAAAAGACCTGAAATCCACCTGAATCGGTGAGGATAGGTCCATGCCACTGCATAAAATCATGCAGACCACCCATCTCAGCAACTAAGTCTGCACCTGGGCGCATTGATAAATGGTAGGTATTTGCCAGCAAAATCTTGGTGCCCAACTCAGATAGAGTCGAAGTCATCAGACCCTTTACCGTTGCCTTGGTACCCACTGGCATAAAAATAGGGGTGGGAATATCACCATGAGGCGTATGTAAGACACCTGCGCGTGCATGGGTTTTTGGATCTTCTGCGATGATGTCGTACTCAAACATACTGCCTCGTCATTCTTATCTACAAAATACCAACAAAAAGCCCAGCACATACTGGTGCTGGGCTTTGATGTGCCATAAACTGCACAAGTGCTCCTCGATGTGCCTACTCGCCGAAGCCGCTGTCAATAAGAGCAATCAGAGCGTCGAGGGCTTCCTGCTCGTCAGGACCGTCACATGCAAGCTCAACGGTGGTACCGGTACCCAAGCCAGCAGCCAAAACCATCATGATGGAGTTAGCCTTAACAGGAGCACTGTCCTTGTCAACGTTACGAATCGTAATCTTGGACTGGTACTTCTTGACCTCACTGACGAACACGGATGCGGGACGGGCGTGCAGGCCAGTAGCGTTCGTGATCGTCGTCTGCTTCGAAACCATACTGGACTCCTTAGATGAGAGGGCGAGAAGGTTCTCGCCGTTGGACTTAATGTCATTCTAGCAAACATCAAGGCATAATATCGGCGAGCTAATTCCAGATACGACAGAATAGAATTTATGTGGTAACACTTATACTGATTTTTAGCGTTTTGCAGATATAGCGAAAGGGAACACGATGAAGCTCTTCTTCGCAAATGGGACAAAAAAAGACGAACAGGGTATCACTCCTGAGGCAGTACCTTCAGCAGATACGGCTGACAGCTATCCTTCTGCCAATAACTCAATTGCAACTGATGAGCCAACAGCGAGCGAATTATCCGCTGAAAGCGACGAAAAGCCGCTCTCTGAAAATGCATTTCTCGCAGGTATTGCTGCTCTGCGTGAGGTACATCATGCCTCTAGGCGCACCGAGGAAGCTCGGCAACGTCTCGCCGAACTTCAGGCTGAAATCGAGGAGGACAGCGATGAGCTCAATCACCGTCTGTCCATTGAGCATAATTTTGAGCAAATCATCGCACGTAATACCGCCGAACTTGAACAAGCAAGCACCGATGAAAAAGACGCGCATGCTCGTGGTGACCTTGCGAGTGCAACTCGTAGCGATCTCACAAAACAGCTTGAGGCGATGAAAGCCAAACATGAGGAGAAGCTTGGCCCCTACCGTGGTCTTATGGAAACCACCAAGGCGCGCGCTGATGATGCATCACGTGCCCTCGGCGAGGCTCGCCGCGATGCTAAATCTGCCGAATCCCAAGAAGCAGAAGCGGTACGCAATCGCGATGCAGCAATAGCCTCGGCAAACCGTGCAGTTGATACCGCACGAGACCGCTTGCAACGCGCACAGGACGAGCTTACCCGTGCAAAGCAAAGCCAAAACACCACTCAAAGCACCACCGATCGTCTGCTGCACCAAGTCATTACCGAACAGGCAGCACTTGACCTTGCCAAACAAAAGGTTCCCAGCGTAACAACAGAGGCCGATCAACGCGTTGAAACTGCGCAGACCTATCTCGCTTCGCGCAAGCAGATTTTGGCCGAGGTGGAACATCAGGCAAGTGAGGCCAAGGCCGAGGCGGGTGCCCGCAAAGAAGAATATGACGAGCTCTATAAACAGGCTATGGCTGACGAAGAGGTACTCAAAAAGCAGATTGCGGTCTGCGATAGCGATCTTGAGCAAGCAAATGACAACGCCGCTGAGGCTCGCGAGCGTGCAGATGTTGCACAAGCAGCGCTCAATGAGGCTAACGATATCCACTCCACGCCTGAAGTGACTACCGAGCTGCACGAACGCATCGCAAGCTCGCAAGAACAAGCAGCCGCTATGAGTGCTGAGGCTGATGCTCTTGCCCAAAAAGAACATATACTCAGAACCGAAACTCGTGGTTCACGCGCATTGATTATCAGTGTCGCTATTGTGCTTGTCATCCTCATCGCAGTGGTGGTTTGGCTGCTTTTCTTTTCCAAGTAAGCACCAGCAATCACGATGAGGTTGACGCGCACAAAAGACGATTACTCGATAAACATGGCGTCTCCAAAGGAGAAGAAACGGTACTTCTCGTTAACTGCATGCTGGTACGCAGAAAGAATCTGTTCTCGTGTCGCAAAGGCCGAAACCAACATCACCAGTGTCGAACGCGGTACATGGAAATTAGTGATTAGTCCATCTACTACGTGATAGGTAGAACCAGGCATGAGGTACAAATTGGTCGTGGCGCTATTGCGCGCCACGATGTCGCCTTTGCCCCTTATCGCTGCAGAATCAGGAGCGTCTTCAAAATGACGCGCCGTTACAGGACACGCTGCTACAGGAGCCTCTGCTTCCCAGGCGCTTTCAAGCGAGCGAACGGCTGTCGTTCCCACTGCAATAACACGATGACCAGCAGCTTTGGTGGCATGTACTGCATCGACTACCTCCTGCGGAAGGTGATAGCGCTCGGTATGCATGACATGTTGGGTGGGGTCATCCTCGCTTACCAGACGGAAGGTATCAATACCCACCTCTAATTCCACCGCAACAATACCGATACCTGCAGCTTTTATACGATCGAGCAGTTCAGGCGTAAAGTGTAAGCCTGCCGTGGGAGCAGCAGCAGAATGTTCTTCTTGCATGGCATAAACCGTCTGATACTTTTCGGGATCACCCTCATACTTGGTGATATAGGGAGGCAAAGGCACATGACCTGCTTTGTGTATAGCCTCATCCAGGGTAAGGCCGTCAGTAGGAGTAAAACGAATAAGGCGCCCGCCTTTGTTATCAGGAATAAAATCAAGGATTTCACCTGAAAGCACCACAGGAGAAGACTCAGACGCATGCAGGCCACCTTCGCGATACTCCACCACAGCACCCTGCTTGAGACGCTTGCCTGGATTAACCAAACATTCCCACACATGACCCAACGGATCTTGATCTTCACGGCGCTTTAGCAACAGTGTTTCAGCAACACCACCCGTCTTGCGCTTGTGTCCCACAAGACGTGCGGGCATCACGCGAGTCTTATTGACAACAAGCAAATCTCCCGCTTCGAGATAGTCAAGTATGTC
>NZ_CAMXYY010000047.1 GCF_947253395.1 uncultured Olegusella sp.
ATATAGTAGGAAGACAGCACAAGATCAGGATTGCTCTGCTCCATCACATTGAGTAATTCTTCCAGTGCAGAAGGCTCAAGCCAGTCGTTGCCCCGTACAAACATGAGATACGTACCGCTCAGCTGATCAAGCACACAGTTGAGCACCAGCTGAACATCATCACTTTGATGCAAAATTGTGATTCGAATATCCCTATCTGCCATACGTTCAAGCATGTCGCTTGTACGGTCATCCGAATTTAGATCAACGGCAAGTAATTCGAAATTCTCGCAGGTCTGACGCTGAAGACTTTCGACAGCACGACAGATGCTGCCGTCCACATTGTGGGCAAGCATCACAATCGAAACTAAGGGCTTGTCAAAAAGCCTGCTCATCTATCTGGAAACTCCTTTTGAGCACTGACTCAAAATACAAACGACACCACAAGCAACAATACCTATGTCATTTTCTACTGTTCTACTATTGATTATCGCGTCTCAAAGAATATATAACAGCAAATCTTGTCGCTGCTCACGGATATTCCAGCAATGTGGATAATGCTTGCACAAATTATGCTCAACTGAGGTATTACTTAGCTGCTACCTGTGTCCCCAAGGCCTCATTGAGCTTGTTGGCATCAATAGATTTGGCTTGAGTGCCATCCTTGAGCTTGGCATCAGCAGCAGGAGCCTCACTGCGTGTCAGCTTGTTGATACCAATAGAAAGTGTGCGCTCGGCCAGATCAGTCATCTCAGCAAAAGTCATGTCAGATTTAAGAGACTCCAAAATCTTTGTGGACGAACCAATAAGCGACTGCATACCAGCATCTTTGATCTGAGCAATATGCTCCCACATATCATCAGTACTCACGATTGCGTGAGATAGGTGTACATTCATCGCGCGTGATAGAGGAGCAATACATTCCGAGGCACCCACAGCATCAAAGCGAGCAGAAAGTGTTGTATCGCCTTTGTCAGTTGTAAGCTTCGTATCCGCAGGAATACTCACCAAACTGCCTGTGCCCTTGCTCACATTAATCGATAGCAGCTGAACTGCATGTAGCTTGGGCTTTGCTGCATGGGGATTATCAACCGAGAAAACCAGCACATTGGTAAAGTTATCGCTGGAAGCTTTATAGCCCTTGGGCGCTACAATTTCACCTTGCGCCCTGATAGACGTTTTGAGGGCCCTATCACCTAGGTTGACATCGCGATGCGCCATAACCCAACTCCAGCGCAGCGAGATAACAAGACCAATGAACACAAATGCAGCCGCAGCACAAGCCAAAATCAAGCCGGCTCTATCACTACGAGGCACATCTGTGCGCTCAAAGCGCTCGCGCTTGTGCAGCATAAAAATCTCCTCGCCTTCATAGCGTACAATTTCTCTTGACTGAGTATAGCCGACCTTGCCAGATGTCTAACGATTCTTAATCCCAAGGCTTGAGCACGGCTTGCGGATACCTTACTGCGGTAAAGCAGAGCCCTTCTGCAGGTGCTGTAGGGCCCGCTGCGCTGCGATTGCGCGCTTGTAGGGCTTTCGCAAGCCAGTCGGGCTCACGATGTCCACGTCCCACTTCCACCAAAGAGCCTGTAATTATGCGCACCATATTGTGCAAAAAAGCATTACCTGCAACGTCCACCACAACAAGCTGCTCGCCCGCCTCTTCCAGCTGTGACACTTCAAGCTTTGTCACACAGCGTGAGGTAGAGCGCCCTGCTTCATCAAGAAGAGCAACAGAGCTTGCCTTACAAAAACTGCGAAAATCATGCTCGCCCAGCAGTGCTGTGGCGGCATTATTCATCTGCTCCACATTAAGCGTGCGTGCGCTACGCAACCACCACGCATGTCCCCATGACAACACGGGGCGCGCATTGCCTACGGCGATGCGATAGCGATAGTGCCGCTCTATGGCATCAAATCGAGCTGAGAAACCCGCTGGAGCCTGATAGAGCTCCGCAATAGAAATATCATCCGGGGTTAGCGCGACAAGTGATGCTTTAAGGCGTCTTCCTTGTCGTTGCAACTCACTGGCATCAGCCAAAAAACTCACATACTGTGCCTGCGCGTGCACGCCTGCATCCGTACGCCCCGCACATTCAAGTTCAATGGGACGTCGTAGCGCAGTTTCCAGAGCACGTCGCAGCTCACCTGCAACACTGCGCTGTCCTGGTTGCTCAGCAAAGCCAGCAAAGTCTGTTCCTCTATAGCCTAGGCGCACAACTATGGTTCCTGCTGCCTCAGTTCCTGCTGCCTCAGTCATAGCCCACCTTTTATTCTTGCAAAAGTTTGGTATCTCCAAATGGCAAAAAGGGGCCTGGCGCAAGTCCAGACCCCTTTGAACATACCTAAAGCGAAAGCTTTACTCAGCTGCCTCGGCGGTCTCCTCGACCTCAGGAGCCTCTTCCTTGGCAGGAGCGGGCTCAACGACCTTGGTAACCTTAGCGGTAGCCTTGGGGGCAACAGGCTCGGTAACGAGCTCGATGATGACAACCTCAGCGCCATCGCCCTTGCGGGGACCAAGCTTCATAATACGGGTATAGCCACCATTGCGACCATCCCACTGGCCCTGAGCTGCGCGGTCAAAGACCTCGGCAACAACATTCTTGTCGCCCAGCTTGGCAATAGCCATGCGGCGAGCGGCAATGTCGCCACGCTTTGCCCAAGTAATGATCTTGTCAACCTCAGGGCGGATAGCCTTGGCGCGCTGATCCAGAGTCTTAATACGATCGTTAGAAAGTAGGGCGCAAACAAGGCTCTTCTTCATTGCCTTGGTGTGGCTCGCATCGGTACCGAGCTTCATACCCTTCTTTTTATTGTGTCTCATGGTCTTGCTACTCCTCTAAAAGGTGCGGACGACTAGGCCTTAAGTCCCAGGCCCATATCCTCGAGCTTGTCTTTGACTTCCTCGATGGATTTGACGCCAAAGTTGCGAATGTTGAGCAGGTCGTTCTCAGAGAACTCGACAAGCTGGCGCACAGAGTGAATACCAGCACGCTTGAGGCAGTTGTAAGAGCGTACAGATAGTTGCAGGCTCTCAATTGCCCTATCGAGGTCGGTGTTGTCCTCTTCCTCTTCACCCGTCGCAAAGATTGAGGTGTCCTCAACAGGCTCCTCCTCATCAGTCAGCGTCATGAACGCAGCCATGTGCTGATTGATGATGTTGGCAGCCTCGACAACGGCATCGCGCGGGGAGATCGAGCCATCGGTCTCCACCTCAAGCACAAGGCGATCGTAGTCGGTATGCTGACCAACGCGGCACGGGGTAACAACCTTGGCACAACGACGAACAGGCGAATACAGAGAGTCAATCGCGATAACGCCAATGGAATTATCGTGATCGTTGTCATCGCCCGACACATAGCCGCGACCACAAGCGATGCGCATAGACATCGTAAGGTGCTGGCCTTCGCCGAGATGGCAAATAACCTGACTCTTGTTGATTAAATCAAACTCAGCAGGAATCTGGAAATCCCCGCCCGTAACGGTCATGGGGCCGTCAACGTTGATGGTGGCAATAGCCTCATCGCCCGTGCCATTTGCGCGGAACACAAGACCCTTGACGTTAAGAACGATATCGGTGACATCCTCATAGACACCAGGCACGGTGGTGAACTCATGCTGGACACCATCGATTTTGATTGCCTCGATAGCTGCACCCTCAAGAGAGGAAAGCAGAACACGACGAAGTGAGTTGCCCAGCGTATCGCCATAACCACGCTCCAGCGGCTCTGCGCTGATACGTGCGAGGTGCTCGCTGATCTCTTCCACCGAAACTTCTGGCCGAATGAACTCGGACATGTAAATCCTCCTGACTTACCGGTTTAACGGGAGTACAGGTTGACGATCTGCTGCGGATCGATTGTCTCGTCATTGACAAGGTCAATCTGATCGCGAGTCGGGACCTGAAGAACGGTGCCAGACAGCTTCTCGATGTCAACCTCCAGCCAGGCAGGAACAGTCATGTGCTCAGAAGCAATGACTGCCTCCTTGATGGGAAGAAGATCCTTGTACTCAGGAGCAACTGCGACAACATCGCCAGTCTGAACCTGATAAGAAGGAATATCGACACGCTTACCGTTCACGGTGATGTGACCATGACGGACGGTCTGACGAGCCTCGCGACGCGTACGAGCAAAGCCGAGACGGAAAACAACGTTGTCCAGACGACTCTCGAGGAGTGCCATCAGGTTGTCACCGGTAATACCCTCAACACGGATTGCGCGCTTGTAATAAATACGGAACTGCTTCTCAAGAACACCGTAGATAAACTTTGCCTTTTGCTTCTCGCGGAGCTGCAGGCCGTACTCAGACGGCTGGCGGCGAGACTGCTTGGGCTCACGGTGAGACTTTTTGTTATAACCCATCACCGCGGGATCGATGTCGAGCGCGCGGCACCTCTTGAGGACAGGAGTCCTATCAACTGCCATTTTGTCTGTCCTTCCTGATTAGTTGCGGCGACGCTTGCGGGGACGGCAACCGTTGTGGGGGATAGGAGTCTTGTCCTGGATACCAGAGACCTCAAGACCTGCGGCCTGGAGGCTACGAACGGCGGTCTCACGACCCGAACCAGGACCCTTCACAAAAACGGTAACCTTACGCAGGCCGTGCTCCATAGCTGCCTTGGCGCAAGCCTCTGCTGCCACCTGTGCTGCAAACGGCGTGGACTTACGAGAGCCCTTAAAGCCGACGGTGCCACCAGACTGCCAAGCAATTACGTTGCCCTGTGCGTCGGTAATCGAAATGATTGTGTTGTTAAAGGTAGACCTAATGTGTGCCTGGCCTACTGCAATGTTCTTGCGGTCCGCACGACGCACGCGCGTGTTGCGAACGTTTTTCTTCTGCGGCATGCGTTATCCCCTCTTCTTTCCACCGACCTGACGACGCGGACCCTTGCGGGTGCGTGCGTTGGTGTGGGTGCGCTGGCCGTTTACAGGAAGGCCCTTGCGGTGACGCAGGCCCTTGTAGCAGCCAATCTCCATCAGACGGGCGATATTCGTACGACGCTCGCGGCGAAGGTCACCCTCCGTCGTAAAGTTTGCATCGATGTAATCGCGGATCTTGGTCACCTCGTCTTCTGTAAGGTCTTTAACGCGGGTCTCCTTGGAGATCTCGCAGGCCTCGCAGATTTTGGTGGCGCTTGTCTGGCCGATGCCATAAAGGTAGGTGAGGCCAACCTCAACGCGCTTGTCACGCGGCAGGTCGACGCCGTTAATACGTGCCAACTTGTTGCCCCCTTAACCTTGACGCTGCTTGTGACGAGGGTTTTCGCAGATTACAAAAACCTTGCCATGGCGGCGTACAATTTTGCACTTATCGCACATCTTCTTGACCGAAGGACGTACCTTCATTTTGTCTTTCCTTCCGGTAGTGCCGGTCCGAACTATGTCATCGCCCAGCCGCTGGCGTGAATTCCCGGCTGTGTCCTTGCATGGCTTGGCCTTGGCTGTGGCGAGTCAAGACGTCTGCCCGAACACACTGTCTACTTGTAACGGTAGGTAATGCGTCCTTTTGTAAGATCGTAGGGAGAAATCTCGACGACAACACGGTCGCCGGGCAGAATGCGGATGTAGTTCATCCTAATCTTGCCTGAGATGGTGCACAGAATGGTCTTGCCGTTCTCGAGCTCGACGTTAAACATTGCATTCGGCAAAGGCTCAACGACCTTGCCTTCTAGCTCGATTGCGTTTTGCTTGCTCACCTGTCCTGCTCTCTCCTCGCCAAATCTCACGACTGTCAGAGTAAAATCGCACAATGACAGCAATAGTCAATAATAATCGCCTCTGCAACTAAAGTCGAGCTATCCCCCTCTGTTCTGCAAAGTCTTGCGCGAATTTCACAAACTATTCGCAAGCTTTCTGTTTTTGAGTCTATTTTCGTGGGCAAGCGTCACGTTCGACTGGCGGGAGATTATGCCACTCTAGGCCAAGTGCCAAAAGCCACGTTGCGTTTCATGTCCCTCTAGGCCGGGTGCCAAACGCCACGTTCTACTTCACTTTTTTTACCAAAAGCCACGTTTCATTTCACGCAAGAAAAATTTACCTGCGGAAACGTCAGGGCTTTTGAAACGGAATGTGGCTTTTGACATTTTTTCTGAAATAGAATGTGGCTTTTGACAGGCAGAGCCGGTCTGCTTGAAACAGAACGTGGCATTTGGCAAGCAGAGCTGTGTTACTTGAAACGGAATGTGGCATTTGGCAAGCAGAGCTGTGTTACTTGAAACGGAATGTGGCATTTGACAAGCAGAGCTGCCCCATTTGAAAGGGAGTGTGTCATTTGCACACTCGCAGGCAGCGATGGGTAGCTCATGAGCATCCGAAATGGTCACACGTCCGCAGGGCTTACGCACAAAAAACCCAGCTCACGAGACCTGGAGCTGGGCTCGAGAAAAATGCAACATCTAACTACAGAGGCAGAACGGCAGTGCTATCGGCAGAAATGCCATCCGAAGCATCATCCGGCTCAGCCAGAGGTTCCTGCGACACTTCTTGCTCAAGCTCCTCGGTAACGCAGGGTAATTCTCCTTCGGACTCGATCCCGCCATGCATGGCACACCAGGGTCCCAGCTCATCAGCCGTTAAGATGAGAGGTCCATCTGCCGTAATCGCAACAGTGTTTTCATAGTGCGCAGCAGCCAAGCCATCAGCAGTCTGCACGGTCCAGCCATTGGACCACATGCGCGTATCGTAGCTACCAAGCGTAATCATAGGCTCAATCGCAATAACCATACCTACCTGGAGCTTTACGCCACGACCAGGACGACCGTAGTTAGGGACATTGGGATCCTCGTGCATTTTGCGGCCTACACCATGGCCAACATATTCACGCACGACGCCGTAGCCATGCGCCTCGGCGAGACGTTGCACAGCATGACCAATATCGCCCAGACGGTTGCCCGGCACTGCTTGTTCAATACCTGCCACGAGGCAGTCTCGCGTAATTTCGCATAAACCCTGAATTTCAGGAGCAACTTCGCCCACCAAAAAAGTCCATGCGTTATCCCCTACCCAACCATCCTTGGTAGCGCCCGTATCAATTGAGAGAATATCGCCTGCTTGCAGGACCGTATTCTCGTTAGGAATACCATGAACAATTTGAGCATTAGGAGATGCACAAATACTTCCTGGAAAGCCCCCATAGCCCTTGAAGGTAGGCTTTGCTCCCTGCGCCCGAATATAGTCTTCAACAGCACGGTCAATCGCTGCGGTTGTTACGCCTGGAATGGCCATAGTGCCTGCTACGCGCAGAGCTGCTTTGGAAATAGCTCCTGCTACGCGCATCTGCTGAATTTCATCGGGCCCTTTGATATGAATCATAGGCCAAGCTGTGCTTTCGTATCGGCATAGACCTCATCCACAGGACGATCGCCGTCAACCTTGAGAAGCTTGTCCTGTTTTTCGTAATACTCAACGAGCGGAGCTGTCTTGGACTGATAGGTATCTAGGCGCTTCTGAATAGTCTCAGGTTTATCATCATCGCGCTGATACATTTCACCAGCGCAGCGAGGGCAAACCTCCGTCTCGGGACCTGCAGTATAACCACAGCTACGGCAGGTACGACGAGAAGAAAGACGTTTAACAATCACATCAAAAGCGACGTCCACAAGCAGAGCTCCGTCAAGCGCAATACCCATCTTGGCAAGCTCAGCATCCAGAACCTCTGCCTGTGCGGTGTTGCGCGGGAAGCCATCGAGAATCCAGCCTTTTTGCGCATCAGGCTCAGCAAGACGCTCCTTGACCAAATCAATAACAAGGCTGTCAGGCACCAGCTGACCTGCGTCCATATACGACTTTGCCTGAAGCCCAAGCTCAGACTCCGCTTTTACCGCATTGCGAAGAAGATCACCTGTAGAGATGTGGGCTACACCAAAATCGGCAACGAGCTTCTGGGCCTGCGTACCTTTTCCCGCCCCTGGCGCGCCAAGCAAAACAATGTTCATACGTGCCTCTTTCTTTGAAGTCAAACAAAGACAGATACACTTCTATTATCTACGAAATCTAGAAGACTGTGCGAGTGCGTGTGTGGCATATTTGTTAACAGCAGCACATATGAGTCATTCAACAAGACGCGTACTCAATCTAACATCCACCTGCCTGCTGAAAGTTGCGACCCACACATACAAAAGGCGCCTCCCACAAAAGAGAGACGCCTGTGTTGGCATTATATGCGCATATACGCTGTGTAAACGACTGAACTACTTGAAGAACCCGTCGTAGTTATGCATCTTGAGCTGGGATTCCAAAGATGCAATTGTATCCATCGCAACGCCAACCATAATCAGAATCGACGTACCACCAAAGCTCTGAATGAGACTGTTGTTGGTAAAGGAGAACACAATCGAAGGCACTACAGCCAGCGCAGCCATAAAGATAGCACCAGGCAACGTAATGTGATCGAGAGTCGATTTGATATAGTCAGCCGTGGCCTTGCCAGGACGCACGCCAGGAATAAAGCCACCAGCTTTGCGCAGTTGATCTGCTGTTTCATCGGGATTAAACACCATTGCAGTATAGAAATATGCAAAGAACACGATGAAGACAATCGACAAAATCCAGTTAATCCAGCCAGTAGAAACTGCATTCGCAAAAGCCTGGACCCAACCCACGCCAGGGAAGAATACCGCAATCTGAGCGGGCAAATACAAAATTGCCGAAGCAAAGATGATGGGTACAACGCCTGCAGTGTTCACTTTAATGGGCAGGTAGGTAGACTGACCACCCATCATCCTGCGCCCAACAACACGTTTGGCATACTGCACGGGAATGCGACGCTGACCACGCTCGATATACACGATAACGGGGATAATCGCCGCAACCACCGCCACCGTCAAAATGGTCACCAAAATATTACCCTCGGCGACGACAGACTGAATGATGGCGGCAGGGAGCCCTGCCATAATGTTGGCAAAGATGATGAGGGACATGCCATTACCGATGCCGCGCTGAGTAATAACCTCGCCCAGCCACATAATGATGAGCGCGCCAATAACCAGCGTAAAGACAACAATAACGTCCTCAAGAAGCGAAGGGATGCCCATCTGGGAGAAGTCCATCCCGTATGTAGGGCTCTTGAAGAGGAATAGGTAGGCAATGGCAGAAATAAGAGAAAGCACAACAGTGAGGTAACGCGTGTACTGCGTAATCTTGCGCTGGCCAGACTCACCTTCACGCGCCAGTGCTCCCAGCGAAGGGATAACTGCCTGCATCATCTGCAGAATAATCTGCGCAGTGATGTAGGGCATGATGCCCAAGCTGAAGACAGAAACGCGCGACAGTGCACCACCTGAGAAGAGGTTGAGCACGGTAAGCGCGCCGCTACCTGCAGCTGCATTTTTATACGCTGCGAGCATAGCGGAGAAAGGAACTCCAGGAACAGGCAGATACGCCCCAAAGCGGTAGAGGGCAAGGATTGCGACGGTAATCGCAATCTTGCCCCTAAGCTCGGGGATACGAAGCGCGTTTTGGATCGCCTTTAGCACGCTGCCTCGACCTTTCCTCCGGCCGCCTCGATCTTTGCCTTGGCAGAGGCGGAGACCTTGTCAACCTTGACAGTAAGGCTCTTGGTGAGCTCACCGTCGCCGAGGACCTTTACAGGCACATAGTCGTGCTTGATAACACCTTTTGCCATAAGGCTCTCGGCATCAACGGTCTCACCGGACTCATAGAGAGCCTCAAGACGAGCAACGTTGACGGGGGCGTACTCAACACGGTTGCGATTGGTAAAACCAGGGAGCTTGGGCAAACGCATTGCGAGCGGCTGCTGACCGCCCTCAAAGCCAGCGCCTTTGCCGCCACCAGAGCGGGAAAGCTGACCTTTGGAGCCACGACCAGCGGTGGTGCCATGACCAGAGCTATTGCCGCGGCCGATGCGCTTACGCGCCTTCTTCGCGCCCTCTGCAGGGCGGAGATCTGTGAGCTGCATTGGGTAACTCCTAGTTCTCTTTAACGTCGACGAGGTGCTTGACCTTGAAGATCATGCCTCGAACAGACGGATTGTCGGGCAGAACCGCGACGTCGTTAATCTTGCGCAGGCCCATGGCTTTGCAGGTAGCCGTCTGATCCTTCTTGACGGAGGCGACGGCGCTGCGTACGAGCTTGACAGTAAGGGTCTTTTCAGCCATCGCTTATGCCTCCTTCCCGGCAAACATCTCCTTAAAGGAGAGACCGCGACGCTCTGCAGTAGCCTCGGGGCTCTCGAGCTCCTTGAGGCCCTCTGCGGCGGCCTTGATGATGTTTAGTGCGTTGTCAGTGCCCAAAGACTTGGCGATGACATTTTTGATACCCACGGCATCAAAAAGAGGGCGGACGGGGCCGCCAGCGATAACGCCGGTACCAGGAACTGCGGGCTTAAGCAAAACATTGCCAGCACCGTAGTGGCCCTCGACAGCATGAGGAATAGAGCCCTCATCAGTCAGAGGCACATGGAACATGTTTTTCTTGGCGTCTTCAACGCCCTTGCTAATAGCCAGAGGCACTTCGGTGGACTTACCTTGTCCGAGTCCTACGTTGCCCTTACCATCACCGACAACTACCAGGGCGACGAGAGACATACGCCTACCACCCTTGACGACCTTGGAGACGCGGTGGATGTAGACGACGCGCTCCTGAAGGTCGGAGTCCTGCTGGCGCTTACGATCACGTGGCATTACATTCCTCCTAGAACTTCAGGCCCGCTGCGCGGGCGCCATCTGCGAGAGCCTTGACACGGCCATGATAGATGCGGCCGCCGCGGTCAAACTTGACCGCGGTCACGCCTGCGGCGAGCGCACGCTCACCGATAAGCTTGCCAACAAACTCGGCTGCCTCCTTGTTAGAGCCAATCTTGCCCGTGGCACGGAACTCTGCGGACAGCGTCGAAGCAGAGCAGATGGTCTTTGCATCTGCATCATCAACAACCTGAGCGTAAATATGAGCATTGGTGCGGTGAACGGTGAGACGAGGAGCCTCTGCCGTACCGAAAATCTTGGAGCGGACACGGCGCTCG
>NZ_CAMXYY010000048.1 GCF_947253395.1 uncultured Olegusella sp.
AAACCGCAGGTCAGAATTTGTGAAAACTCGAAGAACGAACCATCTTTGCTGATTGATATATAAGCAAGGCAATATGACATGTTAATTTGCGTTGCTTGCAGCAACGCAAAGAGCGTCTATCGTGAGTACGGAAGGAGGTTTTTTAATATATCGGATTACGAAAGGAAGTTTTTAATAATGCTAAACGAAAATATCAAAGCGCTGAGAAAATCTAAGGGGCTTTCGCAGGATGACCTTGCTATCAAGCTGAACGTGGTGCGGCAAACGGTTTCAAAATGGGAACGAGGCCTGTCGGTCCCTGATTCTGAAATGCTTATTTCCATATCAGATGTATTCGAAGTCCCCACAAGCACGCTGCTTGGCGAGAACGTAACGGCAACTGAAACTGATGAACTAAAGGTCATATCAGAAAAGCTTGAGGTCATTAACTTTCAACTAGCGCAACAGAAAGAGGCTAGGAGAAAGCGGCTTCGCTGGTTTCTGATTCTACTGTGCGTTGCAATTTTCATCATCTTTGCAGCTCTATTAGGAATAGACGGATCGTATTTGGAATGGGACTATAGCAATCCTGAGACCGCTGTGATAGGAACCATTATCCATGGCTTTGAATGGGCTTTTGTCAGACTTGCCCCCATTGTTATGGCTGGCGCAGGTATCGGGATAATCCTCATAGAAAAAAAGAGTTATTAGCAAGCCTGCTGAAGATAAGAGCTATGAGCAGTTAGATCAGGCTCGATTGCTTATACACCTGCCAAAGTATTCTTAGTTGCGCTCAATTTTGCTGCGGTTGATTGTCGTCACTAATAAAAGAGTATTAGCGCTCGTTATCGTTCCTTGGCTTAAGGTCGATGCGTTCGCTGCCGTCCTGGCGCTCAAGGACTAAGCGCCAACCACAAGACACCCACCGGCATCGCGGCTTAAAGCCGAATGGCGTGATGAAGCAAAAAGTGGAAATGCGGCTATGTGATTGCCCAAAGAAAACGCCGCCCCTAGAAGCTAGGAACGGCCGTTCTCTTCAGTCTGAAAAACTGTAATCGGAGACGGCTTAGACCTATTGCAGTAGGTGCCGTCCGTCTTACATTGTAGCATCAGCTGCAATGTAAGCCAACTAAAAAAGAGAATCATGATTGCCGTATAGGAGCATGGTGAACCGCTTACGGGTAAAAGAGTGCCTACTGAACCACCCATAGGAAAAAGGAAGTCGTCGTCACGTTTATATACAAAGCGCTCTTATCAAGCGCACATCAAAGCGCTGCAAAAGTTTATTCCATAATGTGGACAATGCGACGATCGGGTACAAACCAGATAACGTTGACCACAAAGTAAAAGAGCACGGCAACCCAAGGCAGCCAAAACGCTATCACAGCACCGCTTGCATAGAGACACATCGCTATGCGCTCCTTGATGCGTTCGCCTAGCCTGTCGTCAAGGCTATACCGTGCACCGCGCTGCTTTGCCTCTTCACGTTCGCACTCAACTACACAGTGTTCAAGATACACATAGGTCCGATTGCATGCCAGCAAAATGACACCAAAAAATGATACTGTATGTGGGGCAAGCATATAAAGTGCCACCCAGCCCGTCGCAAAGCTCACGAGGCTCAGCGCAAAAAGCCATGCCATATTTGCCCACATGATTTTTTCAGAAACTTGTTCAATGGTATGAATCAGATGATGGTGGTTGCCCCAATAGATACCAGTCACGATAAAGCTTATTGCATAACAGAAAAAAGCAGGTGCTTGTACCAAGAGATTGGCATACGTATCTCCTTCTGGCAGTTGAAATGTCAGCAGGGTAATCGTAATAAAAATTGCAATACAGCCATCAGAAAAAGCTTCAAGTCTATCTGTTGTCATACGTCACACCGCCGTCAAACTCATAACCACCCGTATTAATAAGCACCCGTATTAAAAAGGCGACCCCGCGGGGCCGCCTCAGCCGTACACATTGTAAGAAGTACTAATCCTCAACCAGCTCGAACATATCAGCACCGACGCCGCAGACAGGGCAGACATAGTCATCAGGCAGCTCGGGGGTGTCGACGGTAACTTCATAGCCACAAACAGTGCAGCGGAACGTGTAGGTCTTCTCGTCAGCCATAACGGCTCCTCTCTTGACGGTTGGCGCACCTTGCGCTTGCAGGTAGGATACCACGTATAAACAATTTTAGACACAGGCCGAAAATGTTTTCATTCTCTAATACCGACTACGTTCCTTCAGTGCGCGCTGCATCTCGCGCTCGGACTGGCGCTGGGCCAAATCATGACGCTTGTCATAGAGCTTTTTGCCACGAGCAAGACCAATTTGGAGTTTTACGCGGTTGTGCTCGTCAAAATAAAGCTGCAACGGCACAATAGCCATACCGCGAATACGCAGCTTTTCATCAAGATAATTTATCTGACGCTTGTGCATAAGCAGGCGCCTGCGTCGATCGGGGTCAACATTCCATACCGTGCCATGTGAAAAGGGGTGGATATGCACGCCCACCAACCACAGCTGCCCATTGCGGACAATACAGTAGGAGTCTGAAATCTGACAAGCGCGCTCTCTCAGACTGCGCACTTCGGTGCCCGTAAGCTCAATACCTGCTTCCCAGGTTTCTTCAATCTCATACTCATGTCGAGCAGAACGATTGCGCGAGATAAGTTTTATATTACGCTTGTTTGTCTTTTGGGCCATACTGCTAAACCTCATCCGCTGTATTATCCGCACGGATAAGCTGCAGTAAGGCCATCGCCGCATCTTCACCCACCAAGTCGCGAGCACGCAGAGTCAACTGCGTTGCAAGCCCACGCTGGCCGGCATCCGCCACATCTGTTGCACACATCAGCAAGCAAATAGCAATCTCTGCATTTGCACCATCGGGCAACCCCTCTTCGCTCAAAAGCTTGCGCGCCTCAGCATCACTGAGGCTATCAGGATCGCGATCAGTGCCCTGCGCTTGTTCCAACGCTGCGGCAAGTGAGCCATCCTGTGCATCCAAGCGACGTGCCACCCTTAGTGCGGCTGCTGCAGCCTGGGGCTTATCCGTCTCGGCAAACCAATTTGCAAAATTCAAAAACGCACGGCAAAGATGTTGCACATTAGAGGCGCGTTCAAATACCGAATATGTCAGCGCCAAATACTCCTGCATATTCCCTGCTATACGGTATAAATCTGCAAGATTAAGCCTGTGCTCACAACCCATAGGGTTCCATCGCACCGCCTGAGTGAGCGCGCGCATCGCCGCTTCGTAATCACCTAGATGCACCTCAGCAAGTCCCAAGTCACCATACAGGCGCTCCAGTGGCTCACCCACATCGCGCAATTCGCGCGGATCCTCTTCAACACGACGATACGCCAAGCGCTCAAACAGCGACGGAAAGCTAAACCATTGCAGCTCATCGGTTGTCACACAATTTGCATCAACATAGCCTTCCGCATCTTCAGCCATGCGTACCAACAGCGTGTGAGCAGCCTCAGTCTCACCTTGGACAAGCAGACCTTCCGCTCGCAGAAGTTCTTCTTCTAATGTAGTAGGTGCATTCATCTTGTTCCTCTCATCATGTGAGGACAGTCTACCCGACTGGGCTCGCAGTGTTTCAGCGGGTATCACTTGCCAAGGCAAAATCAATCTGCCCACAAGCAGAATTGGTGTGCACAACGCGCACGGCCACGCGTTGTCCCACACGCCACACACGACCGCTTGCCTCTCCTCGCAGTGTCATGTGCGCATCATCAAAAAGATGCCATTCTGCCCCTAGCGCTCGCACAGGCAACAGGCCTTCCGCCAAGGTATCGTCAAGCGTCACAAAGAGTCCATAGCGCTCAACGCCCATAATGACTCCTGAGAAGGCTTCGCCTATGTGGTCGGAATAGTACTCTGCTATCTTTATCTTTTGTGACATTTTTCCTGCGGTATCTGCGATACGCTCGCGGTCAGAGCAGTTCCGGCAAATTTGGGGCAGTGCCTGGGCAATTTGGTGCTGCTCCTTACTTTCTCTTTGCTTAGCAAGCAAAGCCTTGAGTGCTCGATGCACCACTAAGTCGGGATAGCGCCTAATAGGCGAAGTAAAATGACAATATGCATCCGCACCTAATGCATAGTGGCCGAGATTTTCTGCCCTATAGACTGCTCTTTTTTGAGCGCGCAAAAGTAGAGCCGACACAAGCGGAGCCGAAGGCTGATCTCTCGCAGCGTCAAGTACTGCCTGAATAGCGTGTGGGCTACCCGCCACCAGCGCAGGCTCATCCTCCGCGTTGAGCACCCCTAGTTCGCGCAAGACTGGCAATGTCGCCTTGAGATCCTCACTCGTTGGTGCCTCATGTACGCGAAATGCCGCAGGAATCTGGGCTTGTACAAGCATTTGTGCCACAGCCTCATTAGCTGCAAGCATGGCTTCCTCAATAAGACTTGTTGCAGCAGTACGCCGGCGCACTTTAACGCCCATCGCATGTCCCGCCTTATCAAGCAAAACCTTAGATTCGCTTGTCTCAAAGTCAATCGAACCACGACATTGACGCATCTTGCGTCTGAGCGTCGCAATTTGGTTGAGTGTATGCAGCATTTCTGACACGGGCTGCTGTAACTTTTCTGCACAAGCTAGGTCTGTTGCCGTAACCTCTCCTGCCAACAATTGATCAACTCGGTCGTAATCCAAACGTGCTGACGAATGGATAACGGCAGGTATTGCCTTGCAAGATATGGTCTCACCCCGGGCGTTGAGCTGCATCAACACACTCATACTAAGGCGGTCAGTCTCAGGCATCAGCGAACACAAGTCATTGCAGAGTTTTTCGGGCAACATGGGAATGACGCGATCAACCAAATACGTCGAGCACGTACGACTTCGCGCTTCAAGGTCAATTGAAGATCCCCACGGGACAAAATGACTCACATCAGCAATATGCACATCAAGCTCAAAACCGCCATCAGCCAACGTGCGGGCGCCAACAGCATCATCAAAGTCACGGGCATCGCTAGGGTCAATCGTCACCGTAAGTAAATGCCGCAAATCGCACCGCGACACATCCTCTGCCAAAAGCTTTTCTACATCAAAGCTCAAGGCCTGAGCCTCACGAAGCACTGCTTCAGAAAAAGGTCCTGGCAAGCCATAAGAAGCAATCAATGCCTCAATATCCAAATCGAGTTCTGAACTCGTGCCGAGACGTTCGTCAATCGTCACCACGCCTGCCGAACGGCGGCTAGGATATTCCAAAATGCGTGCACGCACTACATCTCCTGGCTTAACGCCTAGACGCCGAGCAGAACTATCTTCTGGTAATACAAAAAAATCCCGTGCCAGACGGCCATCCAAAGGAGTTATCACTCCTAATGGATCTGCCAGCTCATAAAGGCCTACAAACTCACTGTGGGCACGCGTAATAACATCGCAAACCACCGCTAGACGCTCGTGTCTGCCGCGCTGCACTAACAGTACGTGAACCTCATCTCCATCCATCGCTTCGTGAATACCGCCACGAGCAACACCAAAACTTCCCTCGGCAGTATCCACGGTAGCAACGCCTTTGCGTTGCACATGCAATGTCCCCTGAATCGCTTGATGAGGACGGTGAAGGCCACCGCCGGAGTTACGGCGATGGCCTTTATGAATTCTCTTGCGGGACATATGCCCCTCTTCTGAACTATGTGATGCTCAACAACACATCACAACCGACTACTAAACCCTAAGATAGCGCCTCATAGCAATTGCAGAACCCAGCAGGCCAAGCAGTACGCCCATAATCAACAGCGCTCCATAAGTGCCCAGCACTATCCTTGGTGCAATCTTGAAAGATAGGAAGGACATGGCTGCAGACAGGCGCGGGAGCAGGGCTGCCTTGCCATAGTGCAAAGCAATAATGGCAAAGGTGGCGCCTAGACAAGCTTCCAACGCTGCTTCGGCAACAAAAGGCCCACGGATAAAACTATTAGAAGCGCCAACCAAACGCTCAATACCAATCTCACGACGACGTGCTGAGATAGCCAAGCGAATGGTGTTATTAATAAAGACAAAGGCAACAAAGGTAAGCAAAACAACCAGTGCAATCGTTGCTATGCGAATATAACGCGTTACGCTAAAGAGGCGCTCAACTGTCTCACGACCATACAGGACAGAAGCAGAAGGATCCTTGGCATCATCACAGAGCTTGGCAAAATCAGGATCAGCCGCCAACTGATCTGCGACCTGCTTGACCTTCTCAGGGTCATCCAACTTGATAACGAGCGATGCAGGTACAGGATTAATGCCATCTAAGGCGGCAACCGCTTCTTCAGCGTTGCGATTGCTCATGGTCTCACGATACTCTTTGAGTGCGGTCTCCTTGTCTTTGTAGACAACAGGAGGCTCAACATCTTTCCAGCCCTCAATCTTTGCTTGTAGGGCTTTGACCTCATCAAGGTTTTTGTTGACAGCATCATCAGACAGGAAGGCCTGAATGGTCACGCGATCTTCAACGCTGCCAACGAGACTGGTGAGAAGGGCGCTGCCCAACACAAAAGCACCGATAACAAAAAGGGATAAAAAGATAGTAATAGTGGCGCCTAAACAGGTACCAAAATTGCGGCGGAAATGTTTAACCGCTTCACGCATGGAGTAGCCGAAGTTAGACATAGTAACCGTAGCCTCCCCTCTCCTGGTCGCGGACGACATGGCCTGCCTCAAGCGTGATAACGCGCTTGCGCATGGAGTCAACCATCTCGCGGTCATGAGTGGCCATTACGACAGTGGTGCCAGCACGGTTAATACGGTCAAGCAATTTCATGATGCCCAGCGAAATTGCGGGGTCAAGATTACCTGTGGGCTCATCGCACACCAAAAGCGGTGGACGATTAACCATAGCTCGGGCGACGGCCACACGCTGCTGCTCGCCACCAGAAAGCTGGTCGGGATAATTGTCCATCTTTTCGCCGAGGCCCACGAGTCGGAGCACCTCAGGCACCTGGGCTTTAATGACAGACTTGGGCTTGCCAATGCACTCAAGAGCAAAAGCAACATTTTCGTAGGTAGTCTTGTCAGGCAGCAGTTTAAAGTCCTGAAAGACACAACCCAGCTGGCGACGCAGGTAGGGCACCTTACTGTTGCGCATCTTGGTAAGGTCTTGGCCTGCAACCAAAACCTGCCCCTGGCTAGCGCGAAGCTCACGAGTTAAAAGGCGGATAAAGGTGGATTTACCTGAGCCCGAATGTCCAACAATAAAGACAAACTCACCAGGATAGATATCCACACTCACATCTTCGAGTGCGGGTTTATTAGGCTGTGCAGGGTAGACCACTGTTACGCCACGCATCGAGATGGTAGGCGTGCCATTCCTAGGCACCGCTGGCGAATCTACGAAAGCATCGCTATAAGCAGGTGCAGCAGGAGTATCGACAGCCGAGATAACGGGTACTTGAGGAGCTGCTACAGGAGCTGCTGCCGAAGTAGTCTCAGGCATATCATAGGCAGGAGTTTCAGACCCTGCTGCAAGAGACGATACAGATGAGAGAGAATCGAATGCTGCCGACACCTCTTCATCAGACACCGTGCTTGCAAAGGCATCAGTATCAGTAATAGCAACAGAATCCATTATGGGAGCGGCCTCAGGGGCTGGTGTGACCTGTTCAACGAGAGTCTGATCCGCGACTTCAGCCACGGCCTTCTCGTCGTTTACTGTCACATCTCGGTCCGTCATCCCCTGTCGCTCTGAGCTGCGAAAGTGTTGAGCCACGAGATCTCCTTTGTTTTGTTCGCGACATGGACAGACTGATATATAGTACCAAAAATGCATGTAATTCATGCAAGCAGCAATCTGTCCATATGGATGCGACATAGCTCTTTTGTAGTTCTGCATTATGCAGCATCGCAAGGGTCCTTTTTGCTCGTCTTTGCCCTCCTCTATTTCCCGGAAAGTTTCTTAGACAGTTTTGTGGGCACACTTCCTCCCTAGATGATTCATTCTTCGGCCTCTTCCTCCCTAGATGGTTCGAGTTTCGGACTCCGAGAAAAAATTACCTGGTCTTTTACGGCACCTGACTGCGAAGAATGAACCATCTAAGAAATGCGCCTTCGAAGCTTGAACCATCTATCTGGTTTTGTGGCGCATATCTGGTTTTGTGCGCCATATCTTGTTTTGTGGCGCCAATCCTTATGTTTGTGACGCCAATCCTTAGCAATTAGCTTGTTTATGAGCAATGCTTTGCAAAAGATACGTTGATATGTTGCGAGGCACCCAGACATAGCGCAACAAAAAAATCTCCTCCGCACGTCATATGCGAAGGAGATTGTCGTATCACCTTTGATACAAAGCTACTTCAGAAAATCAGTAACTTGGGAAACGATATTCTGGGCACTCATACCATATTTGACAAGCAGTTCCACAGCAGGACCAGACTCACCAAAGGTATCGTTCATGCCAATTTTACGGACAGGTACAGGGTGCTTCTCTGCTAAAGCATCGCATACCGCACTACCCAAACCACCAATAATAGAATGCTCTTCTACCGTAACAACTTTGCCTGTTTTGTTTGCAGAAGAAACGATGAGCTCCTCATCAAGCGGCTTGATAGTGTGAATATTAATAACCTCAGCATCAATACCGGCTTGGGCAAGTTCCTCTGCCGCCTGTAAAGCTTCGCCTACCATCAGTCCAGTTGCCACAATAGTAACGTCTGTGCCTTTGCGCTCGATAATTCCGCGACCTAATTCGAACTTATACGTCGCCTCATCGTGAATCACAGGAGCAGCAAGGCGCCCAAAGCGCATATACATAGGACCCACAAACTCGTAAGCAGCCTTAACCAAGGCACGCGCCTCAACATCATCGGCGGGGCATACAACGGTCATTCCAGGGATGGTACGCATGAGGGCAATATCCTCATTACATTGATGAGAGGCACCGTCTTCGCCAACAGAAATACCTGCATGCGTGGCACCAATTTTTACGTTGAGATGAGGGTAGCCCACAGAGTTGCGAATCTGCTCAAAAGCACGCCCAGCTGCAAACATTGCAAAAGTGCTTGCAAAAGGCACGCGCCCCGTTGTCGCAATACCCGCGGCAACGCCAATGAGGTTAGTCTCAGCAATACCCACATTTATAAAACGCTCGGGATGCGCTGCCTTGAACTTTCCTGTCTGAGTGGCTGCCGCAAGGTCAGCATCAAGAACTACAAGGTCATCATGTTTGTTGCCAAGCTCTACGAGAGCTGCACCGTAACTTGCGCGGGTAGCAATTTTTTGTACATCGCTCACAGTTCCTCACCTGCCTTCGTCAGCTCAGCCATAGCTTCGGCATACTGTTCATCACTGGGAGCCTTGCCATGCCAGCCCACTTGGTCTTCCATAAAGGAAACGCCTTTGCCCTTGACAGTCTTGCAAATAATTGCGGTAGGCATACCCTGAGTCTCACGAGCCTCAGCAAAGGCAGCTCGCAGCTGATCAAAGTCACTACCATCAGCAACATTAATTACATGGAAGTTGAATGCACGGAATTTCTCATCAATAGGATAGGGTGGGTTGACCTCAGTGATAGGCCCATCTATCTGCAGATTGTTGTTATCAACAATAACGCAGAGGTTATCAAGCTTGTGGTTACCTGCAAGCATTGCAGCCTCCCACACCTGACCTTCCTCAATCTCGCCGTCCCCCAACAGCGCATACACGCGATTGGTATCGCCAAACATCTGAGCAGACAGAGCCATGCCTACCGCAACAGAGATGCCTTGCCCCAGCGAACCTGTTGACATATCAATACCTGGCGTGTCATTCATATTGGGATGACCTTGTAGGCGAGAGTCAACATGGCGCAGTGTCAACAGCCAATCCTTGGGGAAAAAGCCTTTTTCTGCCAACGTAGCGTAGAGGCCTGGTGCACAATGACCTTTGGACAGCACCAAGCGATCACGCTTGGGATCTGTAGGATTTGCTGGGTCAACATGCATTTCTTCAAAGTAGAGGTATGTGAAAATCTCGGTCGCAGACAGAGATCCGCCGGGATGGCCTGATTTTGCGGCATGAACGCCTGTCAGGATGCCTTTTCGAATCTCGTTTGCATGTCTCTTGAGTTCGATATTGTCCATATCAGTGCACATCCCTTCGTAAGAGAAGCGCGTACAAATTCTACTGGGCATCCAAAACCTTCTGCCAATCCTTGTCAAAACTCGCACGACCCTGATCGGTCAAAGGATGCTTGATAGCCTTCTTCAAGGCACCAAAGGGCACTGTAGCAATGTCGGCACCAAGAAGAGCTGCCTGGGTGATGTGGTTGGGGGTACGGACAGAAGCGGTGATGATCTCAACTTGATTGTCGACGTTTTTGCCAGACCAATCGTAGTTGTTGAGCACCTGTACCACGTTGGCCAACTGCTCGATACCATCCTCAGCAATATCATCAAAACGGCCAACAAAAGGCGAAATGTAGCGAGCGCCAGCAGCAGCAGCAAGCAGGGCCTGTGTGGGTGAGAATACCAATGTCATGTTGATGCGAACGCCTTCAGCGGCCAGCACGTGAGTTGCAGGGAGAGACTCCTCGCAGATGGGGAGCTTAACTACAATGTTGGGAGCCAAAGCAGAAAGCTCGCGACCCTCGCGAATCATGTCCTCTGTGGTCTTTGCCTGAGACTCTGCCGAAACAGGCAGACCCTTGCAAATCTCACAAATTTTGACCATGTGATCGTTAAAATCAGCAAGCTTGCCACCAGTCTTGGCATACAGACTTGGGTTGGTGGTAACACCAGACAGGACCCCCCAGCTTTCCGCCTCGCGGATCTCGTCTAGGTCTGCGGTATCGATGAAAAACTTCATTGTGGTCCCCTTTCACAGAAATCTTGCATAAACAAAGCTAAACAAAATGTACTACCAACGCCTGCGTTTCTGGCGATGATTACAAAGCCCCACAATAGTTTCTTTATCGCAGGTCACCTGGCTCATTTATCGCAGGTCACCTGGCTCATTTATCGCAGGT
>NZ_CAMXYY010000049.1 GCF_947253395.1 uncultured Olegusella sp.
CAGATGGACGGTGCAATCCTCGTTATCGCAGCAACCGACGGCCCCATGGCCCAGACTCGTGAGCACATCCTACTCGCCCGTCAGGTCGGCGTTCCTTACATCATCGTCTTCCTGAATAAGTGCGACATGGTCGATGACGACGAGCTTATCGAGCTCGTTGAGATGGAGACCCGTGACCTTCTCTCCGAGTATGACTTCCCCGGAGACGACCTGCCCATCATCCGTGGTTCTGCTCTCAAGGCTCTTGAGTCCACCAGCACCGATCCCGATGCTCCTGAGTACAAGTGCATCTGGGAGCTCATGGATGCAGTCGATTCCTACATCCCCACGCCTGCCCGTGACAACGAGAAGCCCTTCCTGATGGCTATCGAGGACGTCATGACCATTTCTGGTCGTGGTACCGTTGCTACCGGTCGTGTCGAGCGCGGCGAGCTTAAGCTCAACGAGCCTGTCGAGATTGTTGGTATCAAGGAGACCCAGAAGTCTGTTGCTACCGGCATCGAGATGTTCCGTAAGACCATGGACTTCTGCGAGGCTGGCGACAACGTTGGTATCCTGCTCCGTGGTGTCAAGCGTGAGGACATCGAGCGCGGTCAGGTCCTCTGCAAGCCCGGTAGCGTTACTCCTCACCACGCATTCACCGGTGAGATTTATGTTCTGACCAAGGACGAGGGTGGTCGTCACACGCCGTTCTTCTCTGGCTACCGTCCTCAGTTCTACTTCCGCACCACCGACGTCACTGGCGACATTCAGGAGCTCACCGACGCTAACGGTACCAAGGTTGAGATGGCTATGCCTGGCGACCACGTCACCATCAAGGCTGACCTGATTCACCCCATCGCTATGGAGCCTGGCCTCAAGTTCGCTATCCGTGAGGGCGGCCACACCGTCGGCGACGGTCGTGTTTCCACCATCATCAGCTAGTACTTTTGTAGATAGTCCTAACCCGGCATCCCTGTGGTGCCGGGTTTTTTTATGCCAGAGTAGGGAAGTAGATCTATCCCTTAGGAAGCAGATCTATCTAGGACCTAACATTTTGTAAAAGAGCTTGCCTTGAACCTCATGCGGCCCTCTACAAGGGCAGCTGTGCACTTCCAAGCTTTGATAATTCTGTGATGTATGCAAGCAGACTAATCATTTCTTGACAAAGTGCTGCATAAGCTGCTAATGTTTTCAACCGCGTCACTAACGAGTCACGTTTGTGGCTTTGTAATAGGAGGAGTTATGCGTACACTGGTTACTCTCGCCTGCACCGAGTGCAAGCGTCGCAACTACACCACCAAGAAGAACAAGTCGAACAACCCTGATCGTCTTGAGATGAAGAAGTATTGCCCGTGGTGTCACAAGCATACCCTTCACAGGGAGACCCGCTAAAATAGGGTCATACATAGGCCAGTAGTTCAGTTGGTAGAGCGACGGTCTCCAAAACCGTATGTCGAGGGTTCGAGTCCTTCCTGGCCTGCCAGAAATACCACCGGCTATCACCCCTTGGGTGCTGGCCGGTTTGCATGATAAAGACGAAGTTTTACCCATGAGAGCCCGGAAGAGGTTCGCGAATGTCGAACAAGGATCGTAACAAGAGAAGCGTCCGCAAAGCCCGCGCCGCAGAGCGTGAGAGGGTTGCCGAGGCTCAGGCTGCGGCAAGCACAGAGGAGCCCAAGGCAAAGCAGCGCCTTGCCAAGTCTTCGTCTTCTAAGGCTGCAAAACCCGCCAAAGCAAAAAAGACTGGTTTCTTTGGCCGCATTCGCAACTATTTTGCCGATGTGCGGTCTGAGATGCATCGCGTCACGTGGCCTTCTAAGGACGAGCTACGCAATTGGTCTGTTGGCGTTATTGTCACCTTAGTTATCTTTGGCATTTGTGTTTGGCTTGTTGATATGGGCTTCGTCTCCATATTGGTTGGCTTTACGGGCCTGAGGGGGTAGTCATGGCAAAGCGTTGGTATGTCGTTCACACCTATTCAGGCTATGAAAACAAAGTCAAAACTGACCTTGAGCACCGTATTGATACCCACAACATGAGGGATCAGATTGTTGATATCCAGATTCCTATGGAGGAGGTTACCAAGCTCAAGGAAGGTGGCGAGCGTATCACCAAGGACGAGAAGGTCTTTCCTGGCTATGTCCTTGTGCGCATGGAGATTGATGACAACACCTGGGCTGTTGTCCGCAATACCCCTGGCGTAACGGGTTTTGCTGGCATTGGCGGCAAGCCTACACCCTTGCGTCGTAGCGAGTACAACAAGATTATGCGTCGCATCAATCCTCGCAGCGATTCTGCTGCTCCCGCCAAGATTACAACCACCGACATTGAGGTAGGTCAGTCCATTCACGTTGTCTCTGGTCCTTTGGCTGATTTTGACGGTACCGTGTCTGAAATTATGCCTGAGTCTGGCAAGATCAAGGTAATGCTTACCATCTTTGGTCGCGAGACGCCCGTCGAGCTCACCATGGATCAGGTTGCTTCGATTAATTAGTAGTTTGGCTTCAATACGGGTCCGACATCGGTGAGGATTGCTTCTCGTACCCGTTTGCAGATAGCAAGTTCGAGACTTACACAGGAGGCATCCAATGCCCAAAAAGAAGGTTACACACTTTATTAAGCTTCAGATTCCCGCTGGTCAGGCAAATCCTGCACCTCCCGTTGGTCCTGCACTGGGCGCTGCTCAGGTTAACATCATGCAGTTCTGCCAGGCATTCAATGCGCAGACCAAGGACAAGATGGGCGACGTAGTGCCCGTTGAGATTACTGTTTTTGAGGATCGTACTTTTGAGTTTGTTCTCAAGACTCCTCCCGCAGCCTTTCTTATCAAAAAGGAGCTTGGTCTCAAGAGCGCTTCTGCCGTACCCCAGCGCGACAAGGTGGGCCAGCTTACCGACGAGCAGCTGACCAAGATTGCTGAAATTAAGATGCCCGACCTCAATGCTAATGATATCGATGCTGCAAAAAAGATTGTTGCGGGCACTGCTCGCTCCATGGGCGTCACCATTGCTGAGTAGCTTTATGTAGTAGTTTTTCTCGCAAGCGGATTGGCCGTGAGCGAGTGTTGATGTGGGAGGGCACGCCGCCCGTTGACCACAAGGAGGAACAATGGCAAAGCACGGTAAGAAATACAACGAGGCTGCAGCAAAGTTTGATTCAAGCAAGCTGTACACCCCCATGCAGGCAATGAATCTCGTCAAAGACCTTGCAGGCGCAAAGTTTGATGAGAGCGTTGACATTGCAATTCGCCTAGGTGTTGATACCCGTAAGGCCGACCAGAACGTTCGTGGCTCTATCAGCCTTCCCAATGGCACCGGCAAGTCTGTCCGCGTTGCTGTTTTTGCTGAGGGCGAGAAGGCTCGCGAGGCTCAGGAGGCCGGCGCTGACATCGTGGGCGCTGATGATCTTGTTGCTGAGATTCAAAAGGGCAACATCGACTTTGACGCAGTCATCGCTACTCCCAATATGATGGGCAAAGTTGGTCGTCTCGGCCGTATACTTGGCCCCCGTGGCTTGATGCCCAACCCCAAGCTGGGTACGGTCACCATGGACGTTGCAAAGATGGTGAGTGAGCTTAAGGCTGGTCGTGTTGAGTATCGTGCTGACCGCTATGGCATCTGCCATGTTGCCATGGGCAAAGTTTCCTTCGAGGCGTCCAAACTTGCAGAGAACTATGGCGCTCTCCTCACCGAGCTGCTGCGCGTGAAGCCCTCTTCTGCAAAGGGTCGTTATGTCAAGTCTGTTGTGGTCTCTTCCACCATGGGCCCTGGCATCAAGATTGACTCGTCCATTACGCGCGACTTCCTCGAGGCCTAAGTCTCGGCTTCGCATATGCAAGCTTTAGCACCCCGCAGTTCATCTAAGAACTGCGGGGCTCTTTTTTGTCAAGCAGAGCGCCTCGGCTGTGCGCAGCGTTGGCTCTGTCATTTTATCTGCCATCCTTAGGTAAAACTGCTAGTATGACTTGCCTCATAACGCAGTGGTCTCTAATGCAGCGCACTCGAAACACGCAGAAATTGTGACCCTTTGCAGCATTTCGTCGGCACGCAAAACCTCCGACTTGACGGGTTGTGTCTTGCGTGCAAGAATGACTAACGGTAAAAAGCACGTCCGCTGCCAGAGACAGCCGGTGCCGCAAGGCTTAAAGGGGAGACCCGCCTGCCGAGGTGGTCATTAGAATGTACTTTCTAAGACCCCGCCTGGCACGCCAGGTGGGGTCTTTGCGTATGCAGGGCCCGCCAGCACCGGCGGCGCGTGCCCGATTGCATGCAAGGGAGGTGTAACTCATGCCAGCTCAGTCCAACAAGGACATGTTCGAGAAGATCAAGGCTGATGTCGAGGCTTCTGAAGGCCTGTTTGTCATTGATTATCGCGGACTGTCCGTCAAGCAGACCCAGCAGCTGCGTCGTAGCCTCACCGAGGCGGGCGCACACATGAAGGTCTACAAGAACAACATTGTCAGGATTGTTCTCGAAGAGGCAGGTAAGCCCGACATCAGCGAGTCGTTGCAGGGTACCTGTGCGTATGTTTTCTTTGACAAGGATCCTGTCGATACCGCAAAGGCTTTGAAGGAGCAGGCCCAGAAGCTCGGAAAGATCGAGTTTATCAGCGCTATTGCTGATGGCCAGGCTCTTGATGCCGAGGGTGCCAAGGCTTATGCAGAACTGCCCAGTCGTGATGAACTTATCGCTAAGCTCGTTTACGTTATCGGCAGCCCGCTGTCCGGTATTGCCCAGGTCGCTGCAGGTCCCGCAAGAGGCCTTGCCACGGTCCTTCAGGCTATCGCCGATCAGAAGAACGCTGCATAGCTCGTATGATTGTACGTCGCGCGCAAAGCGCATTTGTTGTTAACCAGGGCACCTGCGTGCCCACCATAAAAGGAGAAATGACATGGCTGTCACCAAGGAAGAGATCATTGAGGCCCTAAAGGAGATGCCCGCTCTCGAGCTTTCTGAGCTGGTTCACGAGCTGGAGGACGTCTTTGGCGTTTCTGCAGCTGCTCCCGTTGCTGTTGCTGCTGCTCCTGCAGCTGGCGCTGCTGCTCCCGCTGAGGAGGAGAAGACCAACTTTGACGTTGAGCTTACCGCTTTCGGTAGCAACAAGATTGCTGTCATCAAGGTTGTCCGCAAGCTCACCGGCCTTGGCCTGAAGGAGGCAAAGGAGAAGGTTGAGTCCGCTCCCGCAGTCCTGCTCGAGGGTGCTAACAAGGACGACGCTGAGGCTGCCAAGAAGGAGCTCGAGGAGTCTGGTGCCACCGTCACCCTGAAGTAAATTTGCTCTTTTAACATATTGCTTTTGCGGGTGAAAGCTCGTGACTGAGGCCACGAGGACCTCACCGAACACAGAGTCCGGGATTTATCTCGGACTCTGTTTTTGTGACGAATCATTTGCGGCTCATTTGCGGATTGTTACTAGGTCGCCCAACCGTAGATGGTTCATCCTTCGGTCACTTATCCTATAGATGGTTCGTTCTTCGGTCTTGCGGCCGACAAAAGCCCAGGTAAAAACATTTTGAAAACCGAGAGATGCTCCATCTGTTTATGAGCATGGCAAAATGGAGATGGCGGGATGGACAAACTGCCGATACTGTTTATGAGCATGGCAAAATGAGCGTGACGAAGCAGGCAAACTTCCGACGCCGTACAGGCGTGGTAAGCATGGCAAAACAGGCAAGATGCCGACACATCGCCTCCACAGTTGACCTGCGAAAACGCTCTTCTAGTATTTTTCTCCAATAAAGTCAAGCAAATTCTTGACGAAAGAGGAACTCTTCGGTACTTTATTAGATTGCGAAAAGTGCCATCTTTTACTCTTTTAAGGAGGATACGCCTGGTGTCTACCGCAAAATCTTCCCAGCGTCTGCAGTCCGAGCGTAGCAGGGTTAGCTTCAGCAAGATTCCCGCGTCTATGGAGCTGCCTAATCTTATCGCAGTTCAGAAGGAGTCGTTCGAGCGTTTCATGGGCGATGGTATCGCCGAATCGCTCTCTGAGTTCTCTCCGATTGAGAACTCTGCGGGCACAATGGAGGTTACCTTTGGTGACCATCAGTTTGGTGATGCTCCAGCAACTATTGCCGAGTGCCGCGCCAAGGATATTACCTATCAGGCACCTCTCTTTGTCAATGTGCGCTTCCTCAACAAAGAGTCTGGCGAGATTAAAGAGCAGCTCGTCTTCATGGGCGACTTCCCCCTGATGACCGAGCGTGGCACTTTTGTCATTAATGGCACCGAGCGTGTCGTTGTCTCCCAGCTTGTCCGCTCGCCTGGCGTCTACTTCTCTCATGAGGTTGACAATGGTATGGACGTACATCACGTGCAGTTTATTCCTGCTCGTGGCGCATGGCTGGAGTTTGAGATCGATAAGCACGGTCATTTGGTAGTTTCTATCGACCGCAAGCGTCGCCAGTCTGCAACCGTCTTTCTGCGTGCATTGGGCATCGCGGAGGACGATGACGAGATTTTGAATCTGTTGGGTGATTCTAACGTTGTTCGCAGCACTCTTGAGCGCGATGTCTCTACCAATCGCAATGATGCTCTGCTTGAGATCTATCGTCGTCAGCGTCCGGGTGAGCCTCCCACGGTTGAGTCTGCTCGCTCGCTCATCGATGGCCTTTTCTTCAACAACCAGCGCTATGACCTTGCGCGCGTGGGTCGTTACAAGATCAACAAGAAGCTTGGTCTTGATGGCGATTCTCGTATCATTACTGCTGAAGACATCGTGACTGCTCTTAGGTACCTGCTTGCACTGCATGCCGGTGAAGCAGATCACACACTTGATGATATTGACCACTTTGGCAACCGTCGTGTGCGCACCGTTGGCGAGCTTGTGCAAAACCAATTCCGTATTGGTATGAGCCGTATGGAGCGTGTCATTCGTGAGCGTATGGCTAGCCAAGATCCCAATGACATCACACCACAGTCGCTGATTAATATTCGTCCCATCGTGGCAGCTATCAAAGAGTTCTATGGTTCTTCTCAGCTGTCTCAGTTTATGGATCAAAACAACCCGTTGTCGGGTCTGACTCACAAGCGTCGTCTATCAGCGCTTGGACCTGGCGGTCTTGCAGGTCATAAGTCTGGCTCCAGCCGTCGTACCAATGTGCCGACTGCTGTTCGTGACGTTCACAACTCTCACTATTCTCGCATGTGCCCCATCGAGACACCCGAAGGCCCCAACATTGGCCTGATTGGCTCGCTTGCTCTGTATGCGCATGTCAATGAATACGGTTTTATCGAGGCTCCGTATCGTCGCGTTGTAGATGGTAAGGTTACCAATGAAATTGATTGGATGACGGCAGACGAGGAAGAGAATCACAAGATTGCTCCCGCTGATGTTCCTACAGACCCCAAGACTGGTCGTTTTGTTGCGCTGCACTCCAACGGCGAGATCTATGAGCCCGATGCGGTAGTTGCTCGTACCCGCAACTTTGACGGTTCCTTCGGTGCGCCCGAGCAGGTGCCCGTTGAGGAAATCGACTACATGGACGTCTCGCCACGTCAGATGCTTTCTGTCGCAGCAAATCTCATCCCCTTCTTGGAGCACGATGACGCAAAGCGTACTTTGATGGGTGCAAACATGCAGCGTCAGGCTGTGCCTTTGCTGCGCACCACTGCTCCTTTTGTTGGCACTGGTCTTGAGCACCGTGCTGCTAAGGATTCTGGTGAGTTGATTGTTGCCGAGCATGCTGGCACGGTGGTTGAGGTTGATGCTTCCCATGTAGTGCTTGATACTGCTCAGGGTCCTGAGACCTACGAGCTTCCCAAGTTCCAGCGTTCCAACCAGTCCACCTGCATCAATCACCGTCCTATTGTTCAGGTGGGTCAGCAGATTGAGGTGGGTGATGCGCTCTCTGATGGTCCTTCTATCGACCATGGTGAGCTGGCGCTGGGTGCCAACCTTACCGTTGCCTACATGCCTTGGGAAGGCTATAACTACGAAGACGGCATTATTGTTTCTGAGCGTGTTGTGCATGAAGATCTGCTCACTTCGGTTAACATTTCTCGTCACGAAATTGATGCACGTGATACCAAGCTCGGTCCCGAGGAAATTACCCGCGAGATTCCTAACCTTTCTGAGGACATGCTTGCCAACCTCGATGACGATGGCATTATTCGCATCGGCGCTGAAGTCCGTCCTGGCGATATTTTGGTGGGTAAGGTTACCCCCAAGGGCGAGACTGCGCTGACCGCCGAGGAGCGCTTACTTCGCGCAATCTTTGGCGCCAAAGCTCACGATGTCCGCGATACCTCCCTTAAGATGCCCCATGGCGCTTATGGTCGTGTTGTTGACGTGGTCCGCTTTAGCCGTGAGGCTGGCGATGACCTCCCGCCTGGAGTTAATGAGCTTGTCCGCGTCTTTGTCGCGCAACGTCGCAAGATTCAGCAGGGCGATAAGATTTCTGGCCGTCACGGCAACAAGGGTGTTGTCTGCAATGTCTTGCCGGTAGAAGATATGCCTTACATGGCAGATGGTACGCCTGTCGATGTGTTGCTTGATCCTTTGGGCGTTCCTTCTCGTATGAATGTTGGCCAGTTGCTTGAGTGCCACCTTGGTTGGGCTGCAGCTCATGGTTGGGATATTGACAACGCTGATTCTGATAGGGTGGTTGAGGGTCCCTTCTACATCTCGACGCCTGTCTTTGACGGCGCGTCCGACGTCGAGGTTTCCGAGGCTCAGCATCGTTCCAATATCAACATTATGAACAAGGCTAAGCGTATGTACGGCGAGCACATGGATGCTGCAAATGCCGAGGATTTGGCCTTTATCCCGCAGCTTAACAATATGGGCAAAATGCCTCTTTACGATGGCCGTACGGGCGAGAAGTTCAAGAATCCCATTACGGTGGGCACCTCTTATATCCTCAAGCTCGGCCATATGGTAGACGACAAAATTCATGCTCGCTCCACGGGTCCATACAGCTTGGTTACCCAGCAACCTTTGGGTGGTAAAGCTCAGTTTGGTGGTCAGCGCTTTGGTGAGATGGAGGTTTGGGCACTGTACGCTTACGGTGCAGCAAATGTCCTCCGTGAGATTCTTACCGTCAAGTCTGACGATACCAATGGTCGTGTCAAGACTTACGAATCCATTGTCAAGGGCGAAAATATCCCTAGTTCTGGCATTCCTGAGTCTTTCAAGGTTCTGGTGAAGGAGATCCGCTCTTTGGCTCTCAACATTGAACCTATTACCTATAAAAAGCAGGCACCAATCACCCCGGTTTCCGCCGAGGATCAGGTCAAGTCTGTTGTTGATAGTTTTGCTTTTGCAAACAGCACAGACGATCTCATTGGTGCTCCCGCCGCGGAGCCTGTTTTGGCCTCCAACAGCATCGACGATAAGGAGTAGCGAACGTGGCAGATTTCGATACACCCGATTTCGACGCGATCAAGATTTCTCTTGCCTCTGCAGACCAGGTGCGTAGCTGGTCGTACGGTGAGGTAAAGAAGCCGGAGACTATCAACTACCGCACGCTCAAGCCCGAAAAAGATGGTCTTTTCTGTGAGAAGATTTTTGGTCCTGTCAAGGACTGGGAGTGTGCCTGCGGCAAGTATAAGGGCATCCGCTTTAAGGGTATTACCTGTGAGCGTTGCGGCGTAGAGGTTACAACCTCCAAGGTTCGTCGCGAGCGCATGGGTCACATCGAGCTGGCAGCTCCTGTGTCTCATATCTGGTATTTCAAGAGCCCTGCTTCCTTCCCCCTGGCTCGTCTTCTTGATGTCAAGAGCAAGGATTTGGAGAACATCCTCTACTTTGCCAGCTATGTGATTACCGAAGTTGATACCGAGGCTCGTGAGGCTGACGCAGAGGATCTAAAAGAAGAGCTCGCCGCCGATCTTGAGGAGCTTGATGCCGAGCGCGATGACGAGATTGCTCGTCTTATTGCTCAGGGCGAAGCAACAGATGATGAGTTTAGCGAAGTTGAGCCACTCTCTGCTGAGGAGGTTAAGGCAGGATGTGCCGACCTTGAGGCTGAGTATGAGGACGAAAAGAAGCTTCGTCGTGAGGCATATGACAAGTTCATGCAGCTGGAGCCCCGTGAGCTCATCTCCGATGAGTCACTCTTTACTGAGATGAAGCATTACTACTCCATCTATTTCAAGGGTGGAATGGGTGCTGAGGCTGTCCGCGAGCTTTTGCGCAATGTTGACCTTGATACTGAGGTCGAGGAGCTTCGGGCCATCATTGCTGATGAGAATTCTCAAAAGCAAAAGAAGGATCGCGCTGTCAAGCGTCTGGAGATTGTTGATGCTTTCCTCAAGGGTGGTAACGATCCTGCAGATATGATTCTCGATGTTATCCCTGTTATTCCGCCAGATCTGCGTCCTATGGTTCAGCTTGACGGCGGTCGTTTTGCTGCCTCCGACCTCAACGATTTGTATCGTCGAGTCATTAATCGCAACAATCGTCTCAAGCGCCTGTTGGACCTCGACGCTCCCGCCATCATTGTCAACAATGAGAAGCGCATGCTCCAGGAGTCTGTTGACGCACTTTTTGATAATGGTCGTCGTGGTCGTCCCGTCTCTGGGCGTGGTGGTCGTCCCCTCAAATCTCTTGCCGAAGCGCTTAAGGGCAAGCAGGGCCGCTTCCGTCAAAACTTGCTGGGCAAGCGTGTTGACTACTCTGGCCGTTCGGTCATTGTTGTTGACCCTCAGCTCAAGCTACACCAGTGTGGTCTGCCTTCTACCATGGCGCTCGAGCTGTTTAAGCCTTTTGTAATGCGTCGCTTGGTTGAACTCAACCGTGTTGAAAATATCAAGGGTGCAAAGCGCGCTATCGATCGTAGTGAGTCCATTGTTTGGGACGTACTTGACGAGGTCATTAAAGACCGCCTTGTTCTGCTTAATCGTGCACCAACCCTACACCGCCTATCCATCCAGGCTTTTGAGCCAGTCTTGGTTGAGGGCAAAGCAATTCATTTGCACCCGCTCG
>NZ_CAMXYY010000050.1 GCF_947253395.1 uncultured Olegusella sp.
GAGCCTGCATGCTTGTCACACAGGTTTCACCTGTACCATGCCGATTGTCAAAGCCGGTCTTTAGGCGCGAGTCGTTAACCGCAACCACAGGCCAGGGCAGCTCCCGCGCCGCTTCCATGGCTGCAAACGCACGAACGCCCGAGGTTGTCTCCTCTGTCACACCTATGAGCTGGGCAGATAACGCTGGACGTTCCAACTTGCATAGTCGCGCAAAACTACCTCCATCATCCACAATCAGATTAGGTCGCAGACGATCGAGTAAACGCAACGCAGCTGCGTGGTCTTGCTCGGGCGTCCAGGTGGCACACGCCTCAACTATCACATCACGGCTAGCGAGCTCATCAGCCACGCCTTGGTCAACTTCTGCGGCAGGCGCACACACCCCTACCTCAGCGCCCGCACGCTTTAGCTCTTGTAACAGCACACTTGTCTTGGGCTCGAGTACCAGACAAACTGCAATACGCAGCCCCCGTAAGCTTTGCTTGGCCGCAAGACTATCTATAAGCGCACGGGTAACAGGCATATATTTTGCAGCGCGCGCCATTGCTTCGGCACCAGTGAGTTCCTTCTTTTTGGGCAACTCATTCCAGATAAAATCTGCTTCCTCACGTTGAGAAATCGGCAATAATCCCCAACTCTGGAACGCCGTGCGTAGACCATCTGTCAAAGCTTCCTCAGTCACAAAAACGCGTGAGCCCGCAAGTGACCTATTTGTCCGCGCGGATAACTCCGCAACCCATTGTGCAAATTCCATATCAGTTACCAAACTCTCGCTTTGCTTATCTGCCTATCTCAATTTTGCCGCCACGCAACTCACGACGGAAGTAATACAGTGTTGCAAGCGACAAAATCGCACCGAGCCACTCAGCACAAACATAGTTGAGCCACATACCCAAAAGACCCAAGGGATACAGCAAAAACACCAATGCAACAGGGAAAATGAAGGCATTGCATAACGACAAAATCGAAGCCAAACGAGGCTGGCTAAGCGCCACCAACATGCTATAGGTACCCATCACTAACCAACGCACGAGATAGCCCAGTGAGAATAGTCGCAGTGCCCGGATAGCCTCTACCAGATTGTCACCATGAGCATCCGTTATAAAGATATGAACAATTTCGTCAGGATAAATCCAAAGCAGGACGAGCGCGACCATACATACCACTGCTGCCGCAGCAAAGCAGCGCAGCTCAATCTGCTTGACACGATGTACATCATGGCGACCCCAATTAAAACCAACTGCTGGCTGCAAGGAATCAAGCATGCCATAGACGAGAGGGAACACCATGCCATCAAAATACATCACCATACCGTAGATAGTAACCGCAGCGGGACCACCCAATTTAAGAAGGAAAAAATTCAATATCAGCGCAGTTGTTTGACTCGCAATATTACTGAGAAACGTAGGGGTTCCATCGCCCACCACCCGGCGAATGAGAGCCCGACTAAACTGAGGTTGCACAAAATGAAGCTGCAACTCTCCTTTAAAAAAAGGCCAAAATGCTACGCATACGGCTATAAAAGTAGCTAAGCAAAAAGCATGTCCGGCAGCTGCTACATCCAGATGCCAAACACCTAAAAACAAAATCATCAAAGCAATACCTAAACCGCTCATCAAAATATTGGCACTCGTGGAGCGGCGAATGCGACCACAGATACGTAAGTAGTTATCTACCGCATACGCAATGGTTGTGATGGGCGACCACATCGCATTAACTCGCAAGAACTTTATTGCATTATCAAGCAGTTCACCCTCAGCTCCCATTGCTCTAAAGAGAGACGGTGCCCCAAAGAAAAGCAGAGATCCTGTCAACAAGCCTGCTGCAAGAATTAACACGATGGTGCTTGAAAAAATATTGTTAGCCTCATCCTCATCGCCACGACCCAGTGCAATTGAAATGGGTACCGATGAGCCCACGCCCAACAGGTCTGCAATTGCATAATTGATAATGACGAGCGGTAGTGCAAGATTGACTGCTGCAAACGCCGTGCTACCAAGAAAGCGCCCAACAAAAAGGCCTTCGCTCACGGTATAGAGCGAAGAGGCTGCCATGCTTACAGCACCAGGAAGTGCCACCATAAAAAACAAACGAGTTGGGCTTGTTTGAGTAAAAAGTTTTTCGTTATTCATAGGGTCCAAATTATCGTCACCATGCATGTATATAACAATCTCTTTGTTAAGGGTAGTCTAGCCGTGAACTCCTCTTTGGTACTATAAAAAAATACCAATAAAGGAGAGGTGCTCATGGCAGATATGTTTGACTATTTAGATTGGTTTGGTGACTTCGATTTTGACCACGTTCCTTTCAACGAAGTGGACAATATCATACTCGCCCATCTAGCTTATCTAAAGCTCGATAACATACTTTCTGCTTGTGAATTCTTTGATACCTCTGAGGTTTGGCATAGGTTTTCTACGCAAAAGGAATTGCCCAGCAACGGGCCACTCATTTCGAGCCGCACGAACGAATTATTGGGATACATGGTCAAGTCGGGCCGACGTTTTGCCAATGCAAAGCTTGGTTGCTACGAGACGTGCTTTGACGAAGAGGCGCGTGAGCAATTTGCTGCGTTGACGCTTTGTCTATCCGATGGCACCAGCTATGTCTCGTTTCGCGGCACCGATGACAGCTTGGTGGGATGGATCGAGGACTGTGATATCAGCTACAGCATCGTCCCTGCACAAAAAGATGCACTCGCCTACCTCTGCCGCATCGCAAGCCTGACAGATGGACCCTTGCGGGTTGGCGGACATTCAAAGGGCGGCAATCTTGCTGCCTATGCGGTTGCTATGGCGCCAGAGCTCGACGAACGTATTATTGAACTTTGGTGCAACGACTCCCCAGGGTTTGACGATGCGGTACTTCCACTCTCGACCTTTGATCGCCTACGCGAGCGCACGCGTCTCTTTACGCCTGAATACAGCCTCGTAGCAGGGCTTTTATCGCATCCAGTAGAACCTGTCATCGTCAAATCAAGCGCCCAAGGCGTTATGGAGCACAGCGCAATTAACTGGCAAGTTATGCGCGATAAATTGGTACGCGGAGATGATGTGCACCAAGGAAGCGTTCATGTGGGACGAGCCTTTAATGAACTGCTCGCCAGCCTTGATTTGCAGGAACGTAAAAATCTCATTGACGAACTCTATCAAGCATTTATCTCCCATGGTATTCATGACCTCACAGACATCGTGGAGCAAAGTCCTGCGGCAATCCGAGCAATCACCGATTCGCTTAAGTCGCTCGATGAAAATAGTAAAACCATCATTAACAGTTTTTTGTGGGATTCCATGGGAGGTGCCGTGCGCGGCGCTGCGGAGGAATCAGCCGAGCAAACCGCCAAGGTCTTGGCGCCCGTTGCCCAAGCGGTCAACGATGTACTCACCGAAGCTGGTAAAAAAACCAAAGAAACTCTCGCAGAATGGAAAGCGCAAACCGAAGCGCGTATTGAAGACTTGCAAACAGGCATGGTACAAGACAAGTCTTTACCAAGTCCACTCAACAAAACTGACGAAAAAACTGACTAGCTTTGCTTAGCTAAATACGCAAGCAGTGCTTTGCAGCCAGAAAGCACATCGCGCCACGTAGCATCAAAATCTCCGGTATACCAGGGATCTGCAATGTTAGCGGCATTCTGTCCCGGATTTCCGTCCACAAAGGAAAGTAATTTGACAAACTTGCCCTCAGGGTCTTCCCTGCAAATACGATGCAAGCCACCAAGATTCTCATCGTCCATGTAAACAATCAAATCCCAGTTGCCATACTCGGAAGCGCGGAACTGCCGTGCATGATGTTCGCAGACAGGCACTCCTTCTTTATGCAACTTGCGCACAGTACCGTGATGCACAGGGTTGCCAATTTCGTCACGACTGGTTGCGGCAGAATCAATGACAAATTCATATTGTCGCCCTGCCTTACACACTAAATCTTTCATTACGCTCTCTGCCATTGTTGATCTGCAAATATTGCCATGGCAGATAAACAGGATTTTATTCATTTCTTTATCCTACCGGTTACGACTCTGTAATTAATTATTGTTGCGCGGCACCCAATAGGATACACACAGCGATGATAGTTCCGTCCCTTTGTCCCAAAAGGTGGCCCAAAAACAAATTACCGCTATACGACACTGTATGGCGGAGCTTATGAGGAGGAACGACATGTCAAAAACTATCACACGTCGTCGTACACTGAGCGTATTGGGGAGTATGGGATTAGCTGCCTTTGGACTTTCTGCTTGTTCTAACGCTGACTCGAGCAGCTCCTCCTCTGGTGATGGAAAATTCAAAATTGGTGTATTACAGCTAACTGAGCATTCTGCACTTGATGCTGCAAACAAGGGCTTTGTCAAAGCGCTCGATGATTCGGGTATCAAATACACCATTGACCAGCAAAATGCTCAAAATGACCAATCCGCCTGCCAAACTATTGCCTCAAAGTTAGTCAACGAAGGCAATGATCTCATCCTTGCTATAGCAACACCTGCTTGTCAGGCTGTAGCAGGCGCCACAACTGATATTCCCATCGTCGGCACTGCCATTACCGACTACGTCGCCTCAGGACTTGTGGCCGACAATGACGCTCCTGGAGGAAATGTCACGGGCACCTCTGACCTTACACCTGTTGAGGAACAGTTTGAGCTGCTGCAAAAGCTCCTACCTGATGCCAAAAAGGTAGCAATTCTTTACTGCTCTGCAGAGTCTAATTCCAGCGTACAAGCCGAAATGGCCCACGACGCCGCCCGCGCACTCAATCTAGATGCCGAAGACTACACGGTCTCGAGTTCCAATGAGATTCAACAGGTTGTTGAGTCCATGATTGGTAAGGTAGACGTTATCTACGCGCCCACAGATAACACCATCGCAGCTGGCATGCAAACCGTTTCTATGGTTGCAACCGAGCACAAGCTCCCCGTCATTTGTGGTGAAGGTGGCATGGTCTCAAACGGCGGCCTGGCCACCTATGGCATTGATTACGAAAAATTGGGTTACAAAACAGGCAAAATGGCTGTCAAAATTCTCAACGGAGAAGCAAGCCCCGCCGAGATGCCTATCGAACGTCTAGATATCTCTGAATGCGCCTTGACAACTAATAAAGAGATCGCAAAAGCCCTCGGCATCGATCTCTCAAAATTGGATGCCTAGGGTTACGTTTTTCTTATAATGGATAGTCTCAAAATTGCCCACACACGATCGTCAACAAGCGCGGCGCGGGCTTTGAGCTGGCGACAAAAGACTATGTTGGGGAGAACTACATGCTATTAGCGCTTTCGGGAGCTATATCTCAAAGCATCCTCTGGGGTGTGATGGTGCTCGGCGTCTTCATTACTTACAAAATGCTCGATATTGCAGACCTCACCGTTGATGGCAGTTTTGCACTAGGAGGCTGTGTTGCGGCAGTTTGTTCGGTAGGGATGGGCCTCGACCCGCTCGTTGCAGTACTGCTGGGCACGCTCGCAGGCGTTGTTGCAGGAGCAGTTACTGGATTGCTCCACACCCTCTTTGATATTCCCGCGATTTTGGCGGGAATTCTAACTCAAATCGCGCTTTGGTCTGTCAATTTGCGTGTTATGGGCAAATCCAACACACCACTCTTAAATGTCGACACTGTTTTTACTCGTACCGCATCCCTTTTGCATATTTCTCGCGATAACGCAACGCTTGTCGTGGGAATTATTGTTGCTGTTTTATCGATTGTATTCCTCTACTGGTTTTTTGGTACTGAAATTGGATCGGCGATGCGCGCTACTGGCCAAAACGAAGATATGTGCCGCGCGCTGGGTATAGATGTACGTATCACTAAGCTCTTTGCCCTTATGCTTTCCAACGGTTTTGTGGGCCTGTCAGGCGCGCTTGTTTGTCAAAGTCAAAAGTATGCCGACATTGGTATGGGAACAGGCGCTATCGTTATTGGTCTTGCTGCTATTGTCATCGGCGAAGTGCTTGGGCGTCTCGCCCCCAATAAATTACAGGCCTTTGGCAGCCGTCTCACATCAGCCGTTATAGGTTCTGTTGTGTATTTCCTCATCCGTGCAATCGTGTTGCAGATGGGCATGGATGCCAATGATATGAAGCTGCTATCTGCAGCTATTGTGGCACTTGCGCTGGTCGTACCCGTGGTTTTGGAGCGCAATCAACAGCATCGCATGTACGCCAAAGGGGGTGAGTGCTAATGCTCGTACTTAAAGGCATCAGTAAAACCTTCAACAAAGGCACCGTTAACGAGAAGCCAGCGCTCATTGATATAAATCTACATCTCAATCCTGGTGACTTTGTCACAGTCATAGGCGGCAACGGAGCTGGCAAGTCCACCCTACTCAATAGCATTGCAGGCGTCTTTCCCCTTGACAGCGGTCAGGTTATCTTGGATGGACAGGATATCAGTCGACTGCGTGAACACAAACGCGCTGTCAATCTTGGTCGCGTTTTTCAAGATCCCATGCGAGGCACTGCCGCTGACATGCAGATCATTGAGAACCTCTCTCTAGCAGCGCGACGCGGCGCAAGTCGTGGGCTCAGATGGGGTATCAGCAAAAGTGAACATGCCCTTTACTATGAGCGTCTAGCCAAACTCGACCTCGGTCTTGAAGATCGCATGACTTCCAAAGTTGGACTACTCTCCGGCGGGCAACGCCAAGCACTTACCCTATTGATGGCCGTGCTCAAAAAGCCAAAGCTGTTACTTTTAGATGAGCACACCGCTGCTCTTGACCCTAAGACTGCTGCAAAAGTATTGGATTTAACTGAAAAACTCGTAGGAGAGTACAAGCTGACTACGCTCATGGTGACGCACAATATGAACGACGCCATTCGCTTGGGCAACCGTCTTATCATGATGCATGAGGGCCATATCATCTTCGATGTACAAAACGATGAAAAACGTCAGCTACGTGTGCAAGATCTGCTTCAAAAATTTGAAGAAGTCTCAGGGGGCGAGCTCGCAAACGATCGCATGCTCTTGTCGTAGATTCCCGCACTGACAACATTTCGATAGATGGTTCGTTTTTCGCACTGCTTACCGATAGATGGTTCGTTTCTCGAACTAGAAGAAAAATTGACCTGCGGTTTTACACTCGCCACGCTCGAAACTCGAACCATCTGTGGTTTGTGTCTCAATTGTCACCTGCGAAAAAGCATCTTTTCATCAGTCATTCTTTTGCTTATTTATTGAGGCGGCCACGAATCAATCCAACGACTGTCGGGATAACTGAGACTAAGACAATGCCAACAACCACCAGCTCAAAGTGCGCTTGCACGGCAGGAATGCCACCAAAGAAATAGCCCAGAAGTAGGAAAAGCGTTGACCACGTAATTCCACCAAGGATATTAAAGAGCACAAAGTGATGCCACTTCATGCCACCCACGCCAGCAAGGAAGGGCACAAAAGTACGAATAAAGGGAAAGAAACGCCCGAGAAAAATTGCAAGGCGTCCCCATTTATCCAGAAACGCCTCGGACTTCTCTATACGCTCAGGCGTCATAGCCTTTACTTTGCCTGAATCAATAATGCGCCTGCCAAGAAAGTGACCGATCAAAAAGTTGCATTGATCACCTAAAATTGCGGAGCACCACGCAACTGCCAGCAACAGGTAGATATTAAAGTCGCCTGTTGCGGCAAAAAAGCCCGATGCAAAAAGAAGTGAATCACCAGGCAGAAAGGGAAAGAACACAACCCCTGTTTCAACAAAAATGATCAAGAAGATAAAGCCATATGCGGCAACAGGTCCCATAGCAATCCAGCTTGCGATAGCACTGCGGGGGTCGCGGAGAAGGTCGACAAAAAAGTTGACAATGCCCATGTGTTCCTAACGTCGTTATTGATGATGACGCCCCGGGGCTTTCAGCAAGTCTCGGGGCGACCGCAAGTGAGCTCGGCGGGAACGGGCGCCCGCCCGAGGCTCCTTATGGCTGCTGCCTTCCGGCCCTGACCAGGTTCGGAACAGTGCGTCGCCCGAACCCACCCAACTCACTTGCAGGCCAAAGTATAGCGGTAGCCAAGCTTTGTTGCCTAGCTCGGCTACCGCACTGCCACAAATTCTCATAAAGCTTGTGACTTACTGAGAAATTTTCTAGACGAAAAATGCCACAAGCATACACATGGGCCCTCTCTATCTATTTGTCTGCAGGAAAACGCACGCCAAGCTGTCTGCGTGCTTCGTCCATCGTGGTGAGTGCATCATAGGTCACCTGCTGGAATTGATGAACACGTTTAAGCGCTTCGGCCTTCCTTGCCACCGCATCACGGAAGAAGGACAGTTCACACACCATATCGTTTTCAGGTGTCACAACGGGAAGCTCTTCTTCCGTACCGCCTACCGTACCATATGCCATACCTGCATCTACATGCGTCACGAGCTTTAACTGTGAGCAGTTAGGCAACGCTCCTATGGTCAAGGTAGCTGTTTCCCCTTGAATTTGAGACGGGATGAGATCATCTGTCACCTTTCCAAAAGAAAGATTCACTACCTTGTCTCCGTAGTCAAGCAGCACCTCTCCTGCTAGATCAATCTTTCCATAAGCACTATCAAGAGGCTCTCCAGGAACTGCCATACAAATTCCCGCAGCCAGCACGCGCTCGGGGCGGCCAAAGAACGCTATCGCGGGCTCCATGGTATAGATGCCAATATCCATCAACGCGCCCTCGGAAAGCAAGGGATCAAACTGATTGATACGCTCACCGGCACGCAAGCGCGCCATGCGAGAAGTAATTTTGGAAAAGCGGAAGGTTGCTTGGCGAATAGTTCCCAAGCGGTCTAAATTCTGTTCAATCTTGGCAAAACCCGGGTCATAAAGATTGCGCATTGCTTCCATCGCAATAACACCTGCAGCTTTTGCAGCAGCAAATACCTCTGCCGCCTCGGCAGCATTCGATGCAAAAGCTTTCTCTACCAGCACATGCTTGCCCTCTGCAATGAGCTGCTTTGCCTGAGGCCCATGTAGCGCATTGGGGCTTGCGATGTACACCGCATCCACATCAGGTGAGCTAGCCAATTCAGCTAGATCGTCAAACGCTAACTCCGCGCCATGCTTTTGTGCAAAATCTTTTGCTCGGTCAAGTGTGCGAGAATAGCATCCTGCCAGGCACACACCTTCAGTTTTTGCTACCGCATCAAGAAACCTCTCACAAATCGCACTGGTACCGATAGTCGCGATTCTTAACTCACGTCCCATAGCTGCAGCCTCCCTCACCTTACTTTGACATTTGTCCGTCATTTCTCATTATCCCACCACTGAGAATTGTTTTGTTTGACTGCGGGGTATTATGTTGAGAAGCAAAACCCATGGATTGGAGCCGCCATGTTCAATGCGTATTGCAAAAAGTCCCAATGGGAATGTCAACGTGACCTCATCCGCGTTGCACGCGGTGAGCAAGCCGCAGATTTGGTCATCCGTCATGCAACTTTAGTTTCTACTACCACTCGCGAACTGCTAAAAGATGCAGACATTGCTGTTGTCGCTGGCCGCGTGGCGTATCTGGGCTTGGAGGGAAAGACCGCAGAGCATTGTATTGGACCTCATACCAAAGTTATAGATGCTACGGGCTACTATGCCTTGCCCGGTCTTATAGACTCGCACATCCATATTGAATCATCCATGTGCTCGCCTTCCGAGTATGCACGTGCGGTTGTTCCTCATGGCACCACAGCCATCATGTGGGATCCACACGAAATCGCCAACGTTGCGGGTCTTGCAGCAGTACATGCCGCTGAAGCCGATGCCAAACGCACGCCACTTAAAGCGATGGTTACCACACCAAGTTGCGTACCAGCAGTGCCAGGTTTTGAAGATACGGGCGCTGAGGTGAGCGCTATCGATGTCGCCCAAGAAATGCAGCGTGATGACACCATAGCCCTCGGTGAGATGATGAACTATCCTGGCATCCTTTCCTGCCAAGACAACGCTCTTGATGAGGTTGCCGAAACGCTCAAAGCAGGGCGCACCGTCACGGGCCATTACACGGTGCCCGAACATGACCGTGATCTCAACGCCTACATCGCCGCAGGTATCACGGCAGATCATGAGTCCTACCGTCCCGAAGACGTAGTCGCAAAGCTGCGCTTGGGCATGTACGTGCAGTTGCGCCAGGGTTCTGCTTGGCAAAATATGAAACGTTTAGCTCCCGCGCTGACACATCATCAGATTGACAGCAGATTCTGCACACTGTGCTCCGATGACAATCAACCACGCACTATTGTTGAGGATGGACACGTAGATCGCTTGCTGCGCCTTGCCGTAAATTGCGGCATCAATCCTATCGAGGCTATACAGATGGCAACCATTAACACGGCAACATGCTTTCATCTTGACCATGATTTAGGGGCGATTATCCCCGGGAAATGCGCCGATATTGTACTGTGCGATAGCCTTGATGAATTCAACGTCCATCAGGTCTTTATTGATGGTGAGTTAGTTGCTGAGGATGGTAAGCCCCTCTTTGACTTTGAGCCCTACGACTGGCCGCGGGAGTATACGCATACCATGAATCTCGGCATGGAGATCACTTCCGAAAGTTTCCGTATTCCCACTGATAAGGCCAATGGCCCCGTCAAGGTGCATGTCATTGGCTCTACTCCTGGATCCACGGTCACAGATGATCTGGTCATGGAGGTCCTTGCCAAGGACGGCGAACTGCTCAGCGACCCCGAAAACGATTTGATTAAGGTCTGTGTCTTTGAGCGCCATCACGCCACGGGCTCACATGCAGCGGGCTTCTTGCATGGTTTTGGTATTCATGGCGCCCTCGCACAGACCGTCGCGCATGATGCTCATAACCTGCTGGTTGCTGGTGATAACGACGCTGA
>NZ_CAMXYY010000051.1 GCF_947253395.1 uncultured Olegusella sp.
CTGCCGGTGGCTCCAAAAAAGATCCTGTTGGTGCGAGCGCCGAGCTGATTGATGCAGCCAAGAAGGAAGGTTCCCTCGTTGTCTACGTTTCCTGTGAGGAAGACTATGGCGCGGCTGTCTGCAACCACTTCCAGGAGCTTTATGGCATTGAGACTTCCTATCAGCGCCTGTCTACCGAAGAGGTAGAGGCAAAGATTGAGGAGGAAAAGGGCAAGCCTTCTGGTGATGTTTGGTTTGGCGGCACGACTGATCCTTACAATGTTGCTTCCTCCAAGGGTCTGCTTGAGAAATATGATCCAGAAAATGCCAAACACCTTATTGATGAGTCCTATAAATCCACCGAGAATGACTGGTATGGCATCTACAAAGGCATCTTGGGCATCATGTACAACAAAGAGGAACTTGAGCGCCTGAAGCTCGATGCTCCCAAGGACTACGATGACCTGCTTGATGAGAAGTACAAGGGTCTTGTCTGGATGGCCAACTACAACACCTCTGGTACGGCCTTGCTTTTCTTGAATACCATGATTCAAAAGAAGGGCTCCGAGGAAGCTGGTATCGAGTTCCTAAAGAAACTTGATAAGAATATCGCTCAGTACACCAAATCTGGTTCTGGACCTTCCAAATCGGTGGGTACTGCAGAGTGCACCATTGGTATTGGCATGCTTCACGATGCTATTTACCAGATTGTTGACAACGGCTATGACAATATTGGTCTGCAGGTTCCCAGCTCTGGCGCATCCTATGAGATCGGTGCTACGGCAATGTTTGCTGGTTGTGCTCATCCCAATGCGGCAAAGCTTTGGCTTGAGTATGCCTTGAGCCCTGAGTGCGTCGGCCTTGCCCAGAGCAATGGTTCTTATCAGTTCCTTGTTATTGACGATGTTGAGCAGCCCAAGGTTGCCACAGAGTACGGCCTTGATCCCGACAATGTCATGAAGTATGACTTTGAGGATGCAAAGCAGAACAGCGAGAAGTACAAGAACGACCTTATGCAGGCCCTAGGCGGCGGCGACGATCGCTTTAAGACCGAATAAGGCCCGTTGATTGTTTTTTTGAGTTTTGATTTTTAGGGCCAAGTGGGCATATACCCGCTTGGCCCTAACTGCCGATGGGAGGTAGATTGCCTCATGGCAAAGGCTAAGACAAAGCAAGGTGCCGCACTTGATAGGGCAAAATTTTTTGGCGACCCTGTCATGGTAACCACCATTGTGGTGCTTATTGCCCTGCTTGCGCTGTTCATCCTGTACCCGCTTGCGATACTGCTGGTGGACTCCATTATTACCAATAAAGGCTTGTCCCTTGAGGTCTTCCAACGCATTTTTAATATGCCGTCCTTCAATCATGCAATCTCAAATACGTTGAAGGTAGGTTTTGTCGTTGGAATCCTGTCGGCACTGGTTGGTTTGCTATTTGCTTATGTCGAGGAGTATGTTGAACTCAAGACAAAGTTTTTGACGGGACTTTTCAAGGTGGTCTCCATGCTGCCTGTTGTCTCGCCTCCCTTTGTGTTGTCTCTGTCTATCATTTTGCTCTTTGGCAAGTCAGGCCTGATAACTCGCCAAATTTTGGGTATTTACGACAACAATGTCTACGGTTTTTGGGGCATTCTAGCGGTACAGACTTTGACCTTCTTCCCCGTGTGCTACATGATGTTGCGTGGTTTGCTGCGCAACATCGATCCTTCTCTTGAGGAAGCCGCCCGTGATATGGGAGCTTCTCGTTGGAAAGTCTTTACCTCAGTGACTTTGCCGCTGATTTTGCCTGGTTTGGGCAATGCATTTTTAGTGACGTTTATTGAGTCGATTGCTGACTTTGCAAACCCGATGATTATCGGTGGCTCCTACGATACGCTAGCAACTACTATCTATCTGCAGATTACCGGTGCCTATGACAAGCAGGGCGCCTCTGCAATGGCAGTGGTTTTGCTTTGTATTACGCTCGTGATGTTTCTTGTGCAAAAGTATGTACTTGAGGCCAAGAGTACGGCGACCCTCAGCGGTAAAGCCAGTCGTGCACGTATGTCTATCACTGATAGTTCAGTGCGACTGCCGCTCGCTATTATCTGCGGTGTCATTGCGGTATTTGTTGTGGTGATGTATGCCTGCGTGCCTCTGGGTGCGCTCTTCAAGACCTGGGGTCGTGATTATTCGCTCACTCTGCGCTGGTTTGACATGGTATTTAATAAGTATCATGGTCTTGAGGCGTTCAAAGATTCGTTCCTACTTTCACTCATTGCTAGTCCAATTACAGCCTTGTTCTCGATGATTATTTCTTATCTTGTGGTCAAGAGAAACTTCTATGGCAAGGGCTTTATTGAATTTGTTTCTATGCTGGCCATGGCTGTGCCTGGTACTGTTTTGGGCGTTGGTTATATTCGTGGCTTTGTCGGTGGTGTTTTTGGTACAGGTTTTTTGCAGAGCATCTATAACTCTGCTGCCATTCTTATTATCGTCTTTGTGGTGAGATCTCTGCCTACGGGTACACGCTCGGGTATCTCGGCTTTGCGCCAAATTGACAAGTCTATTGAGGAAAGTGCCTACGATATGGGCGCTGATAGTTTCACCGTATTCAAGACGGTGACGCTGCCACTGATTAAAGACTCGTTCCTCTCGGGCTTTGTGACAACGTTTGTCCGCTCAATTACTGCAATTTCAGCAGTTATTCTGTTGGTTTCGCCCAGGATTTTGATGATTACTGTCCAGATTAACGAGTTTGCAGGTAAGGGTCAGTATGGTATCGCCTGCGCTTTTGCCACCATCTTGATTATTATCACCTACGCATCCGTACTCATCATGAATGCAATCATCAAGCGTTGGGGCAAAAATAGTGTCGCCAGCCGCGTTGAGGAGGACTAACAATGGCCAAGGAAAAGCAGAGTGTTCGTTTGGAACATGTCTCCAAAATTTATCAAGACCCCAAAACGGGTAAAGATTTTTATGCCGTACAAGATGCAAATCTGATGATGGAACCAGGCTCATTTACCTGTCTGTTGGGCCCTTCAGGCTGTGGTAAAACTACGATTTTGCGTATGATTGCAGGTTTTGAGAGTCCCGATGAGGGTGAGATTTTTATGGGTGAGGCCCCCATCAACAAGCTCACACCCAACAAACGCGATACAGCGATGGTCTTTCAGAGCTATGCGTTGCTGCCGCACTACAATATTTTTGACAACATCGCCTATGGCCTTAAGTTGCGCAAGCTTGATGCAGCAATCATCAAAGATAAGGTTGAGCACATCATGGCGCTTGTGGGTCTTGAAGGCATGGAAGATCGCATGACCAACCAGCTTTCGGGTGGTCAACAGCAGCGTGTTGCGTTGGCTCGTGCCCTTGTTATCGAGCCGGGTGTACTGCTTTTTGACGAGCCACTTTCCAATCTTGATGCCAAATTGCGTGTGGATATGCGTACCGAGATTCGCCGTATCCAGCAAGAGGCGGGTATCACCGCAGTCTACGTTACCCATGATCAGTCCGAAGCGATGGCCATTGCCGACCAAATCATCATTATGAAAAAGGGTATAGTCACCCAGATTGGCGGTCCGCACGAGGTATACAACCATCCCGCTAATGAATTTGTGGCTGACTTTATTGGTGAGTCAAACTTCCTTCGTGGCAAGCTTTCCGAAAAAATGGGTGATACGGGTGTTGTGGAGACCGAGGGCTTCAAGGTTCCTGTGACAGCTGTCAGTCATCTAGGGCTGGGCGCCGATGCAACACTGGTGTTGCGTCCCGAGGCATTGACCTTGGCGGATCATGGTCTGCTTAAAAGTGAGGTTGTACTCTCTCGCTTTATGGGCGCATATCAAAACTATCATGTCCGTATTGGTCATGCGCTGGTTAAACTTGCGGTATATAACCCTCGTAACAAAAAGATTTACAACGTGGGTGACACAGCATATGTGGACTTTAACCCTGAGGATGTTCATGTTCTTTAGAGTTAGCAGCATCGGCAATGTGTAGGTAGCCCTCGTCAATAATGATTGAGAGTGTGCTATTGCCAATAAGAGGCTTGAGTACCCTATTCAAAGCCTCACGTAGCTCATCGTCTGTCATCGGTAAGCCTTGTGGGCGCATGCAATCAAAAGAGATTGTCGCGCCCGCTTTTTTGTCATTAAGTGAACCCTTGACATGTATATCGTGGATGGTTAGGCGGGGATCGATTGAGCGTATGCGGTGGGCGATGCTGTTGTGTAAATAGGTATGCTCGGGGTCGCAGGTGATGATGGGATCGTAGTGCAATACCAGATGAAGGCCATCTTGGGAAAGAAAGTCCTGCTCTATCTGGTCAACGATTTTGTGGGTTTCAAGGGGGTTGCGCTCAGCTGCCATCTCGACATGTGCACTGGCAAACTGCCTACCAGGACCGTAATCATGTACCATGAGATCATGGGTTGCAAGCACTCCTGGATAGGAAAGTATGCGACGACGGATGTGCTCAACTTTTTGTGCGCTAGGGGCGTGGCCCAGCAAAGGGTCAACTGTGTCTTTGACGAGCTGTATGCCGCTATAGATAACAAAAGCAGACATCGCAAGGCCAGCCCATCCATCAAGATTAATGCCAGTTAAACGGGTAATGAGGACAGCGATGAGCACTCCTGTGGTCGTAAGGGTGTCGTTGCGAGAGTCAATAGCTGCTGCTTCGAGAGTCTTAGAGGAGATCTGCTTGCCCACCTTGCGTGTGTAATGCATCATCCAGAGCTTAAGTGAGATAGAAGCAAGTAAAGCAACGCCCGTGAGTATCCCAAAATCAGTTGGACTGGGGTAGATGAGTTTTTCAATAGAGCTTTTGAGTAGCTCAAGGCCCATTGCCATGACGAGCAGTGCCACTACCAGGCCTGCAACATACTCGTAGCGACCATGCCCATAGGGATGCTCAGCATCAGCAGGTCTGCCAGCTAGTTGGAAGCCAATGAGCGAGATAATATTGCTCGAAGCATCCGAGAGGTTGTTGACTGCGTCTGCTATGACCGAGACAGAACCTGCTGCAATACCTGCAAGAGCTTTTGCAGTAGCTAACGTAACATTGCAGATGATACAGACAATGCTTGCATGGCGACCGATTGCAATGCGGTCGAGTGGCTGTTTGCTCTGCTCTGCTTTTTGTTGTGGATTTTTGGACATGAGTTCTCCATAGCTAGCGACAATTAGCAAACAGTGTACCCTCCGCTTGTCCTTTTTATAGCTACAGAGATTGATAAAGCTGTGCATCTTGTATATAAGCAGGATCCATTCGTGTGAATCGGCTGTGTTTACAAGGGATGTTGGCTGGGTAGTTTAGACTTGCTTTGGCAGCAGTTGGCTGTCCGAAAAAACCTCGACATGGGGTCGGGGTCGTGCGGAAGCGCGGGTGCGGGAGCGCCGGAAGAAAGATGAAGGTATATGAACGCCAACGAGATGATGGATCCAGCACGCGAGAATTTGCCTGAATGGGCTCAAGAGCCAAAGATGACAGAGTCAATAAAGGATGGCTCCGCAGCAAGCAAGACAGATGATGATACGTTGTTTATGGACGAGTTGATGAAGGCATCTCGTTTGATGCGTCAGCGTCAGCGCATGATGGGTGACGAGCGCCGCGATGCTGCTGAGCGCGATCGAGAGGGTCAGCGTGCTCTCAAAATGTTGACTCTCAAGCCTGAGATGGAACAAAAAGAAATGGCAGAGCTGATGGGTACTCGCCTGCGTGCTTTGGACGAGCTGCTTGCTGGTCTTGAGAAGCGCGGTCTCGTTACTCGTGTGCAGCCCGAAGAACCTGACATGCGTATAGTACGAGTCTCTTTAACCGAGGAAGGCAGGGGTGCATCTGAGGGTGAGAGTGTTGATAGTGTAGAACCTGCTTTGATTCCTGGCTTTGCTGAAGAAGACCGTAGGGATTTGGTTGAACTGCTTAAAGGTCTTAACGCAGCATTGGAGGCTTTGGGTCTGCGTGATGAGGATCGGGGACCTCGTGGAAGCTTCCGCGGCAATGACCGTGGTGGTTTTGCTGGCAGGCACGATGACAATAGGCGCAGCGGGGGCCGTGGTGGCTTCCCTGGTCGTGATGATAGGCGTGGTGGTGACCAGGCTGCTTATCGTGGTGGTCGTGATGAGCGTGGCAGAGATCGTGGCGGTTTTCGCGGTGAGCGTAATGACCGCGGCGGCTTCCGTGCTAATCGCCCCAATCATAGCGCTCGCTATGAGCGCAATGACCGTGGCAACCAACGCTTTGGTGCTCGCCGTAGCGGAGGCTTTGGTAGCAGCAGTCATGGTCGCAGCTTCGGTAGCGGCAACTAAAAGTTTTGCGACATGTGCGCGTCTTGAGCACCCCTTCTCAAGGGGTGCTTTTTTGCTGCCAATCACAGATGGTTCGAGTTTCGGACGTGGCAAGCGCAAAACTGCAGGTCAGATTTTTCTAAAAGTCGAGAGATGAACCATCTTGTTACAGTGTGGCTATAACAGGTGCATTGTTAAAGAAAGCTGCTGCTAACTAAAGCAGGCAAGCGAGATGGAGTGCGTAGGAAGTTTGCCAGTAGCACTCACTTGGGCGAGCGCTACTGCAAAGCAGGCAAGTCCGTGAGCTAAACCAGTTTGATCTACTACGCTCAGGCGTGCTTGGATGACCTGTGGATTTGCATTGCTTTCGCCTGCAATAGAGGCAACAAAATCCCCCTGCTCAACACTTCCTATTCGTACAGCTACCTTAAGATGTTCAGGTAGTTGGGATGCCGCCTGAGTAAGCCAGGAAGCAGACCAATTTGCAAGTTCAAGAGAGCCTCCGAGTGCAACTGCAGCAAGAGGCTCAAGAAGCGCTTGTTCAAGTTTTTTGCTTGCAGTTTTGAGCTGGGGCGAGCGCTTTGTCTGTGTATGCTTTGCATCGTATGGTTTTGTCGTTGTGGTCGCAGTGCCCACCTTTTTGTGAGCGGTGCTTGTGTTTGGGGATGCGGCTTCTGCATGCGTGGGGTTCACAAACATATTACGGAGAACAAACTCAGCTTGTACGGTGCGTAGCATCAGGTTGGTATCATCAAGACCAAGGTGTTTTTCAACTTCTCCGGTATCCAAGGTGCCGCGGCGTCGTGCCCAGTTTTCTAGTGAAGCAGGACGAGATTCGCGGGGTAGCCCCACCATATCCTTGTCAATGCGACGGCAAATATCACGTGTGTCGATAGGAATAATCTTGCCTGCTTTGCGTGCTTCGGCATAGCCGTTGAGGTGCAGCATCATCCAGGAATCCTCAAATGAAGCATTGTGCGCCATAAAAGGATACCGAGAAAGCAGCGCTACTAATTGCTTTTGTAGTGCTTTGTCCTGACGCAGGGGCTTTTTGTCAGCAAGCATATCGGAAGTAATGTGGTGAACACGTTCCATCGGAATCTTGCGACCTGCCCACACATCAGGAAGTCCACAGTAGACAGCATGTTCATTTTTAGGAGTTGCTTCGGGCGTGAGTTCCATGGTTGCCCAGCCAATATTGATGATATAGCCACGGTCAGGATTGCGCCCCGTAGTTTCGAGGTCAAGACCAACGACGGTACCCTTGACGGGGGCGGCAACATAGACCACGGCAAGATTGTCCATATTGCCACCAACTTCGCGTGCAACCTTCTTAAACGAGCGATGCTGTAGTGCAGCTACGCCATGGATAAGGTCAAAGTCAGCCATACCGCGTGAAAGATTAGGGCTGTTGGATTCGGCACGACGGGTGGCGAGGGCAACCGCCTCTGGTGCATCGGAGGTTTCTACTAGGTCACAGAGCGTGCGATTGCGGTCGGCTAGCTCACGCACTAAATCAAAGGAGAAAGACTCCTTGCCCAAGGGTTGTGCAAACCAGTCATCACACAGTACCTTAATGGCTTCCTCGGTCTTGAGGCGCTCTGATTCAACGGCGGAAAGACCGTCGGCAAGAAGAAAGTCAGGAATAAAAAAAGAGCCGGCAAGTTCAATAGCTTGACTAACGTTCATGGTGCTCCTTGTGGTGCTAATTTAGTGTATGGAGCGCTGCTGTACATCCAGCTGCTCCATCTTGTGTTCTGCCTTAGATTCTACCCCTCAACCAGGACAGCCTTGCATCTATGATTTTGCAGTGGTTTGGTCGAAAGTTTTCGTAGCTAAAGACTTGATAGACCACATCGTTGGGTGATGGGTAGGCGTGCTGTGTCAGGCTTTAAGGGCTCCTGAGAGCCAGTGAGGCATTTGAGCTGATACCACACGAGCGCATGCATAGGCATCACGCAAGCAAAGCGTTTTCAAGGGGCGTAGACGACCTGCTTGGTATTGGGCTATAAGCGCTGCGTTCACTTGGGGTTTTCCCTGCTTGGCCGTGGTTTCTTCAAGTGGAAGCAACAGGTAATTTTCACCTGTTTGGGGATCCCAAATGAGTGCGAGTTCACGGAAGGAGGCTTTTGCGCGAGCGAGCGCGCGCATGCAGGCTTCTGTAGTAACGTCTGCGCGGGGATTGTCGAGAACTGTAGTTTTGTATGGCAGATAGAGGTCCTCGAGAGAAGAGATATAACTTGCAGGAGCAGGGAGCATCTCCCAGCTGGTGATGCGAGGGTCTGTCGCCGTAAGCGCCGCGACGAATTCTGCAGGCCCAGACTCTGTGTCAGAGACTACATTCATGAGGCAGAAAATCGCTTGGTAATCCGCATCTACCAGACCAGTATTCCAGAGTTTTTGTTTGCCGTCGGCAGATACTACGATGCGGTTTTGTTCAAGTGCGCGAACAAAGTTGACACTGAGATATTCACGCAGAATTGGTAGGTTATCCTCGTCTGTCTCGCCCCAAGCTTCATGAGCTGCAAGCAGGGAAAAGCTTTGACAAAATTCTGCCCAGCTTTCGAAATGCAGATGTCTAGAGAGTTCTAAGGCGAGGTTACGACGACGATAGGGTGCCAAAGAGGTGGCAGAGATTGCCATCCAGAAGTCCTGTGTTGTGCGAGGGGTTGCGGCTAGCTCTTTATACTTGGGAGCTGATTTGTGATCTGTATGCGTCTGGACATCGGAGATAATCCAGCGCTTGCCTGCGTTTAGACCATTACTGCGTTTGAGATACACCTCAACAGGTTTTTTACCGGCATCGTGATAGCGCAAGGGGAAGTGGGCATCATTGCGCGTGTAACTCACATTGCCAGTGGCACGAGCGACCTGCCAATCTTCTTCAAGTGTTGATAGGACATCAGCACCGAAGGGTAGCGCTAGGGCGAGCTTGCTTATGAGTTCTTCAGGACAGCGTACCTCAAGCCAGAATTGCTTGGGCAAAACACGCTCTGCAGCACTTTGCGTGGGAACACTAGGGGTAGACATAACAGCCTGAGGCGTAGGATGAGGTGCAGAACTGATGTGTTCGGATTTGGGAAGTAGATCTTCTTTCAGAACACGTGCCTCTTCTGAGATGCTTTCTTCCTTTAGGTTGCCTACATCAGTCTCAGATTTGGAAACAATAGTGAGACGAATTGAGGGTTGAGGGGTCAGAAGGGTAGTGTTAGTCTCATTTGTATTTTTGACCTCAGAGGTAGTTTCATTTTCAGTTTTTGCTGCCGCTTCGTCAGGAACATCGGCAGCCTGGCTTTGCTCAAGCTCGCCTTGAACTATTGTCTTTGCCACAGCTCTTTCATCCTGCACAGATTTTTTGGCAGGTGTTTTCTCGGATTCGGCCTTAGTGACGAGCTCAGATGCGGCAGACTTTTCTTCTGTTGCTTCTTCATGCAGGGGGTTTGGCGGCTCATGATGAGGGGGATGTACAGGTCTCATTTGAGCCTTTTTGCGCTTCCAAGGTTTGCCTGTTTTTTTGGGTGCTTCATCTTCAGCAGCTGTTGTTAGTGCGGCCAATGCTTCATCAAACTGAGGGTACGCCTGTAGTGTGGCATATACGCGTCCGCCCTTAAACTTGGTTAGGGTCACAAACTCAAGTTTTTCCAAAAGCTCTGGCACAGACTCGCAGTCTAAGTCATACGCTGTAATGTCATCCGCTTGCAATACTTCTGCGATGCGGGGCAAAAAGATTTGCTTGCCCTGGCCAAAGGCCTCAAGAAAGAGGCGATACAAATAAAGCGCGTTTTCTGTACTCATTTTCGATGTCATAATATCCTCTCAAAGCTGTAAAACAACTCTTGTGAGGAGTTGTACGAGTTCAAATCTGGCGTTGTACCTACCTTATGGTAGCGTCTGCGGAAGACATACGTTTGCGGCGTTACGATGCCTTTATGCTTAGTTAAGGATACACAAAGAATTATTGGACAAAATAGGTATCGCCTACATGAGCGGCGAGTGGAGATTTTGAATGGATACCGAGTTACTTTCACAAGAAGCCCAAGAAGTGGCCAAGAAGGGCCGACGCCTTGCGTGGGCAAACCGACGCTCAGTGATTTTTGCCATCTGTGTCGTAATTTTTTTACTTTTGCTAGAAGATGTGTGGGGACTGTCTCTTATACACATCTCCGAGCCCACGAGACCGTTATTCTAAT